>NZ_JBIASO010000020.1:0-162830 GCF_042890865.1 Streptomyces sp. NPDC002018
GAACTGCAGATACTCCTCGCGATCTGGACCGGCGCCTGCCCCACCTGTCACCGCGACATGCCAGACCTCGCACCAACATGACCAAGCACTACTAGTCAGTGGGCTGGCTTCTCAGGTCCTGTTGCCCGGATGGTGGGTGTTGCGAGCTGGGCGGCGTGAGGAAGAGGGCGGCCAGGGCCTGGAGGCCGGGGTCCGGGTTCCGGGTTCCGGGTTCCGGGTTCAAGCGTGAAGTGTGCGCCTGTTGGGCTTTCGGCGGGCCGGGCTACAACCTCCACCGTTCCTCAAGGGTCTGGAGAGCGAACAGCACTTCGCGTGCATCCGTAGTTCGTTCTCTGTTTCCCTGCCGAGGAGAGCCCCTGTGCGCCATCGTCTCCGTCCCTCGACCGCTGTGGTGGCCGCCGGCGCCGCGATGGCCGCCGTCGTGCCCGTCGTCGGTGTGGCCGGTCCGGTGCCGGCCGCGTGGGCCGACGGCGGCGGAGGACAGGCGCGGTTGGTGGTGACGGAACTGCCCGGGAGAGCTCTGAAGATCGGCGAGCTGCGGCAGGACGCGGTGACGGTCACGAACAACGGCACCGCCGCTGCCGAAGAGGTCGTCTTCCGGGTACGGCTCACCCGCGGGCTGGAGTTCCCCGAGATCGCCGCGGGATGCACGTACACCACCCTCCCCGACCAGGTGGGCCAGGCTCTCTGCCGGCTGGAGACCGTGATCGAGCCCGGGAAGAGCATCACCGTGCCCGTACGGTTCAAGGTCCGGGCGAACGCGCTGATGGAGGTCGTCCAGTACGGGACGGGCCGGACCGGTGCCGAACCGGGCGAGGGGTTCGACGAGAGCCATCACCGGCTGGCGGTGGACGCGGACAGTTCCGCCGATCTCGCCGCCCAGGGCGACCGGGCCAAGGGGAAGGCGGGCAGCGCCGTCTCCGTCACGGTCGCGCTGCGCAACCACGGCCCCGGCTGGGTGCAGAACAACGTGAGCGACGATCAGCCCGCGCTCATGGTCACCATTCCCCCGGGCACGACGGCGGTGGACGTGCCCGAGCTGTGCCAGCCGTTCGGCGTGGACGGACCGACGGGGCCGTCCGAGCCGGGAAAGCCGCGCTATGTCTGCCACCCCTCCGACTGGACGCAGGACCCGGGTGAGGTCAACGCGTTCACCTTCGGCCTGAAGATCAAGAAGGGTGCGCGGGACACCTCAGGGGAAGTGAAGGCCACCTCGGTCTACGACATCCGCCCGGAATTCGACCCCAACGCCGACAACGACCGGGCGAAGATCAATGTCCAGGTCCTGGGGGCCGGGAACGGTTCGGGGTCGGGGACCGGCGGGGCAGGTACGGGTGGTGCGGGAGGCACGGGAGGCACGGGAGATACGGCGGGCACGGGTTCCGGCGGTGGTTCCGGGTCCGGGTCGGGGCCGGCGGCCGGGGGCGGTTCCGGTACCGACGGTGGCGGCACCGGAACCGGTGGCGCCGGGGCGGCGTCGGGCTCCGGCGGTACGGGCGGGAGCACCCCGCAGCAGCAGGGGTCCCTCGCGCCCTCGGCCCTCACGCCCTCCGGGAGCCTCGCGGCCACCGGTGCCGAGGGCACACCGCTCATGGCGGGCACGGCGGTCGCGGCCACCGCGCTCGGCGGAGTGCTGGTCCTGGGGGTACGCCGGCGCAGGGGCGGCAGCGCTTCCTGACCGTTCTCCGGCTTCCCTGGTACGGCGCCCTCCGCTCGCGCACCGACGCCGCACCGGGCCATACCGGGCCACACCGGGCTTGCGCTGAGCCGCGCTGCGCCGCACCAGGCCATAACGGGCCATACCGGGCTACGCTGAGCCGCGCTGCGCTGCGCCGCCCGCCGCGCCCCGCCAGGCCGCGCTCCCCCCAAAGCGCCCGGCCGCGACACGGCAGAGCACGGCACAGCGCCTGCGCGCCCGACTGCCCGAGCGACTGCGTGCTTACGGGCGTGCCGTCAGCCGGGCCGCCGAGGCGATGGTGGCGCGCGCCTCGTGTTCGTCCAGCCCTGTGCGTACGGCGGCGTCGACGAGCGGCTCCACGAGTGCGTCACCGAAGCCGTGTTCGTACGCGCGGCAGGCCGCCCAGAACAGCCGGGTGTTGCGCTGGCCCGCGTGTGCCGCCCGTACGAACTGCACCAGGCCGTCGCCCCGCGCGGGCCGGTCCTGGCCACGGTGTCGGGGGCGGGCCGGAGGAGTGAGCAGGCGCAGCAGCGCGCGCGGGCAGGGCGCGGGCGCCAGCCCCTCCGTACCGGGGGCAGGCCGGTAGGCGCCCCGGGCCGTGACCGAGCCCGGCCCCACCAGATAGCCGCCCGCGCCGCGTACGTCGATGCCGGGGGCGAGCCGGCCGGCGGAGTTGGGCACGACGACGTTCGGCGGTCCTGTCAGCCAGATGTGCCGGCCACCGCTGGGGGTCAGCACGACCACCGTCTCCGGCAGCGTGAACGGATGCTGGAGTGCGATCTGCTGGAGCGCGGCCACCGAGTCCGGAACCGGGCCGGTCGGGCCGCTGGTCGAGTCCCTGGTCGGGCCGCCGGTCGGGCCGCCGGTCGGGCCGCTGGTCGAGTCGCCGGTCGGGCCACCGGTCAGGCCGCCGGTCGGATTGCCGGTCGGGTCGGTCGGGCCGGTGACATCGAGATCGATACCGATGAGCTGATGCGGTGGACGCCCGCAGGCGATGCCGTAACCCGTCGCCCAGGGCGCGGCGGCGAAGAGGGCGCGTACGCCGGTGGGGTCGGTGGTGGCGTCGTGGACGCCATGGCCCAGGAGCCCGCACTCGCCACGGCAACGGCCTCGTTCGGGCTCGTCCCGGTGGGGTGAGCGCAGCGCGGGGAGCTTGGTGGGGGACAGGGGGAAGACGGGGAGCCCACGTTCGGCGGCGGACAGCGCGTGAGCGAGGGCCAGGGTGGCGGGGTGCCGGGCGGTGGTGGCCATGCTTCTATGTTCGTACAAGCGTTCGAAGAACGGAAGGGGGACGGTCGCCCGAGCCGTCCGTGAGGGGTGCGGGATGAAACGATTCGTCCGCTTCGGTGACCGGCTCGCCTTCCATCCTTGTGGGGATTTGTCGATTATCGGGGAGGGGGAACGCGGTTTTGGGGTGCATAGGGGTTTATCGACTTGTCCTCACGCTTGCGGGGGAATCGGGGAGTCCGGGGTGGTTCGCGCGAGATGCGATGGGCAACTCTGAGGTCGCGACGTCGTCACAACGACCGAGGCGGTCGGCCAACTGCCTTGGAAACACCCGTACTTCGTTCTGGAGGAACTGATATGGCAAGCTTCCGTACCGCTCGTGCCTTCGCCGCCGTTGCCGCCCTGCCCCTTGCCGCCGCGCTGTTCACCGGCGTGGCCCAGGCCGACGACGACACCTTCTCCGACAACGAGTGGAACGCGAGCGTGGCCACGCTGGCCGGCAGCGGTGTGGGCGGGAGCAACTCCGGCAACTCGACGACCACCCAGCAGGTGGCGACCGGTGCCGGCGCCTCCAACCAGAACAACACCGCGAACGTGATCGGTACGGGCTGGACGGCCATCGACCAGTCCAACGAGAACGTCGCGGTGAACTTCGCCAGTCACTGGTAGATCGCGGCCCGACGGGGGGACGACCGAGGGGTGAACGGTGAACTGCGCGGCGGCACTCCGGTGCCGTCGCGCGGTCGTTGTGGGCGCCATCGGAGGCCCGACGGGGACTCGCCGGGGACCGCCGCGCGGTCCGTCGGGAGGTGTCCGGGGTCCGTCGCCCGGTTCGTTGCGGGCATCGTCGGCGGTCCGCCGCGCGGTGTCCACCCGGGGGTGTCTGGGCCCGCCGTGTGGCCCGCCGCGCGGTCCGCCGGAGGCCGTCGTGGGCCCGTCGTACGCGCCGTTCGGGGCCCGCCGCGCCTCTTCGTCCGTCAGGCCCGCCCCTGGGCTCCCCCGGGTCTACCCTGACCGTCTCCCCGCCCCTCCTCCACCTTCAGGAGGTGGGGCCGGCACCTCCCCTACACCCTGAGGCGGACATCGCTTCGGGACCTGGGGCCGATCCCCCGGGGCGGGGCTCACTCCTAGCGTGGAGCCATGACCACGCCTGTCTGCACGAGTGCCTCCACGGCCGCCAAACCGGCCGCGCACGCGCCCTACGCACCTCACGCGCCGGCCGTTCCGTACGCGCCGCGCCCCGCCTACTCGACCTACGCGTCGTTCTCCTCGTACGTACGGGCGCGGGGGCCCGTGCTGCTGCGGACCGCGCGTTCCCTGACCTCCAACCCGTGCGACGCCGAGGATCTGCTCCAGACGGCGCTCACCAAGACGTATGTCGCCTGGGACCGGATCGAGGACCACCGTGCCCTGGACGGTTATGTCCGCCGCGCCCTGCTCAACACCCGTACCTCGCAGTGGCGCAAGCGCAAGGTCGACGAGTTCGCCTGCGAGGAACTGCCGGAACCCGAGAGCCTGCCGGAGCCGGACCCCGCCGAGCGGCAGGTGCTCCATGACGCGATGTGGCGCGCGGTGATGAAACTGCCCGACCGACAGCGGGCGATGGTGGTCCTGCGGTACTACGAGGATCTGAGCGAGGCCCAGACCGCCGAGGTGCTCGGGGTCTCGATCGGTACGGTCAAGAGCGCGGTGTCCCGTGCCCTCGGCAAGCTGCGGGAGGACCCGGATCTCTCCCCTGTCCGCTGAGGGCCGTCCACCGTCCACCGGCGACCGCCCACCGCCCACCGCCCACCGCCCACCGGCGACTGCCCGCCCACGACCGCATGCCTGCCTGGCCGACCACTGCCCGCCGACGGTCGTCCGCCGGCAACTGCCTGCCGGCGACTGCCCACCGACAACTGTCCACTGTCGAACGCCCGTTGACGACGCGTCTCCCTTCCCGGTCTTTCCCGTTCCCCGGTAGTGACATACCGCGCGGTACGTGCGCAGAATCTCCGCAACCCGTACCGCTGCCGCCGCGTAGCGCTGACGCCGACCGGGAGGACGCTGCCGTGCTGAGCACCATGCAGGACGTACCGCTGACCGTGACCCGCATCCTGCACCACGGGATGACCATCCATGGAGCGTCACAGGTCACGACCTGGACCGGTGGGAACGAGCCGGAGCGCCGCACCTTCGCCGAGATCGGCGGGCGCGCGACACGGCTCGCCGGCGCCCTGCGCGACGAACTCGGTGTCGGCCCCGACGAGCGCGTCGCCACGCTCATGTGGAACAACTCCGAGCACGTCGAGGCGTATCTCGCGATCCCGTCCATGGGCGCGATACTCCACACCCTCAACCTCCGGCTCCCGCCCGAACAGCTCGTCTGGATCGTCAACCACGCCGCCGACCGCGTGGTGTTCGCGAACGGCTCGCTGCTGCCGCTGCTCGCCCCGCTCCTCCCCCATCTGCCGACCGTCGAGCATGTCGTCGTCTCCGGTCCCGGCGACCGCGCGCCGCTCGACGGGGTGTCCGCGCGGGTGCATGAGTACGAGGAGCTGATCGCCGGCCGTCCCGCCACCTTCGACTGGCCCGAGCTGGACGAACGGGCCGCCGCGGCCATGTGCTACACCTCGGGCACCACCGGGGACCCCAAGGGCGTTGTCTACTCGCACCGTTCGATCTACCTGCACGCGATGCAGGTCAACATGGCCGAGTCGATGGGGCTGACGGACCGGGACACCACCCTGATCGTCGTACCGCAGTTTCATGTGAACGCCTGGGGCCTGCCCCACGCCACCTTTATGACCGGCGTGAACATGCTGATGCCCGACCGTTTCCTCCAGCCCGCTCCGCTCGCCGAGATGATCGAGAGCGAGCGGCCCACGCACGCCGCCGCCGTCCCCACCATCTGGCAGGGGCTGCTCGCCGAGGTCACCGCGCGTCCGCGCGATCTCACCTCCATGGCCCGTGTCACCATCGGCGGTTCCGCCTGTCCGCCGGCGCTGATGGAGGCGTACGACAAGCTCGGCGTACGCCTCTGTCACGCCTGGGGCATGACGGAGACGTCGCCGCTCGGCACGACGTCCAACCCGCCCGCCGGGCTGACGGCCGACGAGGAGTGGCCGTACCGCGTCACGCAGGGCCGTTTCCCGGCCGGTGTCGAGGCGCGCCTCGCCGGGCCCGGGGGCGACCTGCTGCCCTGGGACGGGGAGTCGGCCGGCGAACTGGAGGTACGCGGGCCGTGGATCGCGGGCTCCTACTACGGCGGTGCGACGGGCGAACCGATCAAGCCCGAGGACAAGTTCAGCCCGGACGGCTGGCTGCGGACGGGCGATGTCGGGGTCATCAGCCCCGACGGCTACCTCACGCTCACCGACCGCGCCAAGGACGTCATCAAGTCCGGTGGTGAATGGATCTCCAGCGTGGAGCTGGAGAACGCGCTGATGGCCCACCCGGAGGTGGCGGAGGCGGCGGTCGTGGCCGTACCGGACGAGAAGTGGGGCGAGCGGCCCCTCGCGACGGTCGTCCTGAAGGACGGTGCGACGGCCGATTACGAGTCGCTCAAGAAGTTCCTCGCCGGGAAGATCGCGAAGTGGCAGCTACCGGAGCGGTGGGCGGTGGTGGAGGCGGTGCCGAAGACGAGCGTGGGGAAGTTCGACAAGAAGGTGATCCGCAGGCAGTACGCGGACGGGGAACTGGACGTCACCCGCGTCTAGCGAGGACGCCGCCCCCAACCGGGTTCGCCCCCAACCAGGTTCGCCCCCAACCGGGTTCGCGTACACCCGGTTTCACCGCACCCGGTTTCACCGCACCCGGTTTCACCACACCCGGGGTCCAGGAAAATCGTCGGTCCGGAACGCGCCGGCCGGGGGCGGTCCATGCCTGCCCCCGGCGTCCGCAACGGCCCGTCCGTCCGGCGCGATGTCTAGTTTGTCCCGATCTTCGCCAGGAGTTCGACGATCCGGGACTGCACCTCGGTACTGGTGGAGCGCTCCGCGAGGAACAGGACGGTCTCCCCGGAGGCGAGCCGGGGCAGCTCCGCCGGGTCGATGCCCGCCGAGGTGTAGATGACCAGGGGGGTCCGGTTCAACTGGCCGTTGGCCCGCAGCCAGTCGATGATGCCCGCGCGTCGCCGCCGTACCTGCATCAGGTCCATGACCACCAGGTTCGGCCGCATCTGGGAGGCGAGGGCGACCGCCTCGTCGTCCGTGGCCGCGCGCCCGACCTGCATACCGCGCCGCTCCAGCGTGGCCGTCAGCGCGAGCGCGATCTCCTGGTGCTCCTCGATCACCAGCACGCGCGACGGGTGCTGCTCGCTGTCGCGCGGGGCCAGGGCCTTGAGGAGTACGGCCGGGTCGGCGCCGTACGCCGCCTCCCTGGTCGCCTGGCCCAGACCCGCCGTGACCAGTACGGGGACCTCGGCGGCTACCGCGGCCTGGCGCAGCGACTGGAGGGCGGTACGGGTGATCGGTCCGGTCAGCGGGTCGACGAACAGCGCCGCCGGGAACGCGGCGATCTGCGCGTCGACCTCCTCGCGGGAGTGCACGACGACCGGCCGGTAGCCACGGTCGCTGAGCGCCTGCTGGGTGGAGACGTCGGGCGCGGGCCAGACCAGCAGCCGACGGGGGTTGTCGAGGGGCTCCGGCGGGAGTTCGTCGTCGACGGGCCGTGGCTGGGGGCGGTTGGCGACCTCGACCGCGCCGCCGGGTCCGTCCAGCGGCTCGGGACCCTCGGCGCCCTCGTCGGGCGCGCCGATCGCGTACGACCGGCCCTCGGGATGGGGGGAGGGCAGCCGCGAACCACCCTGGGGTGCGCCGGGCTGGGGCTGGTGCTGGTGCGAAGGGGCGGGCGCGTTCGACGGACCCGAGGGGTTCGCGGGGTGCTGCTGGCCCTGCGGCTGCGGAGCGGCCTGGAGGTGGGACGGGGCGTGGGGGTGGGGCCGGGCGTTCTGCTCCGAGCGGTCGTCGGCGTCGGCGGGCGGCGTACCGAGCTTGCGGCGCCGGCCCGAGCCGAGGGACTGCCCGGACTGTCCCGCTCCCTGTCCCTGACCCAGTCCCTGTCCCTGAACCTGTCCCGGACCGCCGGGCTGTACGGGCCCGAGGGACGGGGGCTGGCCGAGGCCCTGGCCCTGGCCCTGGTGCGGATGCTGGGCCTGGTTCGGGTGCTGGCCCTGGGGGTGGTGCTGGCCCTGCGACGCGGGCGGCTGAGGGGTGAAGGGCACGCCCTGGCCGAGGGTGCGCACGCTGAAGGCGCGGCCCTGGGTGGAGTCCGGGGAGACCGGGGTCTCCTCGGGAAGCGGCAGCGCGGGCGGCAGCGGTTGATGAGCGCCGCGCCGGGGATCCGTGAGGGCGGGCTCACCCGGCGCACCGGACGCACCTGGCGCACCCGGGGCACCTGGAGCGCCCTGGGCCGCCGGGGCCGCCGGAAGGGCCGGGCCTCCCGGGGCGGATGGCGCGGCCGGTCCCGCCGGTCCCGTGAATCCTGCCGGTCCTGTGGGTCCCGTCGGGGCCGTGGGCGGTGTCTGGGCGGGCGGCATGCCGCCGGTGTCACTGCCCGTATAGCCGTCCGTATAGCCGTCCGTGCCCGCGGCGGGGCGGGGGTCGTCGGGCCAGCCCGGCGGTCCGGTCATCATGCCGAAGCCCGAAGTGGTGGGCATTCCCGGGCCGTTGAACACCGGATCGGCGCCCTGTCCGGGGGCCGCCTGTCCGGGGGCGGCCTGTCCGGGAGCCGCGGGTCCGGGAGCGGCCGGTGGGTTCCCCCAGCCGTTCGGGTCGAGGGGCATGGCACCGGTGCCACTGCCCGTGAGGCCGTCCACGGCCCCGGCGCCCGCGCCGCCCGCGTTCACGGGGCTCTCGGGCCATGTGGGCGCGGGGGGCGGGGTGTCCATGGTGCTGCGGCGGCGCCCCGAGGGCGCGGGCAACGGGTGCGCCTGCGGCGGGGTGTGGTCGGCGTCCGGTGCCGTACGTACCGCGTCGTGGCGGCCCGGGAACGAGGCGTCCTGAACCCCGGCGGCCTGCGGCGGGACGACGGGCGCCGGGGCGCGGTCGGCGGCGGCGGGCGGCAGGGCGAACGCGCTGCGGGCTCCCTCGGACTCCGCCGGCGCGTGCCGTTCCTGCGCGGGAGCCAGCGCCCGCCGGGCACGGCGCCCGGCAGGCTGCGCCCCCGAGGCCGCCGGAACCGTCTGCTGCGCGGGAATCGACTGCCCGGGAACCTGCTGTACGGGCGGCAGCGGCGCGGGAGCCGAAGGCTGGACCGGTACGGGCCCCTGGGCCGGTACGGGCATCGGAGCCCGGCCCACGGGAGGCACGGCCGGCGAACCCGGCGCCACCGCAGCGCCAGGCATGGACGGCGCGCCAGGCATCAACGGCGCGCCATGCATGGGCGACGCGGGTGAAGTGGCCGGAGCGGTCGACGCGGGCGGCACGGAAGATGTCGCGGCCCCACCGGCCCCACCGGCGCCCACAGCGGGCGCGGGGGCCACCGGTACAGCTTCGGGACCAGGCGAGGGTGCGGGCGCGGGCGCCGTGGGCCCGGAAGGAAGCGCCGGAAGCGCCCTCTGCCCGCCGTGCCGTGCCCGGCGTCCCGTACCCGCCGCCGCGTCCACCGGTACACCCTGCGGCGGTACGGCCTGGCCGAGCGCCGCCCGGCCCGTGGGACGCGCGCCTTCGGCCGCCGTGACCACCGAGCCTTCGGACGGCGCGGCGGAGGGCAGCGCGACGGCCGCCCCCACACCTACGCCCGCTCCCGCACCTGGTGCCGTACCCGGTCCTGCGGCGGGCACCATGCCCGCGCCGCCGACCGAGACGTCCTCGGCCGGACTGGGCCTTCCGCGCCGGCGCCCGGTGCCGCCGCTGTCCTGCGAGGGGATCAGATCCCGGGGTCCCTCGGCGGCCGAACCACCGACAGCCCCCGCTGCCCCGACCACCCCTGCCGTCCCTACGGCCCCCGCTGCCCCGGAGGCCGCGGAAGCACCGGAGGCCGCGAGAGCCCCGGTGGCGGCGGAAGCCCCGGAATCCCCCTGGACACCGGCCGCCGTCCCCGAAGCCCCGCTCCCGGCACTGGCACCGGCCGCACGCGCCCGCCGCCGCCCCGTCGGCTCCCCGGCGTCCTCGGCCGGACCCTCCAGAAACGCGTCGGTGGACGCGCGCCGTGCGCGCCGCCTGCCGCCGCCCGAGGTGCCGGGACCCTGCTGCTGCGCCGGCAGGGCCGGCTGGGGGTCCGCAGACACCGGGGCGGGCGGCGGAACCGTACCCGCGCCCTCCCCGAGCGGCAGCTCCAGCACATACGCGCTGCCGCCCAGGCCCGGCATCTCGTGCGTCTGCAACACGCCACCGTGCGCTCGTACGATCCCCCGGACGATCGGCTCGTGCACCGCGTCGCCGCCGGCGAACGGCCCGCGCACCTCGATCCGTACGACATCACCGCGCTGCGCCGCCGCCACCACGATCGTCGAGTCGACGTATCCGCCGCCCGGCACCAGCCGGGCCCGGCCCGTCGAGTCGACCCCGGCCACATCGGCGACGAGATGCGCCAGCGCCGTCGCCAGCCGCGCCGCGTCCACCTCGGCCTCGATCGGCGGGGCATGCACCGCGAACTGCGCCCGGCCGGGGCCGATCAGCTCGATCGCGCCCTCCACACCGGCCGCGACGACCCCGTCGAGCAGGGCGTTCGTCTTGACGAGCTGTTCCGTGCCGGCGTCGAGCCGCTGGTAGCCGAGGACGTTGTCCACGAGTGTCGTCATCCGCGCGTACCCGGCGGCCAGATGGTGCAGGATCTGGTTCGCCTCGGGCCAGAGCTGCCCGGCGGGGTCGGCGGCGAGCGTGCCCAGCTCGCCGCGCAGCTCCTCCAGCGGTCCGCGCAGCGATTCCCCGAGTACGGCGGTGAGCTGGGAGTGCCGGCCGGCCAACTCCCCGTACCGCTCCGTCAGCTCCTCGATCTCGGCCGCGTACCGGTCGCTGCGGTCCGCCAGCTCGGCCGCGTGCTGCTCGGCCGCCTCGGCCAGCTCGGTGGTGAGCCGGTCCGTCGTCTCCGTCAGCTCGGTGGTGAGCCGGTCGGTCGTGGCGGTCAGCTCGGCCGTGTGCCGCTCCGCCGCCTCCTCCAGTTCGTCGGCGTGCTGCTTGGTCAGCTCGTCCAGCGGACGGCGGTCGGTGAAGGTCATGACGGCGCCGACGAGCTGGTCGCCGTCGCGTACCGGCGCGGTGGTGAGATCCACCGGCACCTGCTTGCCGTTCTTCGCCCACAGGACCTGGCCGCGCACCCGGTGCTTCCGTCCCGACCTCAGCGTGTCGGCGAGGGGCGAGTCCGCGTAGGGGAACGGCTCGCCGTCCGCGCGCGAGTGCAGGATCAGCGGGTGGAGCTGGTGGCCGCCGAGATCGCTGGCGCGGAAGCCGAGGATCTGCGCGGCGGCGGGATTGACGAGAACGACCCGTCCTTCGGTGTCCGTACCGACGACACCCTCCGAGGCGGCCCGCAGGATCATCTCGGTCTGGCGCTGCGAGCGTGCCAGCTCGGCCTCGGTGTCCATGGTGCCGGAGAGATCCCGTACGACCAGCATCAACAGCTCGTCGCCGGTGTAGCTGTGCGAGTCGTTGTACGCGTCCCTGCCGTCCTCCAGGCTCGCGCTGGTGACCTCGGCCGGGAACTCACTGCCGTCCGTGCGCCGCGCGACCATGCGCGTCGGCTTCGTACGGCCGCGCGCGTCCGCCGCGTCGGGACGCCGCATCGAGCCGGGGATCAGCTTGGAGTCGAACTCGGGGAGCAGATCGAGCAGCCCACGGCCGACGAGCGCCGTGCCGGGGGTCTCGAACATCTCCAGCGCGATGGTGTTGGCGTTGACGACCGTGCCGTTGGCGTTGACGAGCACCAAGCCGTCGGGGAGTGCGTCGAGTATCGCCGCGAGGCGAGCAGCGCCTCGGGATGGCCTGCTGCTCACGACGACGCTTCCTCCCTGACCCACTGCACCTTGCGGACCGCCGCACCCATCTTGCCTCCCGGGTCCTGGCATGTCACTGGAGGGAGTCTAAGGGCTGGGGAGGTGACCGCGGCGGCGGATGAGCCGGAGCCTTGATGAGGGTTCTGTGCGAATGGCCCCGGATTGGCCTCCGCCGGGACAGGACCTCGCTGCCTGTCATCGCCCGGTCACCGTGCCGACGCGTCCCGGTTCCGAGCCGTACGGGCCCGGGGTGCGACAGGCGCGCCCTTACGGTCCCGGGGTGCGGAAGGCGCGAACGGGGGCTTACGGCCTGGTCCTCGGCAGGACCGGCTCCAGCGTGCGCCAGCGGGCGATCTCGCAGCCGTTCTTCCGGTCGAAGAAGGCGTGGACGCGGTGGCCGTGCCAGATGCCGGTGATCCGGGCGGTGGCGTCGCCGCCGTGCTGCATGGTGCACAGGGCGCCCGGCGTCACCGGCGCGAACGGATCCTGCCCCGCGCGCCGCAACTCGGCCAGCCGCTCGCAGGCGGCCCGCGCCCGGGGATGCGTCCCGCCGACCGGTCCGCACGTCAGTTTGAACGTCCCGTCGGTCCCCGCGAACCCGGTGTCCGCGACGGTGATGGTGAACGCGCCGGCGGCGGCCGTCTCCGAGGTGCCGGCCGTCTCCGAGGCGCCTCCTTCCGAGGCGCCTTCTTCCGAGGGCGCCGGCAGCGGCGCAGGAACCGGAGCGAGCCGGGAGAGGGGGAGATCCGGGACGGAGGAACCGGCGACGGCGGCGGGCGCCACGGCCCCCAGCAGGGCGGCCGACGCGGCCATGGAGACGGCGGCGATGAGGGAGAGACGACGCGGCATGGAAGCTCCTGACGGGTTACGGATCCAGGGGCGGTACGGATCCGGGGGCGGCGCCCCGACCTCTCTAACGCGCCTCGGGCTCCGGCGTTGCGCACCCGGAAGGGCTTTGCTCTGTGCCCCGCCCGCCTAGTACCGTGAGGAGCGATTGGTGACACCCCACCTGGCTGTGTCATCATCTGCATCGCACCACTCGCGCCCGCGCGGGTGTGCTGGAGGCGTCGCCTAGTCCGGTCTATGGCGCCGCACTGCTAATGCGGTTTGGGTCTTAAAGCCCATCGAGGGTTCAAATCCCTCCGCCTCCGCGCATGATCACCGAAGCCCCGGCCACCGGCCGGGGCTTCGGTCGTCCGCGCGCCGCCCGTATGCCGTGCGCAGTGGTCGATTCCCGTGATTCCAGCCGTTTTCGCAGGTCAGGGCTGGTGCGGGCAATGGATTTCACCTGGCGCCACAGGTCATGTAATGTTGTTCCCGCAACGCCGACCGGGAAGAAAAGCCCGGAAAGCCAAGCACTCGTAGCTTAACGGATAGAGCATCTGACTACGGATCAGAAGGTTGCAGGTTCGAATCCTGCCGAGTGCACAGCACGCCGGAGGCCCGATCGAGGAATCGATCGGGCCTCCGGCGTTTCCGTGACGGTGCCGACCGATGGCGACCGCGGGTGGGTGGATGGCCGGAGGCCCTGCCGGAAGATCGGCAGGGCCTCCGGGTCTGCCGTGGCGGCGACGGCTGACGGCGACCGTCCAGGACGGGAAGCGGAGGTCACCGGCAGCCCGGCCGCGCCAACCCTCGCCCAGGGCTCGGAGGCCGGGTTGGGACTCGACACGTCGTGGTCAACGAGAGGACGCGGGGCTGGTTACTGCCCTCAGCGGCCTCGCCCCGGTCGACGGGCGACCGGGGCGAGGTGGCGGGAGGGGCGTGGCGCGGGGTCCAGGACGGTCAGCCGGCCCTCTGCACCGCCAGGGGGCCGGTCTGGGCCGGGACCGTCACGGTGCCTTCCGGGAGGCTCTCGTCCGCTTCCGTCCGCTCCGGTGTACGGCTCCACAGCCGGCCCAGGAACAGATAGAAGCGGTCCGGGAGGAACGCGGCGTCCGCGACGATCATCGCGCCGGAGAACAGCGGCAGTCCCATGAGCACCGCGATACCGATGTGCATGCCCAGCAGCATGGTCAGCACGGGGTACTTGAGCCTGCCGAACAGGACGAACGGGAAGGCGACCTGCAACAGGACGGTGATGTAGCCGGTGAGGGTGAGCAGGGCCGTGTGGTCGTCCGCCATCAGGGACAGCGCGGGCCAGGGCCGGAACAGATCGAGGTTCAGCACGTAGTGGAGGGCGGTCCCGTTGCCCCACGAGCTGCCCTGCACCTTGTACAGGCCCGCGGAGCCGTAGAGGACGCAGATCTGGGCGGCGATCAGGAACATGCCGCAGTTGTGCACCACGGTGACCAGGGACGTCCGCGCGTCGCGGAGTTGCGCCGGGAATCCGCTCGCCTCCGGGTCGGCCACCCGCTTCGGCGCCGTGCCCCTGGAGGCCCGGAGCCCGGCCCTGCGCGCGTCGAGGGACCAGCGCCGGCCGCACGCGGTCAGGACGAGGAGGACGGTCATCAGGAGGATGAGATTGTCCCCGCCGTCCGTCATGTAGATCGCCCTGCCGTGGAACGACACCACCACCCCCGCGAACAGCAGGGAGACGGCCCTGGTCCGCCAGCCCAGCAGGAACAGCACGGTCGTCACGACCGCCACCGCGTAACAGACCTCGAAATACGCCCTGCTGTCGGACAGGGTGAGGACGCTGCCCCAGTCCGTCTGGCCGAACAGCTCCCTCGCCAGCTCCGGCGTCCACGCCGAACCCGGCCCCCAGATCTCGTTACGGTGCGGGAACTCACGGAGCAGGAAGCCGAGATAGAGCAGCCCGTACCCGATGCGCAGCACCGCCGCGGCGTACAAGGACACCGGCCGTCCGGTCAGCAGGGCGGGGAGCGCACCGGCCCGGCGGAGGAGGCGGCGTGTGCTGTCCGCGACCGTCCGCGGACAGCGGCGCAGGCGGTCGCGCAGACGGTCGCTCAGGGGGCGGGGGCGAGGTGCGGGGATGGTGGCCCCCTCTCGTTCAGTTCCCATCGGAGGTCACCTTCCACCAGGGGAGAAGACGGGTGTCGAGCGCTGCCGGGGGAGTCGCCGCCGCGGGCCGGTCGCCGGACACGGGGGCGGGCGGGCCGATGGGCGTGGTGATCACCCGGAGCTGGATGGACTCGAAGGTGCCGCGGCGATGGGCGGCGACACGCTGCGCCGCGATATTGCGCAGATACTTCTGCATCATCAGGGCCCGCTCCGTACTCGGCACGTCGTCCGCGCCGTGCAGTTCGGAGTACGAGGTCCAGGCCCGGCGCAGCATGTTCTGTGTCGTATGGCTGGGGAACACGTTGTGCCGCACCGCGGAACCGTCCACCGCGGTCAGATCGAACCACGTGCTCACCTGCACGGTGCCGTCCGGAGCGGTGTGCGCGGTCCTCGCGGAGATCTGCCGGTTGACCGATTCGGGTTCGGGGGCGAACAGCCGCCAGTTCTGCTCGAACAGCGGATAGACCCAGGCGGTGACCTGGCGACTGAGCCGCTGCGAGACGGGGTTCGGCGGGGCCACATGCAGGAACACCATGACCACATGGACCAGGGAGACCGCCAGGCACAGGGCCACGACGGCTCCCAGCCCCCCCTTCAGCAAACGGGCCGGTACCGACGGGCCGCGGGCCGCGCCCGGCCGCCCGGACGGTTCCGGTGCGGCGGGTGTGGCCCCCGTCCGCTCCCGGTCCTTCACATCCACTGATTCAACGCCACCCGGCACAGCCCCACCCGGCCTTCCCAACTCGGCTGTTCACTTGCGTGTGTTCTGGACCTTCAGCGGTGGCGCGCGACGGGATCGAGAACGATCCGTCGCGCGCCACCGGTTCTGCTCGTGCTTTCAGCTGTGGACGTCTCGTGCTCTCAGCCGTTGACGTTCCTGTGCTCGGCGGGCGGGCCGTCGTGGCCCTCGCCGCCGCCGAAGCCACCGGACATGTCCGGCTTGTTGCCGTAGCCCTGGTGGCCGTTCCAGCCGCGCGGCTTGCCGTTGTCCGGGCCGTGGTCGGGCTTGCCGTGGTCGGGACCGTGGTCGGGGCCGTGGTCGGGGCCGTGGTCGGGCTTGCCGTGGTCGGGACCGTGGTCAGGACCGTTGTCCGGGCCGTGATCGGGCTTGCCGTGGTCCGGGCCGTGGTGCCAGCCGTGGTCGGGGCGATGGCCGGGCTTGCCGAAGTGGGGCTTGCCGTGGTGGCCGGGCTTGCCGAAGTGGGGCTTCTTGCCGTGGTGGCCGTGGATGGGCTTGCGGTGCGGGGGCTTGGGGGCGTTTCCGCCGGTGACATTGCCGCCGGAGATGTTGCCGGCCGTGTTCCCCGCGACGACGCCGCCCGTCAGGACACCGCCCAGGACGCCGCCGTTGGTGACACCACCCGTTGTCAGGCCGCCGAGCACGCCGCTCGTGGCGCCGCCCGTCGTGCCTCCGGTGGTGGCGCCGGTGGTGCCTCCGGTGAGGGAACCGGTCGTGCCGCTCGTGGTGACACCGGTGGTGGCGCCGGTCGTGCCGCTCGTGGTGACGCCCGTGGTGGCGCCGGTCGTGGCGCCGGTCGTGGCGCCGGTGGTGGCGCCCGTCGTGGTGCTGGAGCACTGCGGGCGGGTGATCCGGTTGGTGTCCAGCGTCACCGAACCGTTACGGGCCAGCGCCCGGCCGTCGATGCTCGCGTTCGTGGTCACCGTGATCGAGGTCAGGGCCAGGATGGTGCCCACGAACGTGCTGCCGGTGCCCAGCGTGGCCGAGCTGCCGACCTGCCAGAACACATTGCACGGCGAAGCGCCGTTGATGAGGAGCACCTGGCTGGCGGAGGCCGTCGTCAGACCCGAGCCGACCTGGAAGACCCACACGGCGTTGGGGTCACCCTGGGCGTCCAGGGTGAGGGTGCCGGTGAGCCCGAGCGTCGAAGCGGCGGTGTAGACGCCGGGAACGAGGGTCAGACCGCCCGCGTCCGGCGGAAGGGCGGCGTCCGTCGCCTGGCCGGCGGCGTTGTTGTACGCGGCGACCAGGTCGGACTGGGCCTGAAGAGCCACGGCGTCGGCGGAGTGCTGAACACCGATCACCAGGCCCGGGGGGAATCCGGTGATGGCCGTTCCCGGGCTTACCCCGAGGTCTCCGGTGATCACCGAGGGACCGGTGTTGGTGACCGACTGACCGGCCAGCACGGCGAAACTGGCCGCCGTGCCCAGAGGCACAGGTGTCGCGATGGCATTCGCTCGCGTGGTCGTGGCGGCGACCACGGTGGCGGCGAGCAGTACGGTGAGCGCTGCCCCAACCCAGGCCGACATTGTGCGCCGTAGAGCCGCGACAGGGAAATGAAGCGTCATCGAGGGACCAACTCCTGAGTGAGACGGTGGCGTAACGGGCACTTCCCGGGTCGCACAGACCGTCCATTTCTGTCGTTGGCATACAACACTGCCGAGTGCCCATTTATGTGGGGCATACGAGTGATCCCCGTGAAATCGCTATTCAATGGCACTTCGAAGCGTTCGTCTTTCGGCGTGTTGTGAGGCGACCGGGATCGGGGCAGGGTCGGGGGCGCGAGAAGCGGGCCGGTGAGGGATTCCGGCGGGCGAGGGCGGAGGATATATACGAAGAAACCTTTCTTCGGCTTCTCGCGCAGGTCCGCGACGGTGGATGGCGCGAAGAACGGCGCGAAGAAGCGGGCCGGCGGCGACGCACTTCCTTGCCGGAGGATTGCCCCGGCCTATTCGGACGCGGGGCCCCGGCGCTGCGCGCGGGTCCGGCCGGGAGGGGCGTTGTCAGTGGGGGATGTTAGCGTCCATAGCAGGTTCATCGGTGTGGGGAGGGGCATGTCGTGGGTGCGTCAGGGTGGGATTATTCGGTGCCGTATCAGGAGGACCTCGGGACGGCATTCGAGGAGTTGCGGCGCAAGGTGTTCGAGGAGCGTGACTACTACTGGGATCAGGAGGACGGTCCGCGGCCGGGCACTTTGGAAGAGCTGTGGGAGGACGAGTCCGTCCAGGAGAGCGGTACGCATTCGATCCTGGATATCTTCCGGATAGCCGGTCCCGGCGAATATCCGGAAGACGGTGTTCTGATACCGGTGCCCGAGGATGAGGCGCTGCGTGTTCTGGGCACCTCGAAGCCCACCCGGAGTGATGTGCCCGCGTTCGAGGCCTTCGGATTCGAGCGTTGGCAGGGGCGGTGCGTGGTGCTGCACGATGGGCGGGGAGAGCCTCGGGAGATCTACTTCTGGGGCGCTTCCGGCGACTGATCCGGCCGGACCGCGGCCGCGCGGGCGCTGGGGGGCCGGGCGGCGGGTGTGGAGCGGGTGTGAGCGGGGTGCGTGGTGATACGGGAGCGTGGTGATGACGGATGAGCGCCGCCGTCGCGGGCCGCCGTGCCGGTGGTGACGGGCTCACGCGTGCGTTCTGGCGGTGCCGGGGCCTTCGGTGGGGCGGGGCGGGGCCCGCGCTGCTGTGGGAGAGGGGACGGGAGCGGCGGGAGCGGGAGCTGCGGTGGGGGTTCGAGCTGGGGTTCCGGGCGCTGGGGATACGGGGATGTGGGGGCGCGCGCGGGAATGTGTGTCCCCTCGGGGCGGCGATCGGCGGGCGGAGCACCGGCGGGCTGTGCCCCGAGTGCGCGCGGCTGGACCGGGCGCACTCCGTGGCGGCCGACACCGTCGCCGACGACCCACGGACCTATCGCGTCTATCTCGCCTGGTTCGGACCGGGGTTGGTGAAGGTCGGGATCACCGCCGAGGAGCGAGGACCGGCGCGGTTGCTGGAGCAGGGGGCCGTGGTGTTCGGCTGGCTCGGGCGGGGGCCGCTGATGGCGGCGCGCCGGACCGAGGAGTTGTTGCGCACGGCGCTGGGGGTGCCGGACCGGATTCCGTACGCGGAGAAGCGCGCCGTACGGTCCGCGCTGCCGCCCCGGGCGGAACGGGCCGCCGAGATCGAGGAGGTGCACGCGCGGGCGGTCGCGCTGGAGGGATGGCCGCACTCCCTGGAGCGGGTGGGGTTCACGGCGGTGGACCATACGGAGGTCTTCGGCCTGGACGGTCTCGCGCCTGCCACGGGCGTGGTGAGCGAGCTGGTGGACGGCGGGCGCGTCGCGGGGCGGCTGGTCGCCGCCGCCGGGCCCGATCTCCATCTCGCCACCGGGGACGGCGGGCTCGTGGTCCTCGACACCCGGCTCATGACCGGCTGGGAGCTGGCGGGGGACGGGGTGGGACGGGGTGCGGCAGGGGCCGGCGGCGCGATCACCGTACCCGTGCGCGCCCTGTCCGGCGGGGACGTGCAGGATGGGCTCTTCTGACCTCGTCGACCGGTGGGACGGTGATTGTCGGTATGGGCGATCAGGAGAGCGCGGGCGTGCGGGCGTTTCTGGCACGGGCCGGACTGCCGGGGCTGGTCGACGTCCACACGCACTTCATGCCGGAACGCGTCCTCAAGAAGGTGTGGGCGTACTTCGACTCCGCCGGGCCGCTCATCGGCATGGAGTGGCCCATCACCTACCGGCACGAGGAGGACGAACGGGTCGCTCTGCTGCGCGCGTTCGGCGTGCGGGCGTACACCTCGATGCTCTACCCCCACAAGCCGGGCATGGCGCGGTGGCTGAACGGCTGGGCCGCCGAGTTCGCCGCTCGTACGCCCGACTGTCTGCGCACGGCCACGCTCTTCCCGGAGGAGGGCGTCGAGTCGTATGTGCGCGAGGCCGTCGTGGGCGGCGCCCGCGTCTTCAAGGCGCACCTCCAGGTGGGCGCGTACGACCCGAACGACGAGCGGCTCGACCGGGTCTGGGGACTGCTCGCGGAGGCGGCGGTCCCGGTGGTCATGCACTGCGGCTCCGGGCCCGCGCCCGGCAGGCACACCGGGCCGGAACCGGTCGGCCGGCTGCTGGCACGCCATCCCGGGCTGTCGCTGATCGTCGCGCATCTCGGGATGCCGGAGTACACGGACTTCCTGGGTCTCGCCGAGCGGTACGGGGAGGTCAGGCTCGACACGACCATGGCGTTCACGGACTTCAGCGAGCGGTTCGCGCCCTTTCCCCGGGAGGCGAGAGGACGGCTGGCGGACCTGGGGGACAGGATCCTGCTCGGGACGGATTTCCCGAACATCCCCTATCCCTATCTGCACCAGTTGGAGGCCCTGGAGCGGCTGGAGTTGGGGGACGACTGGCTGCGCGCGGTCTGTTACGGGAACGGGGCCCGGCTCTTCGGGCTCGATACCCCTGGAGCCCCTGGAGCCCCTGGAGCCCCCGGAGTCCCAGGAGCCCCTGGAGCGCTCTGAGAGCCTGCCTGGGGAGGCCGCCCGGGGAGGGTTTGGAGCGCCCCGACGGCACAACACCGGGGCCCCATGGCGCGGCGCCGGGTTTCTCAGGGAATTCACAGGATCCGGCAAGAGGGCTCTCAGGCGCCTTGTTCAGGGTTGACCAGCATGACCATGACCTCGCCCCGCGGGCGTACCGAAATGCTCAGGCCGGACGGGAGCCCCGTCCGGGTGCTGATCGTCGACGACGAGACGTCGCTCACCGAACTGCTCTCCATGGCCCTGCGGTACGAGGGGTGGGAGGTGCGCAGCGCCGGTGACGGCGCGGGCGCGGTGCGGTCCGCACGGGACTTCGGGCCCGACGCGGTGGTGCTGGATGTGACGCTGCCCGATATGGACGGGCCGGCCGTACTGGCACGGCTGCGGCGCGAACTGCCCCAGGTGCCCGTGCTGTTCCTCATCGCCAAGGACGCCGTGGAGGACCGGATCGCGGGGCTGACCGCGGGCGGCGACGACCATGTCACCAAGCCCTTCGGCGTGGAGGAGGTCGTGGCCCGGCTGCGCGGACTGATACGGCGGTCCGGCGCGACGGCGGTCCGCAGTGAGTCGCTGCTGGTCGTCGGTGATCTGACCCTGGACGAGGACAGCCATGACGTCACCCGCGCCGGGCAGTCGATCCATCTCACGGCGACCGAGTTCGAGCTGCTGCGCTATCTGATGCGCAATCCGCGCCGGGTGCTGAGCAAGGCGCAGATCCTCGACCGGGTCTGGTCGTACGACTTCGGAGGCCAGGCCAATATCGTCGAGCTGTACATCTCCTATCTGCGCCGGAAGATCGACGCCGGACGTCCGCCCATGATCCACACCCGGCGGGGCGCGGGATATCTGATCAAGGCCGCTGAGCCAGGCGAGGCACCATGAGGCCAGGGCCTCCCGGCCGGTGTGTCTCGGCCGGTGCGCCGGGCCGGCCCGCTGCCCGGCACCGGGCGGTCCGTCACCCGGGGGACAGCCGCTCAGCGCGACCGCCGCCGTGGTCGGTGTCCCGCAGGAGCCCGGCAGGAGCCCGCGCGCTCTGCTCTGCGAGGTGCGGTAGCTCTCACGGCCAGCTATACGGCGTAAGGCAATCCCTTGTACGGTGTACGGCGATGATTCCCGTACACCGTACAAGGCTGATCGCGGGCCTCGCCCTGTTCGGCCTCGGCTCACTGGCCGCCGGACTCGCCCAGTCCAGCGGGCAGTTGATCGCCGCCCGCGCCGGAATGGGCGTCGGCGGCGCGCTGCTGATCACCACCACCCTCGCCGTGGTCGTCCAGATCTTCGACGACACCGAGCGGGTCAAGGCGATCGGCCTCTGGGCGACCGTCAACTCCCTCGGGTTCGCGGTCGGTCCGCTGATCGGCGGAGTCATGCTGGACCACTTCTGGTGGGGCGCGATCTTCCTGATCAACATCCCGGTCGCGGCGGTCGGGCTGCTCGCGGTCGCCGCGCTCGTACCCGAGTCGAGGACCAAGGAGGGCGACCGTCCCGATCTGCTCGGCGCGCTGCTCTCCACGCTCGGTATGACGTACCCGAGGACGAACTGAAGATGCTGTGTCAGCAGGAAGAGTGAGCCGCTCATGCCGAAAGCGACCAGGACGGCGCCCGTCACCGCCCCGGTGAACCGCCGGTCGCGGAAGAAGCGCATGTCCAGCATCGGATACGGGCATCGCAGCTCCCAGCGGACGAAGGCGCCCAGGACGGCCATGCCCGCGGCGGCGGGGAGCAGCGTCCGTGCCGAGGTCCAGCCGTGCTCGGGGCCGGAGATGATCGCGAAGACGACCGCGGGGCCCGTTGGACGCGGGGCTGCGTACGGCTCCGTTCGCGGCCACCGTCGTCGTCCTCAATCTCGCCGGCGCCGGGGCGCGGCTGCTGCCGAGGCTGGGCACCCCGGGCACCATCGCCGCCGGAATGGCCCTGGTGGCGGCGGGACTCGCCGCGATCGCGGTCCTCGGCGCGGACGGTTACGACGGGATGCTGCTGGGGCTGATCGTGATGGGGGCGGGCGTCGCGCTCTCCGGTCCGGCCATGGCCAACGCCGTCATGAGCGCGATTCCCCGGGAGAAGGCGGGCGTGGGCGCGGGTGTCAACGGCACGCTCGCCGAGTTCGGGAACGGACTCGGTGTCGCCGTCCTGGGCGCGGTCCTCAACTCCCGTTTCGCCGCGCTCGTTCCGGCCGCCGTCGGTGCGGCGTCGCTCCCGGCCGCGCTCGCGGCGGCGGAGGGGGAGAAAGAACGGCTGCGGATCTCGGACGCGTTCGCCTCCGGTCTGGAGACAAGCCAGTTGGCCGGCGCGGTGGCCGTACTGGCGGGCGGACTGCTGGCCGCACTGCTGCTGCGCAGGGCCGAGCGGGCAGACTCTCCTCCAGGGGCGGCATAGCATCGACTCCGGCCGGACTTCCGGACTCCGGCTTCCGGTTCCCGGTGGCGGGCCCCCGTCCCCCGGCCGCCGGGGCCGGTCACGGCCGGAGCCGGGCAGGTAACAGGAGTCCGGTCATGTCCGGCCGGAGGGAACCGAGGAGGCTCACCCATGGCGCCGGAAGCCGACCGGACCAAGCGGCCGACCCGTACCAGCGTGTGGCTGGAGGGGAAGCCGGCGGGCCGGGGCCGCAGGAGCGAGCGCCCGGACCGGCCGGGCCAGTCCCCCAGCTCCGCCACGGGGCAGCCCCCCGGCTCTGCCACGGGTCGGTCCCCCGGCTCCGCCACTGGTCAGTCAGCCGGCTCTTCGACCGGTCAGTCCGCCGGCCAGTCGGGGCAGCCCGCCGGGCTCGACCGCGACCGCATCACCGCCGTCTCGGTACGGCTGCTCGACGCGGAGGGCCTGGCCAAGTTCTCCATGCGGCGGCTGGCCGCGGAGCTGGGTGTCACCGCCATGTCCCTCTACTGGTACGTGGACACCAAGGACGATCTGCTCGAACTCGCCCTGGACGCCGTCTTCGGCGAGGTCCGGGTCCCGGATCTGACGGACGAGAGCGCCGACTGGCGCGACCAGTTGCGCGAACTGGCCGTCACCTACCGCGCGGTGCTGGTCCGTCACGCCTGGGTCTCCCCGCTCGTCGGCAGGTATCTCAACATCGGCCCGCACTCGATGGTCTTCTCCGCCGCTGTCCAGACGGTCATGGGCCGCACGGGTCTGGGGCCGCACGGCCAGACGGGCGCCCTCGCGGCGGTCTTCCAGTTCGTGTACGGATTCGGCACGATCGAGGGCCACTTCGTCCAGCGTTCCGCCGAGGCGGGCGTGAGCCAGGACGAGTACTACCGGCAGGCGATGGGGGCCATCGGCGAACAGCCGCGGTTCAGGGCGTCGTTCGAGGGGGCGGACGCGTTGATGGCGTCGCGGGACGGCGACACGGTGGCGCAGATGCGTGACCGGGACTTCGCGTTCGCGCTCGAACTCCTCGTCGCGGGCATCGAGGCGATGCGCGACCGCGGCTGAGGGGCCCGTCGGAAGGGCCCCTCCACCGGGTGGGCCGCTACTGCTGCGGGGCCAGCCTGGCCGGGAAGCCGCCGGTGGCGAGCGGGCCCCAGCGCTCGGGGGTGACGCGGATGATGGACTTCCCCTGCTTCACCATCGCCTCGCGGTACTCGTCCCAGTCGGGGTGCTCGCCCGCGATGTTCCGGTAGTACTCGACCAGCGGTTCGACCGACTCGGGTGAATCGATCACCTCGGCGGTGCCGTCGATCTGGACCCACGGACCGTCCCACTCGTCCGACAGGACGATCAGGCTCACCCGGTCGTCCCGCTTGGCGTTGCGCGTCTTGGCGCGCTCGGGGTACGTGGAGACGACGATACGGCCCGAGTCGTCGACGCCACAGGTCAGCGGGGAGCCCTGGGGGCGGCCGTCGGAACGGGTGGTCAGCAGGATCGCCCGGTGCCGGGGGCGGACGAATTCCAGCAGCTCGGCGCGGTCCACGGCGGTGTTCGTTGCGATGTTGGGTGCCATGGTCGGCAGCCTACGACGTCCGTCCGGCCCGACCGGGCACCCGCCACCCGCGCCGCCCGGCACCCGCCCCCCGCGCCCGTACCCCCCCGGCCGCCACCCGGGCCCGTACCCCCCGGCCGCGCCCTCCGCGCCCTCCGTCCCTCGGGTGCCTACGCCGTCGGCACGCTCTCGCCCTGCACCGCCTGGATGTCCAGCTCCACCCGCAGCGTCGTCCCGATCGCCGAGATACCCGCCTGGACGACCTGGTTGTAGTTCATGGCGAAGTCCTCGCGGCTCAGTTCGGTGGTCGCGCGGAAGGCCGCCCGTACACCGCCCCACGGGTCGGGACCGGTGCCCAGATAGCTCAGATCCAGGTCCACCTCGCGGACGACACCGTGCAGCGACAGCCGCCCGTGCACCGTCCAGCGGTCGGGGCCCGCCGGGGTCAGTCCCGTACTGGCATACGTGATCTCGGGGAAGCGCTCCACGTCGAGGAAGTCGGGCGACCTGAGGTGCTTGTCGCGCAGCGCGTTGCCGGTGTCGATGCTCGCCGCGGCGATGACCGCGTCGACACGCGCCTGGTCGTGCCCGCCGTGGGCCCCTTCGCCCCCTTCGGCCCCGGTGGCCGCGCCGGCGATCTCGATCCGCGCCCCGAACTCCTTGAACCGCCCGTGCACGCTGGAGATCCCGAGATGCTGCGCCACCGCGCTCACCGACGAGTGCGCCGGGTCCACGCTCCAGACGCCCGGCGGCGGCAGCTCGACCCCGCCCTGCCGGGCCAGCACCACCGTGCCGACCTCGGCCCGTCCGCTCGCCGTCACCAGCGCGGTGGAGGCGACCGGCGTATATCCGACGGCCGTCACGACGACGGTGTACGGGCCCGGCGCCAGCGGCACCTCGGCCCGTACGGAGCCGTCCTCCCCGGCCCCCGTCCGCAGCACCTGCGCGCCGGTCATGTCGGTCATGGTCACGACCGCGTGCCGGACGGCCCAGCCGTCCCGTGTCCGTACCTGTCCGCGAAGCCCCATCCCGCTTCCCTCCCTGCTCTCTCTCCTCGGCACCGGTCCCGGCGCTCCTGGTCCGTTACCGCGGTTGGCGTCGTTTCCGGCGTTTCCATCGGTATCCATCGGTATCCATCGGTGTTCACCTCAACGAGCACCGGGCCCCGGTGGGCGCGGGCGGCAGGCCGTCCCCTGCTCGCCGCCCGCGCCCCCGGGGCCCGTCCCGCACCGGGCGACGCGCCGCCTCCGCTACGGAGCGCCACCTCGCCCGGGGGTCCGGATCC
The DNA here is from genome assembly GCF_042890865.1 of Streptomyces sp. NPDC002018. Lineage (NCBI taxonomy): Bacteria > Bacillati > Actinomycetota > Actinomycetes > Kitasatosporales > Streptomycetaceae > Streptomyces > Streptomyces sp. NPDC002018. Next base: position 25,241 of record NZ_JBIASO010000020.1, read on the forward strand.
GCGCGGACCGGCGGACTACTCGCCGGGGTGGGCGAGTTCGATGTCGTACCCGTCGACACCGCGGCCGGTCACCGTCAGCGCGCCGGCCACCGGCGGGTATCCGGTCGCGATGACCGTGTACTCGCCCGCGTTCAGATCGGCGAAGCCGTACGCCCCGTCGTCCCCGGTCGTCGCGGTGGCGACCACGTTCCCGGCCGCGTCGACCAGGGTCACGCGGGCGTCGGGCGCGGGCCGCCGGTCGGCGCCCGCCCTGACCGTGCCCTGGACCGTGGCGCCGGACTGGAGGAGTGCCTCGATCCGGGTCACCCCCTGGCCGCCGATCTCCACCGGCAGGGCCAGCGGCCGGAAGCCGGTCGCGTTCACCGCGACGGTCACCGAGCCGGGGACCAGCTCCGCGAAGGAGAACTCCCCCTGTTCGACGGACTTCCCGGTGGCCAGGACATCGCCGCGCACATCGGTCACGATCACCATCGCGCCCTCGACCGGCAGCCCGCCGTCCGCGGCGCGCACGGTCCCGGCCAGTCCGCTGGTCCCGGAGAGCAGGATGTCGTACACCACCGGCTCGTCTCCGACGACCACCGTGGACGCCTGCGGCTGGAAGCCGTCGGCGGAGGCGATCAGGACGTACGAACCGGAGCCCGGCGCGTCCAGGACATAGCCGCCGTCGGGCTGGGAGACCGAGCGGGCGAGCTGGCGTCCGGCCAGGGAGATCAGGGTGACGGCCGCTCCGGGCACCGCCGCGTTCTCGGTGCCGCGCACCACGCCGCGTACGGCCGTGCCGTACAGCGGAGCGGTCATGGCCGCGGCGGGCGCGGCGCTCTGGGCCGGTATCCCGGCGAGGGCGGCGGGAGCCGCGGCGGTACCGGCACCGGTGGCCGGGGGAGCCGCGACGGCCGCGGGAGCACCGACGGCGACGGGCGCCTCGGCGGTCGCGGGCGCCTCGACGGCGGTGCCGGCCGCCGCTCCCGGAGCCGTGGCACCGGCCTCCGACGCCTCACCGCCGGACCGCGTCTTCAGCGCGACCTCCTTGATGAAGAGGGTCAGCAGCAGGGCGACCAGGGCCGCCGGGGCCGAGTAGAGGAAGACATCGCCGACGCCGTGGCCGTACGCCGCCTCCATCACGGTGCGCAGCGGGGCGGGCAGCGTGTCCAGATCGGGGATGGCGCCGCCGCCCGTGCCGCCGTGGCCCAGCGCCGCGCCCTGCGGACCGAGGTCGGCCAGACCGTCCTTGACGTAGTGGGTGACCCGGTTGCCGAGCACCGCGCCCAGCGCCGAGACACCGATCGCACCGCCCAGGGAGCGGAAGAAGGTGACGGTGGAGCTGGCGGAGCCGAGGTCCTGCGGAGAGACCTGGTTCTGGGTGCAGAGGACCAGGTTCTGCATCATCATGCCGACGCCGAGGCCCAGCAGCGCCATATAGACGGCCATGTGCCAGTACGGGGTGTCGACGCGGAGCGTGCCGAGCAGCCCGAGGCCCGCCGTCACCAGCACACCGCCGCTGACGAGCCAGACCTTCCAGCGGCCCGTCTTGGTGATGACCATGCCGGAGACGGTGGACGAGAGGAACAGACCACCGATCATCGGGATGGTCATCACCCCGGACATCGTCGGCGACTTGTCGCGCGCGAGCTGGAAGTACTGGCTGAAGAAGACCGTGCCGGCGAACATCGCGATACCGACGAAGAGCGAGGCCAGCGACGCCAGGGTGATCGTGCGGTTGCGGAAGAGACGCAGCGGGATGATCGGCTCGCGGGCCTTCGACTCGACGAGGACGAAGAGCGCGCCGAGCGCGACCGAGCCGCCGACCATGGCGTAGGTCTGCCAGGAGATCCAGTCGTACTTGTTGCCCGCGAAGGTGACCCAGACCAGCAGCAGCGAGACGGCCGCGCTGATCAGGAACGCACCGGACCAGTCGACCTTGACCTGGCGCTTGACGACCGGGAGCTTCAGCGTCTTCTGGAGCACGATCAGCGCGATCACGGCGAACGGTACGCCGACGTAGAAGCACCAGCGCCAGCCCAGCCACGAGGTGTCGGTGATGACACCGCCGAGCAGCGGGCCGCCGACGGTGGCGACGGCGAAGGTCGCGCCGAGGTAGCCGCTGTAGCGGCCCCGCTCGCGCGGCGCGATCATCGCGGCCATCACGATCTGGGCGAGGGCGGAGAGACCGCCGACCCCGATGCCCTGGACCACCCGGCAGGCGATCAGCATCTCGGTGTTGTGCGAGAGACCGGCCACGACCGATCCCGTGACATAGATGACCAGGGCTATCTGGACCAGGAGCTTCTTGCTGAAGAGGTCGGAGAGCTTGCCCCACAGGGGGGTGGTCGCCGTCATCGCCAGCAGCGACGCGGTCACCACCCAGGTGTAGGCGCTCTGCCCGCCGCCGAGGTCGGAGATGATCTCGGGCAGGGCGTTGGAGACGATCGTCGACGAGAGGATCGCGACGAACATGCCCAGGAGCAGCCCGGAGAGGGCCTCCATGATCTGGCGGTGCGTCATCGGGGTACCGGGCGTGACGGCGGGGGCGCCTCCATGCTTGGCGTGGCCGCCCCGCACACCCGCTGGTGTGGTCGTAGCCATTGAATTCCTTAGTCCTGCGTCGTGTACGTCTGGTGCCGCACGGGCGTGTCCCGCCGCATGGGTGTCCGGGTGTACGGAACGTCGTGGCGCCGGTCCCGGCCGTCGCCGAAGCTGCCGCGCAGCCGGTCCAGCAGTGCGTTGAGCTGCCCCACCTCGTCGTCGGTCCAGTCGTCGAGCGTGCGCGCGAAGATCTCGGTCGTCCGCCGGGCCAGCTCGTCCAGCAGATCGCGTCCCGCGGGGGTCAGCCGCAGGATGCGCGAGCGTCGGTCGCCGGGGTCCTGGGTCCGTTCGATCCAGCCGCGCTCCGCGGCGTGGGCGACATGCCGGCTGGTCACCGAGGTGTCGACGGCGAGCAGCTCCGAGAGGCGGCTCATCCGCATCTCGCCGTGCTGTTCCAGGAGGGTCAGTACGGCGGCGGAGCCACCCGGGCACTCGGCGGGCAGGATGCGCGCCAGACTCCGCTTGACGGCGCCGACAGCGCTGAGCTGCCGAGCCAGTTCGGCGTACTGACTCTGTGCGGCCATGGGACCCTCCCGACATCTTGTTGCTTGGGGCAACCATGGAACCATAGAAGCCATTGGTTGCTACAGGCAAATGAAATCGGGGCGAGCGGAGTAAAGGAACCCAAAAGGCTTCGCATGGCGCGGGTCAATACCCGGCGCGGCAGCTCCCGACCTGGGAAAAGAGCCGTCCGGGAGTGCGAGGGGGGCGCTGCGGAGCCCGGGAACGGGCGTTCGAGGACTTAACGGGCGTGCGATCCCCGGACGGTGCGTCCGGCGCCGAAAAGAGGGCGGCCGGTGGCGGGCCCGGGGTTGGGCGGGATCCCCGCGTTCGCTAGGGTCCTGCCGTATGGCACACAACCCCCATGCCCCACAGGGCCCCGAGGGCACTCCGGACCCCGCGGGCAGCACCCAGATGTTCCGTGCGTTCGTCGACGACGGCGAGCCGCAGCGCAGGCAGCCGCCTCAGCAGCAGGGCGGGCCGAAGGTCGGACTGATCCTCGGTGTCGTCGCGGTGGTCGTGGTCCTGGCCGTCGTGGGCTGGCTGGCCCTCGGCTGATCCGCCGGGGCCGGTCGCGCGTCGTACGACGGTCCACCGGGCGGTCCGCCGTACGGACCGCCGATTCGGAACCCCGCCCGGAGCGTTGTCCGGAGTCTCTCCGGAGCTTCGTCCGGCTCGCCGGACGAAGGGCGGGGTCCCCGGGCCTCAGTCCGAGATGAGCCCTTCGCGCAACTGCGCGAGCGTGCGCGTCAGCAGGCGCGACACATGCATCTGCGAGATGCCGACCTCTTCACCGATCTGCGACTGCGTCATGTTCGCGAAGAAGCGGAGCATGATGATCTGCCGCTCGCGGGGCGGGAGTTTGGCGAGCAGCGGCTTGAGCGACTCGCGGTACTCGACGCCTTCCAGCGCCATGTCCTCGTATCCGAGCCGGTCCGCGAGCGAGCCCTCCCCGCCGTCGTCCTCGGGCGAGGGCGAGTCCAGCGAGGACGCCGTGTACGCGTTGCCGACGGCGAGGCCGTCGACCACGTCCTCCTCCGACACGCCCAGTACGGCGGCGAGTTCGGGGACGGTCGGGGAGCGGTCGAGCTTCTGCGCCAGCTCGTCGCTGGCCTTGGTCAGCGCGAGCCGAAGCTCCTGGAGCCGGCGCGGCACCCGCACCGACCACGAGGTGTCCCGGAAGAAGCGCTTGATCTCGCCGACGACCGTCGGCATCGCGAACGTCGGGAATTCCACGCCCCGTTCGCAGTCGAACCGGTCGATCGCCTTGATCAGCCCGATCGTGCCGACCTGGACGATGTCCTCCATCGGCTCGTTGCGACTGCGGAACCGCGCCGCCGCGTACCGCACCAGCGGCAGATTCAGCTCGATGAGGGTGTCACGTACATAGGTGCGCTCCGGGCTGTCCTGGTCGAGCACGGCGAGCCGCAGGAACAGGGAGCGGGACAGAGTGCGGGTGTCGATGGCTTCCGGCTGGGACACACGCGGCTGCGCCACATGGTCGAGAGCCTCGGGCGCGGGAGCGCTCTTCGTGAGCGTGAGCACCTTCGAGCTGCCCTGTTCTACGGACATGCCACCCCCTTGAGGTCGCGGACGGTCGCGTCGGCCGCTCCCGTCGGTGGAACGCAGCCTCCACCTGAATACCGGAGGCGGGACCGCGGCAAACGCGGTTCCAGCAGAATGTCACATGTCGGCAACACGCTGTAGTGACATGTCGACAAGTGGGGGCTGGATGTGTCCGGTAAAAGGGTCTTGTGGGGCTTTTGGCGCGAGGGGGTGATGGTGAGTGGTTCTACCCGTCAGAGCTACGCTTCGATCCGGTTTGCGGATCTGAGACGGGCGAAACTGCGGGCCAGGAGCCTTGACACATGCATCTGGGAGACGCCCAGTTCCTGGCTGATCTGCGACTGTGTCAGATTGTTGTAGTAACGGAGCATCAGGATCCGCTGCTCCCGCTCGGGCAGTTGTACGAGCAGATGGCGGACCAGATCACGGTGCTCGACACCGGCGAGCGCAGGGTCCTCGTATCCCAGCCGGTCCAGCAGGCCGGGGAGGCCGTCGCCCTCCTGGGCGGCCTCCAGTGAGGTCGCGTGGTACGAGCGCCCCGCCTCGATGCAGGCCAGTACCTCCTCCTCGGAGATCTTCAGCCGCTCGGCGATCTCGGCGGTCGTGGGGGAGCGTCCGTGGGCGGTCGTCAGGTCCTCCGTGGCGCCGGTGACCTGGACCCACAGCTCATGGAGCCGGCGCGGCACGTGCACGGTCCGTACGTTGTCGCGGAAGTACCGTTTGATCTCCCCGACGACCGTCGGCATCGCGAAGGTGGGGAACTGCACGCCGCGGTCCGGGTCGAACCGGTCGATCGCGTTGATCAGCCCGATCGTGCCGACCTGGACGACGTCCTCCATGGGCTCGTTACGGCTGCGGAACCGGGCGGCGGCGTAGCGGACCAGCGGCAGATTGGCCTCGATGAGCGCCCCCCGCACCCGGGTGTGTTCCTCACTGCCCGGTTCGAGGTCCTTGAGCTGGGCGAACAGCACCTGCGTGAGCGCTCTGGTGTCCGCGCCCCTGCTCTGGCTCGCGGGGCGTGGCTCGGTCTCGATCTGGGGGGGCACTTGAGGCGCAGTACTGGCCGGCACGGTCACGCCACCCCTTTGTGGTCGACTAGGTCAACTCATCCGTCAAAAGCGGTCATAGCATCACAAGACATGTCCACTGTGTGCAAGCACCTGATAAAACCGTGTTGACGGTAAGTTGGGTCGAAAAGGCCAAAGCCCCACACTGGCAGAGTGTGGGGCGGAGGGGCGGAAGGCTCAGAACTCGTAGTCGGCGATCACCCAGGTGGCGAATTCCCGCCACTGGCCGACGCCCGCCTGATGGGCCGGGTGGTCCAGATAGCGCTGGAGCGCATCCCGGTCGGCGACCGCCGAGTTGATGGCGAAGTCATAGGCGATCGGCCGCTCGCTGATGTTCCAGGCGCACTCCCAGAACTCCAGCTCGGGGATCTGCCCGCCGAGCTGCTCGAACGCCCGCGCGCCGGCGGTCACCCGGGGCTCGTCGCGCGAGACGCCCTCGTTGAGCTTGAAGAGGACCAGGTGGCGGATCAAGGGGCACTCCTTGGGGGACGGGTCCTGGCCGCAGGGTGCTTCCGTACGGCCGCTGGATGCTTCCGGCGCGGCCGCGGGGGCGTGCCTCTCTCCTCCGGCCGTCCTCCGGCCGTTCTCCGGCTACTTGATGAGTTCGGACATGAATTCGCCGACGCCCTGGGCGGCGCTCGAAATGCCCTCGAACCCTACCTGGACGAGATCGGCGGCCCGAGCCGGGGACGTGATGATCGTGTACAGCACGAACACGGCGAGCGCGTAGAGCACGATCTTTCTCACTTGCCCCATGGGTCGCTTCCTCCCCTGCCGTCCCCAGTGCGATCGCGCGAGAGTCTAACCCTATGAACGCCCATGCTCGGAGGCCGTACCCGTCCCCCTGCCGAAAGGGCCCCGACGCGGTGCGCCGGGGCCCTTCCCCCAGCGGTGGCCGGAATGACGCCCGCCCGGTGTGGTGACCGGCCGGTCACCACACCGGGCCAGGGCCGTATGCCCGGCTCAGCCCACCTGTTTCAACTCGATGACCTTGTACTCCTTGCCACCGATGATTTTCGTCTTCTCGCCCACCTTCTCGAACTTGCCGCCGCGCGGGATGAGGACCTCCGACTCCTTGCCCCGGTAGCGGGACAGGGGATCGATGTTGCGGCCGTTGTCCGTGGAGATTTCGAGCAGCACGTTCTCGCCCTTCCGACCGTTGCTCTTCGCGTTCTGGGTGGCGCGGTCGGCCTTTGCCGGGTCACTGGACGTACTGAGGTACTCGGGCATCTCGACCTGCTCGCCGTTGGCGAACCTCTCCATCAGGTCCTCCGGCATGAACGTGCCCCGGTAGAACGTCCCCTCGACCGGCGGCAGGTGCTCCAGAGCACGGTCCATGCGCTCGATGAACTTCGGGACCGATTTCCCACGGGCGCCGGGGATCGGGTCGCCGCGCAGGTACTTGTTCGCGTCCAGCGCCCACGAGCCGGTGTAGTCGGCGATGATCAGCGCGTCCTCGGCGGTGAAGTCCTTCGTCAGCGGGTTCTGGGCGGCGATCTCCTCGACCTCCTTCGCCCACTCCTTCTTGTCGGCGGGGCGGAACTCCGGGATGCCGTCCAGCACGGTCATCGGGTTCGTGCGCTCGGAGCAGCTTCCGCCGTCCGGCTCCGGCTCGGGTTCCGGGTCGGGCTCGGGCTCCGGCCTCGGCTCATCAGTGAGTCCAAGGGCGTTGCTGAGCCTGTCCTCCGCTTCCAGATACGTATCGACACCAGCGAGGGAGGATCCGGACAGCGACTGCAACACGTCCATCGCGGAAGCGCTTCCGGGGTCGGCGGCGAGCGCGACACCGCTGCCGACAAGACTCCTGGCGCCCACACGGGTACGGACCGCGGCCGAGGCAAGCGTGTAGCGCCCGTCGCCGGCGGCGCCGGTGCTCACCGGGCCGGAGAACGCGACCTTGGAACCGTTCAGACAGTCCTTCTTCTTGTCCTCGTCGTCCTCGTCCTTGTCGTCCTCGTCCTTGTCCTTGTCGTCGTCATCCTTGTGGTCTTCGTTGCCGCCGCTGCTCTCGCCCGAGCCACCACTGGTACCGCCGCCGTCGGAGCCGCCGGTGTTCGTTTCGGTGCAGCTCTGCATGATGCCCCAGGGGGCCATGACGGGGTTGCAGATGGTGCCGCCACTCGACCCACCATTGTCGGACCCGCCGTCGGAGCCGCCATTGTCGGACCCGCCGTCCGAGCCGCCCCCATCGGACCCACCACCGTCAGACCCTCCACCGTCCGAGCCGCCCCCATCGGACCCACCACCGTCAGACCCTCCACCGTCCGAGCCGCCCCCGTCCGAGCCGCCGCCGTCGGACCCACCGCCGTCGGACCCGCCGGTGTTCGTTTCGGTGCAGCTCTGCATGATGCCCCAGGGGGCCATGACGGGGTTGCAGACGGTGCCGCCAGTCGACCCGCCGTCCGAGCCGCCGTCGGACCCGCCGTCTGAGCCGCCCCCGTCTGAGCCGCCGCCGTCGGACCCGCCCCCGTCTGAGCCGCCGCCGTCGGACCCGCCCCCGTCTGAGCCGCCGCCGTCGGACCCGCCTCCGTTGGAGCCTCCGCCGTCCGAGCCGCCCCCGTCGGAGCCGCCCCCGTCTGAGCCTCCGCCGTCCGAGCCGCCCCCGTCGGAGCCGCCCCCGTCTGAGCCTCCGCCGTCCGAGCCTCCGCCGTCCGAGCCGCCCCCGTCGGACCCGCCCCCGTCGGACCCTCCGCCGTCGGAACCCCCGCCGTCCGAGCCGCCGCCGTCTGAGCCGCCGGTGTTTGTTTCGGTGCAGCTCTGCATGATGCCCCAGGGGGCCATGACGGGGTTGCAGACGGTGCCGCCACTCGACCCCCCGTCCGAGCCGCCGTCCGACCCGCCGTCGGACCCACCTCCGTCGGACCCGCCGTCGGACCCGCCACCGTCGGACCCGCCGTCGGACCCGCCGCCGTCCGACCCACCGTCCGAGCCGCCCCCATCGGACCCGCCGCCGTCCGAGCCGCCGTCCGACCCGCCGCCGTCCGACCCGCCGCCGTCCGACCCGCCGCCGTCCGACCCACCGTCTGAGCCCCCGCCGTCGGACCCACCGCCGTCGGACCCACCGCCGTCGGACCCGCCCCCGTCGGAGCCACCTCCGTCCGAGCCGCCACCCGAGTCACCGCCGCCGTTGTCGCCGCCGCCCGACTCTCCCCCGCCCCCGGCGACCGTGTCGCTTTCGCAGGAGCCGCCGAGGATGTTGCAGACCGCGGTCTGGAGACCGCTTGCGAGCTGGGTTCCCACGCCACTGAGAAGAAGCGTGCCGATGATCAGAGCGACCAGACCGACCATGCCCACGTACTCGACCGTCGTCTGACCGCGGTTCCGGCGCCACCCGATCAGGTGCGGAATCGACGGGATCGCATCCCGGCGCAACCGCTCGCGCGTCCAGCGCGGCCTCACCGCCCGCTGTTCCGCGGGCAGTTCGAACCAGGTCCGGCTGGCACCCGCACTGATCAGCGCCAGCAGAGCACCCGGCAGCAGCAGTTGGCTGAGCCCGCGCTGCGAACCCCCGTACAGATTGACGACGCTGCCGATCAGCAGCCACGCCTGGAGAGCGATCAATGAGAACCAGACGGCTTTTCCACCGGTCCACAACCGCCGTGCCAGGATCACGGCCGCGATCCCCGGCACGACCGCGTACAGCGCCAGCAGGGTGAGCGTCGGGGTGACACGGCTGCCCAGTTCCAGCAGCGAGTTCAGCACGCCGACGCCGCCCAGCAGCGTGAGAGCGAACATCAGATGGAGCAGAACCCGGGTCGCGGCGAGTGATCTCGGCAACTCCCAGCGGTGTGTGGGTATGCCGGCCTGGAGTGCCAGGCCCTGTGCGTCCGACACGGGGAAACCCTTCCACCAAACTGCTTGAGATGTCCGGCCCAGGCGTTCAGCCGTGGCGCGTATGTCGGCACGGTACAGACGCGCAAGACCCATTCCGAAGGGCCCACAGACCCACCGTGGGCCCACGCCGGGCCCCCGCCGCGTCTCGGCCACGCCCGCCGGACCCGCAGGAGGTGAGCCGTGGGGGCGTTCGTGCGGGCGTTCGTGAGGACACGGGGACAACAGAGAACCGCCCCTGACCTGTTTCGCAGGTCAGGGGCGGTTCTCTGTGGCGGTAGCGGAGGGATTTGAACCCTCGGTGAGTTTCCCCACACTCGCTTTCGAGGCGAGCTCCTTCGGCCGCTCGGACACGCTACCGGGAGAGAGCTTAGCCCAAGGTGGGCCGTGGTCTGAAATCGGTATCGCGGTACGGCGGTCGGAGAGTCCGGGGAGGGGAGTCGGGGCGGCCGGCGGTGAGTGGAACGCGCCGGGAGCCGGTCGGACCGGTCGTCGGGTCAGCGCTCGCGGAAGAACGCCGTCAGCAGGGCGGAGCACTCGTCGGCGAGCACTCCCTGGATCACCTCGGGCCGGTGGTTGAGCCGTCTGTCCCGTACGACGTCCCAGAGCGAACCGACCGCGCCGGCCTTCTCGTCGCGCGCGCCGAACACCACCCGGTCCACCCGGGACAGGACGAGCGCTCCCGCGCACATCGTGCACGGCTCCAGGGTCACCACCAGCGTGCAGCCGGTCAGCCGCCAGGCACCGACCTTCCCGGCCGCCCTGCGGATCGCCAGGATCTCCGCATGGCCGGTCGGGTCGCCGGTCGCCTCGCGTTCGTTGTGGCCGGCGGCGAGCACCGTACCGTTCGGGGACAGCACGACAGCGCCCACCGGCACATCGCCGGAGCGTGCCGCCCGTGCCGCCTCGTCCAGGGCGAGGCGCATGGACGCCCGCCACGGGTCGCGTACGGGATCGCGCACCGGGTCCGGCTCGGACACCGGACCGTACCCGATCACTAGCGGACGGTCTCCAGTACCTCGGCGGCTCCCAGAGCCTCCGCGATCTCGGCCATCGCATCGGTGTCGAGCGCCAGCAGATCGGCCTCGGACAGTCCGAGGTCGCTGAGAATCTCGCGGTCGCCGACGGCTCCCGTCGGCACGGTCTCCCCGTCGATCACGGGGCTGTCCTCATCCTCCTCGTCGTTCTCGTCCGGCTCGCCGTCCTCCGTACCGTCGAGGTCCAGCGTGTCCAGGTCGGCGGCGGGGTCTTCTTCATCCCTGCCGAGCAGTTCATCAATGAGGATCTCCCCGTACGAGGAGCGTGCGGCCGCGGCCGCGTCGGAGACATAGATGCGAGGGTCTTCCTCGCCCTCCACGCGGAGGATGCCGAACCAGGCGTCCTCCTGTTCGATGAAGACGAGCACCGTGTCCTCGTCCACCGAGGCTTCGCGGGCCAAGTCGGTCAGATCCGACAGGGTCTCCACATCGTCGAGCTCTGTATCGCTCGCTTCCCACCCGTCTTCGGTGCGCGCGAGCAGTGCGGCGAAGTACACCGTGACTCTCCCACTGGTCAGAGGTGTGACGATCCGGCGGTGCGCTGCTCTGCCCCGCCTACTCGGAATCGTGGCAGAAACGAGCGCTTCGCGAGAGGTCTTCCACCGTTGCGTCGTCAGGCCATTTTATTAGGACCCTGTTCGGCCCCCTGCACGCGGCCCGCACATCGCGCCCGCGCGCCGCGCCCACATCCGTCCCGCGGACCGGCGTGGCTACCAGCGGAAGGTGCGCATCCGCATCTGCTGACGCATCCGTGCTGCGCGGGCCCGGCGGGGCTTCACGCGCTCCCGCAGGGCCTTGGCCTCGTTCAGCTCCCGCAGGAACTGGGCGCGCCGCCGACGGCGCTCCGAGGCGTCCTCGTCCGGCTCGGGCCGGGCGGAGTCATCGGTGGGTCCCGCGGGGTCGTCGGCGCGGCGGGCGGAGCCCCCGGCTGGGCCGACGGGGTCCTCCGCTGGGCCGACGGGGTGGTGCTCCCGCTCCCGATTCCGTTCCGGTCCCTGCCTCCGTTCGGGTATCTCCTCGTCCTGTGCCCGTTCCCGTCCCTGCCCCCGCTGATCCCGGTCCGGCATCGAAGCCTCCCCACCCCAGGGCTTGGTCTTCTGCTTCACCTTCCCTCGTCGGCGGGCGTTGATGCCCCCGCCGTGGTGGCAGCGCGTACGGCCTTGGCCCCCGGTTACTGTGTTCGCCATGCGGATACATGTCGTCGACCACCCGCTGGTGGCGCACAAACTCACCACGCTGCGCGATCGGCGCACCGACTCAGCGACCTTCCGGCGGCTCGCCGACGAGCTGGTCACCCTGCTCGCGTACGAGGCCACCCGGGACGTCAGGACCGAGCAGGTCGACATCGAGACCCCGGTGACGGCCACGACCGGGGTGAAGCTCTCCTACCCCCGCCCGCTCGTGGTGCCGATCCTCCGGGCCGGCCTGGGCATGCTCGACGGAATGGTGCGGCTGCTGCCCTCCGCCGAGGTGGGCTTCCTCGGGATGATCCGTGACGAGGAGACGCTCCAGGCGTCCACCTACGCGAGCCGGATGCCCGAGGACCTCTCGGGCCGCCAGGTGTATGTCCTGGACCCGATGCTGGCGACCGGCGGCACGCTGGTGGCGGCGATCCGTGAGCTGATCAAGCGCGGCGCGGACGATGTGACCGCCGTGGTGCTGCTCGCGGCGCCGGAGGGCGTCGAGGTGATGGAACGGGAACTCGCGGGCGCGCCGGTGACGGTCGTCACCGCGGCGGTCGACGAGCGGCTGAACGAGAACGGCTACATCGTCCCGGGCCTCGGCGACGCGGGCGACCGCCTGTACGGGACGGCGTCTTTCTAGAGGCCCGGGAAAGAACCCGCCGGGTCAGTGTTTCTCGGAGGGCGGGAGGCGGTTTCCGCAGGAGTCCTTCGCCGTCGCGTCGGCCAGGGTGGCCAGCGCCTGCTCGGCGTCCTTCTGCACGTTCAGCTCCTTGAAGGCCGAGCCGATGAGCAGATCGACGTCCGCCGTCTCGCGGGCGTCGGTCCTCTGCTCGGCGTCCTTCAACTGGGTGCCGAGCACGCTGAGCGTCGTGTTCGCGGCGGCCGGGGAGCCCAGCAGTATCCCGGCGCCCGGGACCTTCTTGTCGTACTGGGCCGGGGCGTTGCCCACCTTGCCGATGCGGAATCCGCGCTTCTTCAGCTCGTCGGCCGTGGTCTTGGCCAGACCGCCGCGCGGCGTCGCGTTGTAGACGTTGACCGTGATCTGGCCGGGTTTCGGGAGCGTCATGATCCGCTCGGAGGAGGGTTTGCAGCCGGCCTTCCGGCTGGCGACGGCGAGCTTCCCGCCGCCGTTGCCGGAGAAGACATCGATGAGCTGCATGGTCCCCCAACCGGCCAGGCCGAGGGCGACGACGGCGGAGGTGCCCGCGAGGGCCAGCCTGCTGCGGTACCGGGGACGGCGCATTCTCGGGTACTTGTCACCCGTGATGCGGTACTTACCACCCAGACCAGGGGGAGTGAGCATGCTCATGAGCGCAGCGTAGTGCGCGCCGATGGCCAGGTCCTACTAAATGATCAATGGGTTGAGCTGACCGGGGTGCGAAAGGGCCCGAAAGGCGCAGCCCTCACCCGTACGGACCCGCCGTCAGCCCCGATCCAGCTCCAGCACGCGCGCGTGCAGCACCTGGCGCTGCTGGAGCGCGGCCCGGACCGCGCGGTGCAGTCCGTCCTCCAGATAGAGATCGCCCTGCCACTTCACGACATGCGCGAACAGGTCTCCGTAGAAGGTGGAGTCCTCGGCGAGCAGTGTCTCCAGGTCCAGTTGGCCCTTGGTGGTCACGAGCTGATCGAGGCGGACCGGGCGCGGCGCGACATCCGCCCACTGCCGGGTGCTTTCCCGGCCGTGGTCGGGATACGGCCGCCCGTTACCGATGCGCTTGAAGATCACACGGAAAGCCTACCGGGCGACCGGCTCCGGGCGTAGCCATGGCGCAGGGGCACAAACGCGTCATTCCGCGTCACAGCGGGAGCAAAGCGTGACCGGAACCATTTCGTCCGCCGGGCCCGGCGGCCCGGGACGGCCCGGCCCGGCCGTCCCGGGCGCGGCTGACCGGCCGGTACGGGCGGTGCGCTCCCGTTTCCGGAAGCGCACGCCGTGGGCGCGAGGACGCCGCGTCCACGGCGTGGGAGTGCCGGGCCGCCGTTCAGTGCCGTGTCACGCCGTGGGCGCGTGGCCGCGCGTGTGGGTGCGGGGCTCGGCGGGGGCGCTCTCGGCCTTGCCGCGCGCCGGGGCGGACTGCTTCCCGGCCGGGGTGGAGAGGGAGCGCAGATCGTGCGCGTAGGTGCCTACCGCGTTGGCGATGACATCGATGTTGGTGTCGAAGGCCTTCCTGTCGATGTTGGAGAGGTTGTCGCAGGCGGAGTGGTAGCACTTGTCGAACGCGACACCGGCCTCGCCGCCGTACTTCCTGGCCTGGGCCTCGCTCTTGATCCCCTCGGCGCCGGTGAAGGTGCCGCCGGAGGCGATGCCCACCGCCATGAAGGGGCCGTAGTCGGAGCGGCCGTCGAAGTCCGTGCCCTCGTGCGGGAGGCCCCGGCGGTCGAGGAAGTCGGTGATGCCCTTCTCCAACTGGGCGGAGCCCTGGGGGCCCGCTCCCGCTCCCGTGGCGTCCGAGTCGTCGCCGTCGTAGACGAACTGGGCGGCGTTCGGCGAGCCGATCATGTCGAAGTTCAGATACAGCGCGATGTCCGCGAGCTGTTCCGGGGTGCGGCGGGCGACATAGGACTCGGCGCCGAGCAGGCCCAGCTCCTCCGCCGACCACCACGCGAAGCGCACCTTGTTCGTGGGCCGGTCATGGGTTTTGGCGAGGTCGAGCGCCACCTCCAGCAGTCCGGCGGAGCCCGAGCCGTTGTCGTTGATGCCGGCGCCCTCGGTGACCGAGTCGAGGTGGGCGCCGAGCATGACCGTACGGTCCGCGTCGCCGCCCCTGGTCTCGGCGATCACATTGCGGGTGGTGCGCTCCTCCTGGAGCTGACGGAGTTCCAGGGAGACCGTCACCGGGCCCTTCGCGGCGTCCGCGACGAGCGCCCTGCCCTCGGCCTGGGTGATGCCCCCGGTGGGGATCACCCCGGCGTCGGGGCCGCCGAGCGTGCCGTTGAGCGAGCCCTCGGTGTTGTTGTAGACGACCGCGGCGAGCGCGCCGGCCGCCGCCGCCTCCCGCTGCTTCGTGGCGAAGTCGCAGCCGCCGCGCTCGATCAGCGCGATCCTGCCCGTGAAGGACCCGGCGGCGTAGTCGGCGGGCTCGCAGCCCGTGGTCGCGTCGACCGGGACCACGGCGAGCGCGGCCCGGGTGCCGCCCTCGGGCGTGGACCTGGTGTACGACATGGCCACCACGGCGACATCGCGGGGCGCCGGTGCGGTGACCGAGAGCTTCTCGGCGAGCGTTTCGATATAGGTGATGTCGAACGTGTCGTACGAGACCCGGTAGCCGGCCCTCTTGAGCTGGTCGTGCACATAGGCGGCCGAGGCCTCGTGGCCGGGCGTGCCGGCGGCTCTGTTGCCGTCGGAGCGGTCGGCGATGGCCTGGAACGCCCTGAGGTGCTTGTAGGCGTCCTGGGCGGAGGCCTCGCGCACCAGTTTCCGGGAGAGTTTCGCCGCCTCCTTGCCCTGGTCGTGGTGGCCTCGTGCGACCGCGGGTGAGGCGGTCAGCAGGAGCGGCGCGGCGAGCGCACCGGCGGCCGCAACGGCCATGAGCGTGCGGGGAGTTGCCTTCACAAGTGTCCTTCCGGCATGAACGGTTGTGCGGACGTGAGGGAAAGCTAGCGAGCGGCGGGGCCCCTGTGAACAGGCGTGTCGCAGGTCACACCGCACCGGGGCGGTTCGGCCGCGGTGCGGCCGCGCGCTGGCGGCGGCCCGGCCGGGGCCCGGACGCGCGGTCCGCGGCTCAGTTCTCACCGGGCGGCGCGGCCTTCTTCGCCGCTTTCGCCGCCCGCTTGGTCTCCTGTTTGAAGGCCCTGACCCTGGCCAGGGACTCGGGTCCGGTGATGTCGGCCGCCGAGCGGTAGGACCCCTCCTCGCCGTACGCGCCCGCGGCCTCCCGCCAGCCCTCGGGCCGTACGCCGAGCCGCTTGCCCAGCAGGGCCAGGAAGATCTGGGACTTCTGCGTCCCGAAGCCGGGCAGCGCGTTGAGCCGCTCCCGCACCTCCGTGCCGGTGGCGACATCACGCCAGATCGCGGCGGCGTCGCCGTCGTAGTGCTCGACCAGGTACTGGCAGAGCTGCTGTACGCGTCTGGCCATGGACCCCGGGTAGCGGTGGACGGCGGGCTTCGCCGAGAGCAGGGCCACGAAGGCCTCGGGGTCGTACGCGGCGATCTGGCGCGCGTCGAGATCGTCGCCGCCCATGCGGACGGCGATGGTGTACGGGCCGGAGAACGCCCACTCCATGGGGACCTGCTGGTCCAGCAGCATGCCGACCAGCGCGGCCAGCGGGCTGCGGCCGAGCAGCTCGTCGGCCTCGGGCTGTTGTGCGAGCCGGATTGTGGTGCTCATTCCTCGATGATCACCCGGGTCCCTGCCTCACGCACGTACACCGCGCACTATCAGTGTGTTCATACGACTAATTAACGGGGCGGATGGCGCAACGGGAGGACGGGTAGATCTGGGCCGACCGGGTGACACGGCAGGGGGGCGGTACGGGGGGTGTCGGCATTCCTGACCGGTTCATTCCGGTGCAGGGACATATTCCGGAACCTTCGGGAAAGGCCGCTCGCCCGTGACACAGCCCTTTGAACTGCCGGATTTCTATATGGCCTATCCGGCCCGACTCAATCCCCACCTGGAGGAGGCCAGGGAGCACTCCAGGAAATGGGCCAGGGACATGGGGATGCTGGAGGGGTCGGGGATCTGGGAGGAGCACGACCTCGATTCCCACGACTACGCCCTGCTCTGTTCGTACACCCATCCGGACTGTGACGGTCCGGCGCTTTCCCTGGTCACCGACTGGTATGTGTGGGTCTTCTTCTTCGACGACCATTTCCTGGAGGTCTACAAACGCCCTCAGGACCGGGAGGGCGGCAAGGCGTATCTGGAGCGGCTGGCCGCCTTCATGCCGATGGATCTCTCCGACGGGTTCCCCGAGCCGACCAATCCGGTCGAGGCGGGTCTGGCCGATCTGTGGGCCCGTACGGTCCCCAGCATGTCCATGGGATGGCGCCGGCGGTTCGCGGAGAGCACCGAGAACCTGCTCAACGAGTCCGACTGGGAGCTCGCGAACATCAACGCGGAGCGGATCGCCAACCCCGTCGAGTACATCGAGATGCGCCGCAAGGTCGGCGGAGCGCCGTGGTCGGCGGGGCTCGTCGAGTACGCGGCGGGCGCCGAGGTCCCCGCGGAGATCGCCGGCTCCCGTCCGCTGCGGGTCCTCAAGGACACGTTCTCCGACGGGGTCCATCTGCGCAACGACCTCTTCTCGTACCAGCGGGAGATCGAGGAGGAGGGCGAGCTGAGCAACGGCGTGCTCGTCCTGGAGACCTTCCTCGGCTGTACGACCCAGGAGGCGGCGGACGCCGTCAACGACCTGCTCACCTCGCGGGTCCAGCAGTTCGAGCACACCGCGCTGACCGAGCTGGGGCCGCTCTTCGCCGAGAAGGGCCTGGCGCCGCGGCTCTGCGCGGACACCCTGGCCTATGTGAAGGGGCTCCAGGACTGGCAGTCGGGCGGCCATGAGTGGCACATGCGCTCCAGCCGCTATATGAACGGCGGAGGCGGCGGCCCGGACGACGCGCGGCCCGGTGGTGTCCCGTCCTCCGGCGCGTCGTTCCCGATGACCCCGGTCGGTCTCGGCACGGCCGCGGCGGACATCGTGAAGGCGATGGGCGTCGGCGCCCCCGCGCGGGTGCGCCGCCACAGCCATCTGCTGTTCCAGAAGGTCGGTCCTTCCAGGCTGCCCGAGTTCCACATGCCGTTCGAGGCCTCCCTGAGCCCCCATCTCGACCACTCACGGGAGCATGTCGTCGAGTGGTCCCACCGGATGGGCATCCTGAGGGCGCAGCCCGGCATCCCGGGCTCCGACGTCTGGGACGAGGAGCGGCTGCGCCGTATCGACCTGCCGCTCTGCGCCGCCGGTATCCATCCGGACGCCACGCCCGAGGCCCTCGATCTGACCTCGGACTGGCTGACCTGGGGGACGTACGGCGACGACTACTACCCGGTGGTCTACGGGAACACCCGTGATGTGGCGGGCGCCAAGGCCTGCAACGAGCGGCTCCTGCTCTTCATGCCGGTGGAGACCGACGCGACACCGGTGCCCGCGACCGGGCTGGAGCGGGGGCTGGCGGATCTCTGGGCCCGTACGGCCGGCCCGATGGAGCCGGAGGCGCGGCGCGTCTTCCGTGCCGCGGTCGAGGAAATGATCGCGAGCTGGCTCTGGGAGCTGCTCAACCAGGTGCAGCACCGTATCCCCGATCCCGTCGACTATCTGGAGATGCGGCGGCAGACCTTCGGTTCGAACATGACGATGAGTCTGTCCCGGCTCAGCCACGGCCGGGTGGTGCCGCCGGAGATCTACCGGACGGGGCCGATGAGGTCCCTGGAGAACGCGGCGCAGGATTACGCCTGTCTGCTGAACGACGTGTTCTCGTACCAGAAGGAGATCGAGTTCGAGGGGGAGATCCACAACGGTGTCCTCGTCGTGCAGAACTTCTTCGGCTGCGACTATCCGACCGCTCTCGCCGTCGTGGACGATTTGATGAAGTCGCGGATGAGTCAGTTCCAGCATGTCGTCGCCCATGAACTGCCCGTGCTGTATGACGACTTCGGTCTCGACGACGACGCGCGGCGGGTACTCGACGGTTATGTGAAGGAGCTGGAGAACTGGCTCTCGGGCATTCTCGTATGGCATCGGGACTGCCATCGCTACAAGGAGTCGGACCTCCTCCACGACCGGGCCGGTATCACCCGCTGGATCCCGCCCGTGCCGAATGGAAGGGGCACCTCGGCGGCGCGGATTTCCCTGCCCGGCTGGGAATCTGTGCGACTGGTCCCCCATATGGTGCAGTAACTCGCTTGTGGGCCACGGCGTTTGGCATCCGGTCAATGTGAGTGTCTACCGGATCGGGGCCGTGGGTGGCGAGCGGATACGCACTGTACGGGCGCGCGGAGCGGCGGGCGAGGCGCGCCCGGGAGCCCCGGGAGGCCCCGCGGGTGCGGACGGCGGTGCTGGAGGGGGTCGCCGGATGGGTCCCCGGGGAGCCGGTCCCCAATGAGGAGCTGCCCGCCTCCTGGGGGGTGGACGACGCGTGGGTGCGGGCGCGCACCGGTATCGCGAGCCGGCACCGGGCGGGCCCGGGGGTGTCGACGGGCGATCTCGCCTATGAGGCGGCCCGGCGGCTGCTCGGCGGCCCGGGGCCGGCCGCCGCGACGGGACCGGCGGCGGAGTCCGGGCCGGGGACCGCTCCGGAGAAGCGCTCGGGGACCGCTCCGGAGACGGGTCCGGGGACTGGTCCGGGGCCGGAGGCCGGTCCGGGGCCGGAGGCCGGGGCGGGGATCGCCTTCGGAACCGGCCCGGCGGCCGGCGCGCCGGGCGGGCCGGGCGGGCCGGGCGGGCCGGTCACCGCCGGGGCGGTGGACGCCGTGGTGCTGGCCACGGCCACGCCCGACCACCTCTGCCCCGGCACGGCGCCCGCGCTGGCCGCGCGGCTGGGCCTCGGCCCGGTGCCCGCGTTCGACATCGGCGCGGTGTGCAGCGGCTTCGTCTACGGCCTCGCGGTCTGCCGGGGCCTGGTGGTGTCCGGGATGTACGACCGGGTGCTGCTGGTCGGCGCCGATGTGTACTCGACCTGGCTCGACCCGCGGGACCGGGCGTCGGGCGTGGTCTTCGGCGACGGCGCGGGAGCCGCGCTCATCGGCGCGGGGAGGGCGGGCGCCCCGGGCGAGCTGCTCGCCTTCGACCTCGGCAGTGACGGCGCGGGATACGACCTGATCACCGTGGCCGGAGGCGGGTCACGGGCCCGTTCCACCGGCCGGCCGCCCGCCGAGGGGGACGAGTTCTTCCGGATGCGGGGCCGGGCCGTCTACCAGCACGCGGTCGAGCGGATGACCGCGTCCTGCCGTTCCCTGCTGACCACGGTGGGCTGGGACGCGGCCCAGGTCGACCACTTCGTACCGCACCAGGCCAACGGCCGGATCCTGCGGTCGGTGGCCGAGCGGCTGGGCATCGGCACGGACCGCTGCGCCATACATCTCGACCGGGTGGGCAACACGGGCGCGGCCACCATCCCGCTGGCCCTGGCCGACGCGCAGGCCAGGGGCCGCCTCCGCGCGGGTGACCGTGTGCTGCTCACCGCCTTCGGCGGCGGTCTCACCTGGGGGACGGCGGCGCTCCGCTGGCCCGGTACTCCACGGGCCGCGGCCCACGACGGAAGGAACGAATCATGACGCAGCGGACCGGGACGGTCCTCGGCCGGGAGCCCGGACGGGGCGGCGGTGCGGTCGCGGTGACCGGACTGGGGGTGGTGACCCCGGCCGGCGGCGACGAACGGGCCTTCTGGGCGGGCCTCTGCGCGGGACTCTCCGTCGCCACCCGGCGGCAGGAACTGGCGGACGTGCCGGTCGACTTCGCCTGTGCGGTCGACGGCCTGGACGTGGACGCCGCGGTGGGCGGGCGCTCGGTGTGGCGGATGGCGCGGTTCGTGAAGCTGGCGCTGATCGCCGCCAGACAGGCGGTGACGGACGCCGGACTCGACCCCGCGGGCTGGGAGAGCGGCCGGGTGGGCGTGGTGCTCGGGGTGGGTGTCGGCGGGGTCTCCGTGCTGGTCGACGGCGCGCTGAAACTGCGCGAACAGGGACCGCAGTCGGTCTCCCCGCTGCTGGTGCCGATGATGATCCCGAACGCGGCCGCCGGGGAGGTCGCCATCGCGCTCAGGGCGCAGGGCCCGAGCCTGGCACCGGTGACCGCCTGTGCCTCGGGTGCCACGGCGATTGCGCTGGGACGCGATCTGCTGGCCGGCGGCGAGTGCGACGTGGTGGTGGCCGGGGGCGCCGAGTCCGTGCTGACCCCGCTGGTGGTGACGGCGTTCGCGCGGATGGGCGCGCTGTCGACCCGTACGGACGAGCCGGCGCGGGCCTCCCGGCCGTTCGCCGCGGACCGGGACGGGTTCGTCCTCGGCGAGGGCGCCGCCATGGTCGTACTGGAGCGGGAGGCGGACGCGCGGGCCCGGGGCCGGGCGCCGCGCGCGCTGCTGGCCGGGGCGGGCGCCAGCACGGACGCGTACCACCCCACGGCGCCGGAACCGCGGGGCAGGGGCGCGCAGACGGCGGTGGAGGCGGCGCTGCGGGACGCGGACTGGAGCGCGCACGACGTCCAGCACGTCAACGCGCACGGCACCTCCACCCAGCTCAACGACGCCATGGAGGCCACGCTGATCGAGCGGGTCTATCCGCACCGGCCGCCGGTCACCGCGCCCAAGGGAGTGGTGGGGCACACGCTGGGGGCCGCCGGGGCGATCGAGGCGGTGGCGACGGTGCTGACACTCGAACACGGCGTGATTCCGCCGGTCGCCAATCTGGCCGCGCCCGCCGTGGAGTTCGATCTCGACTGTGTGACCAAGGAGTGCCGGCGCCAGTGGGTGGAGACCGCGATCAGCCACTCCTTCGGGTTCGGCGGGCACAACGTGGCGCTGGCGTTCCGCCGTGCGTAAGGGCCGGAAGGGCGTCCACGCGAGGGCCGGAAAGGAGCGCCAGGGGGGCCTTTCGAATGAATGTTTTGAGGTTCGCGGTGGGGAAGAGTCGTTTCTTCGCCACTCCTTGATCGTTCTTTTCGCGTGAGCGTACTGATCGACCATGACGGTGTGGAGTCCACGGGCCCCGTGGACCCGGCGGGCTCCACCGACATCACGGACACCGCGGCGGCCGGCACGACGGCGGCCCCGCTGACGCGTGTGCTCTTCGGAGAGGAGTTCTCCCGCGTGCACGGACCATGGCGACGGCTGGTGGCGGCGGAACCGTTCCGCCGCCCGGCCGACGCCTCGCCCCGCGAGCGGGTCGCGCTGGCGTACGCGCGGCTGCGCACCGTCAACGACTCGCTCGACAGCCCGCTCGCGCTGGCGTCCGACCCGCGCCGGCTGGCGGCCCTGTACGAATGGCTCGGCCCGGTCGACTCCTGTCTCACGACCGTGGCCGGCATCCACTACAACCTCTTTCTCGGCAGTCTGCTCGACCACGCCACCCCGGCCGGCGCCGACGGCCGGGAGCCGGGGCCCGCGCCGGGGCCGGACCGGGATCTCGGGGACTTCCTGGCCCTGCGGAGGGTGGGCACCTTCCTCTGTACGGAGCTGGCCCACGGCAATGACGCGGCGGCCCTGGAGACGACGGCGACGTACGACCGCGCCAGGGACGGCTTCGTCCTGCACACGCCGCACGCCGGGGCGCAGAAGTTCATGCCCAACACCAGCACGGTCGGCGGCCCCAAGTCCGGTGTGGTGGCGGCCCGGCTGCTCGTGGACGGCGCCGACCACGGTGTCTTTCTGTTCCTGGTCCCGCTGACCGACGGCGGGTCTGCCCTTCCTGGGGTACGGGTGCGCGCCCTGCCGCCCCTTCTCGGCAGCCCGGTCGACCACTCCCTGACCTCGTTCGACCAGGTCTTCGTGGCACGGGACGCGCTGCTGGGCGGCGCTCAGGGCAGGCTCGGCGCGGACGGCGTCTTCACCAGCGAGCAGAGCAACCGCCGCCGGCGCTTCCTGACCTCGATCGGCCGGGTCACCACGGGCAAGCTCTCGATGAGCGCGGGCGCCCTCGGCGGCGCGCGGGTCGCCCTGGCGCTCGCCGTCCGCTACGGCGGCAACCGGCTGATCTCGGGGTCCAGGGCGGTGGAGCGGGTGCCGGTGTTCGCCCACCGCAGCCACCACGGCCCGCTGGTCGAGGCCCTGGCCACGGTCTACGCGATGAGCCTGCTGCACCGCGCGGCCCTCGACGCGTGGGTGGCGCACACCGAGGAGAACAAGGGGGAGACGGAGCGGACGGTGGCCGTCGCCAAGGGCTGGATCACCTGGCAGGCACGGGCGGTGATCCTGGAGTGCCGCGAACGGTGCGGGGCGCAGGGGCTGTTGGAGAGCAACGGCCTGGCCGAGCTGATGGCCGGGGCCGAGGGCGCCATCACGGCGGAGGGCGACAACCTCGCGATCTACGCGAAGGCCGCGGCCGAGATGCTGTTCTCGGCCGGGACGCCGGGGCCGGACGGCTCGGCGCCCCACGGTCGCGTCGGCGGCCGCGACGGGAACGGGAACGGGAACGGCCCCGGCGGTGTCCGGGACGGCGGTGGTGAGGAACGGCCGGGCGGCGCTGGCGAGGAACGGCCGGGCGGCCTGGGTGGGGAACAGCCGGGCGGCGCCGGTGAGGACGGCCCGGTGGCCGACCGCGAACTCTCCGACCCCCGCTTCCTGGGCGCCCTGCTCGCGGGTGTCGAGGAACTGTGGCTGGCCCGTGCCCGCCGCCGTATGAGCAGGACCCCGCGCGGCGATTCGCTGACGCGCTGGAACACCGCCTCGGGTGCCGCGCTGCGGGCCGTGGAGGCCCATGCCCACCGCCGCGCCGCCGAGGCCTTCGCGGCGGCGGTGGACGAGCTGGCGCCCGGTACCGCCGCGTACGACCTGCTGCGTTCGCTGCACCGGCTGTTCGCGCTGCGGTGGATCGACCGCAACAGCGGCGAGCTGCTGGTCGCGGGCCGGCTGGCGCCACGGCATGTCGACGGGCTGCCGGAGGCCGTCGAACGGCTCATCGCCGAGCTGGCCCCTCACGCGCCCACCCTGGTCGAGGCCTTCGCCCTGCCCGAGGAGATGCTCGCCGACTGGCCCATCGCCGGGGCCGGTTACCTCGACGCGTACGACGACGCGGAAGCCGCGTGGCACTCCGTCCCCGTTTGAATCCACCGACCCCCACGACCGATCCCATCCACCAACAACGCAAGGACATGCCATGAGCGAGATCCACCCGCGGATCAACGAGGTACTCACCGAGACCTTCAAGGTGCCCGCCGCCGAGATCGTCCCCGGGGCCACCATGGACAGCCTGGAGATGGACTCTCTCGCCGTCGCCGAGTTCGCCGTGATCATCAAGGAGACGCTGGGTATCGAGACCGACTCGGACACCCTCCTCAAGGGCGCCACCCTGGCCGAGATCACCGCGTTCCTGGACGATGCGGCCGTGAGCGTCGGCCGATGACCGGACCCGCCGTCGCTGTCACCGGACTGGGCATGATCACCCCGGCCGGGAACGACACCGAGTCCACCTGGAACGGGGTGTGCGCCGGGGTCTCGCCCGCCCGTACGCTCCCGGAACTGCGCGGCTGCGCGGTCGACTTCGCCTGTACGGTCGACGGCATCGATCTCGCCGCGGCGGTCGGCGGACGCACGGCCTTCCGCATGGGCAGATATGTGAAGCTCGCGCTGATCGCCGCGCGCGAGGCGGTCGCCGACGCCGGGCTCGACCCGGAGTCCTGGGACGGGACCCGCGTCGCCGTCGTGGTCGGGACCAGCAGTGGGGGCTCCGCGAGCGTGGCGGAACAGGCCGTGGCGCTCGACCGGCGCGGCCCCGAGGCCATCTCGCCCGCGGGCGTCCTGCTCACGATCCCCAATATGCCGGCGGCCGAGATCGCCGTCAGAATGCACGCCACCGGGCCCAGCATGGCGCCGTGCACGGCCTGTTCCTCCGGGGTGACGGCACTGTCCGTGGCGCGTGATCTGCTGGCGGCGGGGCAGTGCGACATCGCGGTGGCGGGCGCCACCGAGGCGATGATCTGCTCGCTCGCCATGACCGGGTTCGCCCGCTCGGGGGTGGCCGCGCTCGCGGGTCCCGGCGTCGATCCGGCCCTGCTGTGCCGGCCCTTCGCGGCGGACCGCGCCGGGCTGGTCATGGGGGAGGGCGCCGCGATCATGGTGCTGGAGCGTGAGCGGGACGCACGGGCGCGCGGCGCGCGGCCACGGGCGCTGCTGGCGGGCGCCGGGGCCACCACCGACGCCCATCACCCCACGAGCCCGCATCCCTCCGGGGCCGTCGCCCAGCGAGCCGTCGAGGCCGCGCTGCGGGACGCGGGCTGGGACGCCGGTGAGGTCGAGCACGTCAACGCCCACGGCACGTCGACCCCGCTCAACGACGCCACCGAGGCCGCGCTGATCAGCCGGGTCTTCCCGCACCGGCCCTCGGTCACGGCCCCCAAGGGGGTGCTCGGGCACTGCATGGGCGCGGCCGGCGCGATCGAGGCGGGACTGACCGTACTGACGCTCCAGCACGGCGTGATCCCGCCGATCGCCAATCTGGACGCGCCGGCCGCCGAGTTCGACCTGGACTGTGTCACCAAGGAGCCGCGGCGCCGACGGATCGACCGGGCCGTCAGCCACTCCTTCGGCTTCGGCGGTCACAACGCGGTCCTGGCGTTGCGGCGCGCCTGACCCGTCTCTCCGTACCGCCCCACGGAACGCCGTCCCCCACCACCGGTCCCCCCGGCGCCGGGGGACGGTCCGCCGACCCCGACTGGAGAACGCTCACCCATGCCCGGACCCCCGCCGCTCCACGGCCGTACCGCCGTCGTCACCGGCGCCGCGCGCGGTGTCGGCGCGCAGCTCGCCCGTACCCTCTCCGCGCGCGGCGCGCGACTGGCCCTCGTCGGCCTGGAGGAGGCCGAACTCGCCCGTGTCGCGGCGTCGTTGACCGGCGAGGCGGCGCACTGGCACACGGATGTCACCGACGCGGACGCCATGGTCCGTACGGCACGGAGCGTCCAGGAACGTTTCGGCACGGTCGATGTGGTGGTCGCCAACGCCGGGGTCGCGGCGGGCGGGCTCTTCCGCCACCGCGAGCCCGACGTATGGCGGCGGGTGATCGAGGTCAACCTCCTCGGCAGCGCCAACACCGCGCACGCCTTCCTCCCGGCGCTGCTGGACTCGCGCGGCTACTACCTCCAGATCGCCTCGCTCGCGGCCCTCGGCCCGGCGCCGATGATGACGGCGTACTGCGCCTCCAAGGCCGGGGCGGAGGCCTTCGCCCACACCCTGCGGACCGAGGTCGCGCACCACGGCGTACGGATCGGTGTCGGCTATCTGAGCTGGACCGACACCGACATGGTCAGGGGCGGCGAGCAGGTGGCCGCGCTGCGCGAGCTGCGCTCCCGGCTGCCCTGGCCGGCCGGGCGCACCTATCCGCTGGGCCCGGCGGTGGACCGGCTCGCGGCCGGTGTCGAACGCCGGGCCCGCCATGTCTACGGGCAGCCGTGGCTGCGGGCGGCCCGGCTCGTGCGCACCGCCCTTCCGTCCGTCGTGGCCCGGCACACCCGCCGGCACATGCCGGTGCTGGAACCACGGGCCGCCGACGCCCCCGCGACACTGCTGGGCGCGGGCGGGGCGGCGGACAGCACGAGCCGTCCCGGGCGGACCGTACCCGCTGTCCGGCGCGAGTCCCACTCAGGAAATATGATGAATAAGGGGTTTGTGCAGCGGCATGAACCACAACGGGATACTTCGTAGCGAGGCGGTGCATGAGCCGGCGTCGTTCCCCGCGCTCGACGAGCGCCACGGACCTGCTGACCACACTTGGACGGCTCACCGCCCAGGCGCGGGAAGGGGCGGAGCTCCAGCACGCCCGGGTGGAGCTGGCCGAGGCCCTTCAGCGGGACATGCTGCCCGCGCGGCTGCCCGCCGTGCCGGGGCTGCGCACCGCCGCCCGGTACGCGCCCTCCCGGGACGGGCTGGACATCGGCGGCGACTGGTATGACGGCTTCGCGCTCTCCGACGGCTCCCTCGCGTTCTGCGTCGGCGATGTCCAGGGCCACGATGTCGAGGCGGCCGCGTTCATGGGGCAGGTCAGGATCGGACTGCGGGCGGTCGCCACGACCGCGCGCGACCCCGGCGAGGCGCTGGGCCTGGCCAACGATCTGCTGCTGTCGGTGGACTCCGGTCTCTTCGCGACCTGTACGTTCCTCCGCTTCGACCCGGTCCGCTGGGAGATCCGGAGCGCCCGCGCCGGCCATGTCGCCTCGGTGTGGGGCACGGTCGACGGCCGGTCGGGGTGCACCGAGGACGCGGGCGGTCTCCCCCTGGGCATCGTGGCGGGCGAGCGATACCCCGTGACCCGCCGCAGGCTGACGGGAGCGGGGGCGTATGTGCTGCTCACGGACGGGGTGATCGAGGGCCCCTGCTTCCCGATCGAGGAGGGGATGGCCCAGGTGTCCCGGGTGGTGGCCGCCGGGGCCGGGGCCGACCCCGGGGAACTGGCGGCGGAGGTGATGCGGGTGGCCGAGCTGACCGGCCACTCGGACGACGCCGCCGTACTCGTCCTGCGCCACGACGGGCCGCCCGACGTGCCGGCGGAGGGGAGCGCGCCCCGGGCCGTCAGGACGGCCGTCCCCTCCGACGTACCGCCGCCCGGGGCCGGGCCGCGGCCCGTCGCCGCGCGCGCACCGGTGCTCGACGGCGCCACGGCGCACAGGAGCGGCGGGTGACGTGCGGGACGGACCGTGCGTGTCTCGGCCGACCCGGGCGCGAGGCGATGTCTGATGGCTGGTGTGGCGCGTGGTGAGGAACTCCGGCGACTGTCCCTGGCCGCTCTCCGGATCCTCGGCGTCGCCGTCGTCTACTACGGGGGCGGACAGCTCGGTCTGCTGAAGCAGGTGCGGATCGAAGGGGCGACCGTCACCCCCCTCTGGCCCTCCACCGGTATCGCCCTGACCGCGCTGCTCCTGCTCGGCCTCGGCGTCTGGCCGGGGATCGCGCTGGGCACCCTCTTCAGCGTGCTCACGCTGGGGCCGTTCCTGCCCGCCGATGTCGCGATCATCGCGGGGAACACCCTCGCCCCGGTCTGTGCCTGTCTGCTGCTGCGGCGGGTGGGGTTCCGGCCCGAGCTGGACCGGCTGCGGGACGGGGTGGCCCTGGTGTTCCTGGGGGCCCTCGGCGGGATGCTGATCAGCGCTTCGGTCGGCGCGGCGGCGATGGTCGTCAGCGGCAAACTGCCGGCGGACGGGTTCTGGGCCATCTGGTCGGCGTGGTGGGCGGGCGATGCCATGGGGGTGCTGGTGGTCACGCCCCTGCTGCTGGTGCTGCGCCGGCTCCGGCTGCCCCTACCGACTCACCGGTGGCCCGAGGCGACGGCTCTGGTGATCACCGCCGGAGTGATCACCCCGCTGGCCACCACGAGTTCGCTGACGCTGCTCTTCCTTGTCTTCCCGGTGCTGATCTGGGCCGCTCTCCGGTTCGAGCTGCCCGGGAGCGCGCCGTACGTGCTGTTCGTCTCCGTCATGGCGATCTCGGAGGCCACCGACCGCGTCGGCGGGTTCGCCCACCACAACCTCGTGGAGCGGATGGTCAGTCTTCAGGCGTTGAACGGGTCCGCCGCGCTGACCTCGCTGCTGCTGGCGGCGATCATCACCGAGCAGCGGAACGTACGGCTCAGGATCGAGCAGGCCTGTGACGCGCTGGCCGAGGTGGTGGCGCGTCTCGCGCCGGGGGAGCCGGTGGCCCGTCGGCGGCGGGAACACGGGCCGCGCGAGGGAGACCGGCCGCGCCAGGAGGGCGGCAAGGAGACGGGCGGCGGCTGAGAGCGCCCGCTCGCGCGCCGCGCACCGCCCGGGGAAGCCCGGGACGGGAGTACGGGACCGGAGTACGGGACGGGAGTACGGGACGGGAGCGCTGGAACCCGGGGAAGTCCGCGAAGGAAGAACTCCACGAAGAGAGCGAGCCATGCCCCTCACAGGAGCGATGTTCCTCGGCGCCGAGCGGCGCACCGGCCGGCCGCCGGTCATCGCCTCGGTCGATCCCCGTACGGACACGGTGCTGGAGCCCGGTTACGGCTCCGCCGCCCCCCAGGACGTCGCCCGCGCCTGTGAACTGGCGGACCAGGCGGCTCCGGCGTACCGGGCGACCTCCCCCGAGCGCCGCGCGACCTTTCTGGAGCGTGTCGCGGACCGGGTGGAGGCGCTCGGTGAGGAGCTGATCGGCCGGGCCGTCGCGGAGAGCGGCCTGCCGTCCGGCCGTATCCGTACCGAACGTGACCGTACGACCGATCAGTTGCGGCTCCTGGCGGCGGAGGTACGGGACGGCGGCTGGGTGGAGGCGCGGATCGACCGGGCGCTGCCGTACCGCACCCCGCACCCGCGCCCCGATCTGCGGGCGCGTCAGGTGGGGCTCGGCCCGGTGGCGGTGTTCGGCGCGAGCGACTTCCCGCTCGCCTTCTCGGTGGCGGGCGGCGACACCGCGGCGGCGCTCGCGGCGGGCTGTCCCGTGGTGGTCAAGGCGCACAGCGCCGACCTGGGCACCTCGGAGCTGGTCGGCTCTGCGGTGGCCGCCGCCGTACGCGAGAGCGAACTGCCGGAAGGCGTCTTCTCCCTGCTCTTCGGCTCCGCCGGGGAGATCGGCCGGGCGCTGGTCGCCGACCCCCGGATCCGGGCGGTCGGCTTCACCGGCTCGCGGGCGGGCGGCCTGGCGCTGCTGCGCACCGCCGCCGCACGGCCCGTACCGATCCCGGTCTACGCCGAGATGCGCAGCGTCAATCCGGTCTTCCTGCTCCCCGCCGCGCTGCGCGACCGGGCCGCCGCGCTCGCCCGGGGCTTCGCCGGGTCGCTGACCATGGGCGCGGGGCAGCTCCGTACGAAACCGGGGGTGCTGGTGGCCGTCGAGGGGCCGGAGCTGGAGGAGTTCCTGACGGCCGCGGGCGAGGAGGTGTCCGCGTACACGGGCGAGACGATGCTCGGCCGTGGTGTCCATGACGCGTACGAACGCGCCGTGGCGGCGCTCGCGGCGGTGGAGGGCGTACGGGAGAGGGCCGCCGGCCGGCCGGGCGAGGGCGCCAACACCTGTGTGGCCCGGCTGTTCACCGTCCCGGCCGAGGTGTTCCTCGCGCGTCCGGGGCTGCACGACGAGGTGTTCGGCGCCGCCGCGACGGTGGTGGTCTGCCAGGACACCGGCCGGCTCATGGAGGTCGCGCGGGCGCTGCGGGGACAGCTCACGGCCACGGTCCACCGGGGCGAGGGGGAGCCGCGCACGGGGGACGAGGACCTCGCCCGCGCGCTGCTGCCGGTCCTGGAGACCACGGCGGGCCGTGTCGTCGTCGACGGCTGGCCGACCGGTGTCGAGGTCGGTCACGCCATGGTCCACGGCGGCCCGTTCCCCGCCACCTCCGACAGCCGTTCCACCTCGGTGGGGACCCTGGCCGTCCGCCGCTTCCTGCGTCCCGTCTGCTACCAGGACGTGCCCGCCGATCTGCTGCCCGCCGCTCTCTCCGACGAGAATCCGTACGGGCTGAGGCGGCGCCTGGACGGCACCCGCGAGACGAGCTGAGCCGGCCCCGGCCTCGGCCCCGGCCCCGATTTCGCTCCCGCCCCCGGCCCGCCCCCGATTTCGCTCCCGCCCCCGGCCCGCCCCCGATTTCGCTCCCGATTTCGCTCCCGGCCCCGACCCCGGCCGGAGCCGTGCGGGGCGGGGCGGGAGTGGCTCGGCGGGGGCGGACGGGGGCGGCCGGGGGCGGCAGGGGCCGGGCGGCGTCAGAGCTGGGCGAGGCCGCCGTCCACGAACAGTTCGGCTCCCGTGGTGAAGGAGCTCTGGTCGGTGGCGAGGAAGAGGGCCATGGCGGCGACCTCCTCCGCACGGCCCATCCTCCCCAGCGGTATCCGGGCCGCGAAGCCGTCCTTCATCCGGCGCTGGAGACGGGGGCCCGGCCCGGCCAGCCCGTCGATACCGGGGGTCTCGACGGGCCCGGGGCTGATCGCGTTCACCCGGATGCCCCGCCCGGCCAGTTCGGCCGCCCAGGAACGGGCCAGACTGCGGATCGCGGCCTTCGTGGCGCTGTAGACGCTCATGGCCGGCACCCCGCGCGAGCCGTTGGTGGAGGACAGCAGGATCACCGAGGCCCCGTCGGGTAACAGCGGCAGCGCCTTCTGCGTGGTGAAGACCAGCCCCTTGACGTTGATGTCGAAGGTGCGGTCGTACTGCTCCTCGGTGATCTCCCCGAGCCGGGCGAAACCGCCGCCCCCGGCGTTGGCGACCAGCACGTCCAGCCGGCCGCTGCGGGCCTCGACGGCCGCGAAGAGCCTGTCGAGATCGTCCAGGTCCGACACGTCGCCCGCCACGCCGATGGCCCGTTCCTCGCCCGCCTGTGCGTTGACCGCCGCCACGGCCGCGTCCAGTTCGGGCTTGCGGCGGCCCGTGACGTACACCGTCGCGCCCTCGGCGGCGAACCGGCCGGCGACGGCGAGACCGATCCCGGCCGAACCGCCGGTGACGAGGGCGACCTTGCCCCGGAGCTGTCCCCTGTGATCTCCCATGTGATCTCCCTGGTGTCGACTGTGCCGAATCGGTGGACGGAACGAACGCGGGGGCGGGGGCGCGGGGGCACGGCGCGGGCGCGGGGCGGGGGCTCAGCGCGGCAGCCGCGCGGCCCGTGCCTGGAGATAGCGCGCCTCCGGCACGCTGAGCGTGCGCAGGGCCGCCGACCCGTAGGCGGCGCGCGCGCCTTCGGTGTCGCCCGCCTTCTCCAGCAGATGGGCGCGGACCGCGTCGAGCCGGTGGTGGCCGTCCAGCCGGCCCTCCAGCCGGGCGACTTCGGCCAGCCCCGCCCGGGGGCCGTGCACCATGGCGACCGCGACGGCCCGGCCCAGTTCCGCCATCGGCTCGGGCGCGCGGTGGACGAGGACGTCGTACAGCGCGAGGATCTGCGGCCAGTCGGTGTCCTCGGCGCACGCCGCCTCGTCGTGCAGCGCCGCGATCGCCGCCTGCACCTGGTACGGGCCCGCCGGCCCGCTCGTCAGGGCCTCCTCCACCAGCGCGGTCCCCTCGGCGATCGCCTGCCGGTCCCAGCGGGCGCGGTCCTGTTCGTCCAGCGGGATCAGCTCGCCGTCGGGGCCCGTGCGCGCCGCGCTGCGGGCGTCCGTGAGCAGCATCAGCGCCAGCAGTCCGGTCACCGGGCCCTCCCGGGGCAGCAGCCGGCGCACCGCCCGGGTCAGCCGGATCGCCTCCCGGGCGAGATCGGCGCGGTGCAGATCGCGGCCGGAGGTCGCCGTATACCCCTCGTTGAAGATCAGATAGAGCACCTGGAGCACGACGGAGAGCCGCGGGTCGCGGTCCTCGGGCCCCGGCTGCCGGAAGGGCACCCCCCTGACCTTCTGCTTCGCCCTGCTGATCCGCTGCGCCATCGTCGCCTCGGGCACGAGATGCGCGCGGGCGATCTCGGCCGTGGTCAGCCCTCCGACCGCCCGCAGGGTCAGCGCGATCTGCGCCGCCGGGGTCAGCGCGGGGTGACAGCACAGGAAGAGCAGCGTGAGCGTGTCGTCCTCGGACGGGGCACGGCTCTCCCCGGGCGCCGGTGCCACCCAGGTGTCCCGGGGCAGGAGCGCCGTGGCCTTCTCCTCCCGTCCGCGCCGCGCCTCGTCCGCGCGCAACTGGTCCACCAGACGGCGGGAGGCGACCTTGATCAGCCAGCCGCGCGGGTTGTCGGGCAGGCCCTTCTCCGGCCACTGCCCGGCGGCGGCGAGCAGCGCCTCCTGTACGGAGTCCTCGGCGGCGGAGAAATGCCCGTACCGCCGTACCAGGGCGCCGAGGACCTGCGGCGCGTGCAGGCGCAGCAGGTCCTCGACCACGGTCGTACGGCTCACACATCGCCTCCGCCGATGTCGGGGATGGGACGGATGACCACCGGATAGACGGGGGCGCCCTCGGGGGCGGGGCACAGCGCGACCCGCGCGGCGATCTCGGTGACCCGGTCCAGGCTCTCGCAGTCCAGCACCCAGTACCCGGCGAGCAGTTCCTTGGTCTCGCCGTACGGGCCGTCCGTGATCACCGGGCGGCCGTCCTCACCCGGGCTCACATGGCGCGTCAGCGCGGGCTCGGCGAGCCCGTTCGCGTCCACCAGCTCACCGGACTCGGCCAGGTCGTTGTTGATCTCCCCCATGAAGTCGAACATCGACCGGAGGTCCTTCTCGCTCCACGCCGGGCTGTGCGCGGACGCCTTGCCGGCCATCGCGTCGTAGTCGATCTGCGCGCCCTGCATCATCACCAGATACTTCATGAGGTCGCTCCTTCACCGTGTCGCCGCCCCTCGTGGGCAACTCTCACAGGGGACGTCGGAGGCGGTGACCCGTTCTCGACACCGCACGGAAGATTTTTTCGGATTTTCCTCCGGGGAGCATCCGAGGGGTACCCGGGAGCCTCCGTGGGTGGTGGGTGGTGGGTGGTGGCGGGGGGCTCAGCCGGTGGGGTGTGCGCGGCGGTACGCGTCGGCGCTCCGCACGAAGGTCTGGTACAGGTCCTGGGTGGCCGTGGGCACGGAGTTGGCCGCGGGGCGTTGCAGCAGGAGCAGCACATCGGTCTCGTCACCGGCCAGCGGCCGGTGGGTGATCGCACCGCACCGCTCCAGCGGGTCGCCGATCACGCTGAAGTCGGGCAGGACCGTGGCGCCCAGGCCCTCGGCCACCATCAGCTTCCCCATCTCGGCGCCGTCGGTCGAGTACGAGAAGGCGGGGTTGCGGCCTTCGAGGATGCGGTGGACGAAACGGTGCATGACATAGCCGGAGCGCATGATGATCAGCGACTCGCCCAGCAGGTCGTCGACGCCGACGGCGGGCAGCGCCGCCAGCGGGCTGTCCGCGCGGACACAGACCACGGGACGGCCGCGCAGCAGCTCGGTGGAGTGGAAACCGGGCGGCCGGTCGTCGCCCTGGAGGTAGTTGACGAGTCCGAGGTCGAGTCCGCCCTCCATCAGCTCGCGGTGGATCCGCTCCTGCTGCGCGGCGACGACCTCGACCTGGGTCTCCGGGTGGGTGGCCCGGAACTCCCGGATCGTGGGCACGAGCAGCGGTACGGTCGCGGCGTTGACCGTACCGAGCCTGATCATGCGGCTGATGTGGTGCTGGTCGTCGGCGGCCCGGCGCAGTTTGTCGACGGCGTCGAGGACTCCGATGATGTGCGGCAGCAGTTCGCGGCCCTCGTCGCTGATCCTGGCGCCGGACCGTCTGCGGTCCAGTATGTCCACGCCCAGTTCGCGTTCCAGATTGCGGATCGTCTCGCTCAGGGCCGGCTGCGACAGATGCAGTGATTCCGCGGCTCTGCGCAGGGAACCGAGGCGTGTGACGGCCGCTATGTATTCGAGCTGCTCGATTCGCACGGAGATACCGCCGTCCCGTCGTCCCGCTCTCTTGTCCGTCCGTCCGCCGGACGCATTACGCCATGAATTGCTGGGTGCCCGGCGGATTCGGTGGACTTGATGAAAGGGAAACCCTATCACCGGCTCGAAGACACCTGATGGCGCCCGGAGGGGGGCGCCGGTATGGTTGCGGCGAAAGGGCCGCCGGTGCGGCGGCGCCTGTGCGGAAGGAGGTGACGTGTTGAAGCCGAGGCAGCGGGATCTCACCCGGCGCAGGCACGTCGATCTCGTCCGCGTTTCCAGCGCGCTCTGTCGACCGGGCCGCTGAGGGAATTCCCGGGTCGCGGCGGATTCGACGGTCACGGCCGCGGCCGGTCCGCGTACCGGGGACGCCGAGGGGTGCCGTGGGGTGCCGGGGGATGCCGGGGGTTCGCCTGCCGGAGGATTCACGCGGGGGATTTCCCTCCCCCCTGATCCGTACACGCGGTGTGATCCGTACACGCGGTGTGATCCGTACACGCGGTGTGATCCGTACACCGGTGTTCGTGATCGTTGTGCGCGCTCTTCCCGTTTTCCGGGCCTTCCGTTGCTTCTGTTCCTTCCGGTCCGCCGGTTCTTATGCATTCTTCCTCCGGGTCTTTGGATTTCCTGGAATCACCGGGTGTCGCACGGGAGTTCCGGTGCCGGGGCCGCCCGGAACGAATACGTGACGTAAACAGCCCCGAAGAACACGCGAAGAACCAGAAGAACCAGAAGAACAATGGGTTCGACCACGCGTGACCATCCGTACCATCCGTCCGGTGTGCCGGGGCCGTGGCCGGCCGTGACATCCGGGCCCGTTCCTCTCTGGAGGCACTCCTGTGACCGCCGCACCCGCCCGTAACGCCTCCCCCGGCACTTCCACGGACGCAGCTTCCCCGGATGCCGCTTCCCCGGGCCGCGCCCCCGTCCGTACGGTGGCCGACGACGCGGAGGCGCTCGCCCTGGCCCGCGAACTGGCCGACGACTTCCGGGCGGAGGCCGCGGAGCGGGACAGGGAGCGCAGGCTGCCCCGCGCCGAACTGGACCGGCTCTCGGCCAGCGGTCTTCTCGGGGTCACCGTGCCGCGCGCCCACGGCGGCGCGGACGTCTCGGCGCGCACGCTCGCCGAGATCTTCCGTCTGCTGGCCACCGCCGACGCGAGTCTGGCGCAGATACCGCAGAGCCACTTCGTGTACATCAATGTGCTGCGGCGCCAAGGCACCCCGGCCCAGCAGGAGTTCTTCTTCGGGGAGGTGCTGGCGGGGCGCCGGTTCGGGAACGCGCAGTCGGAGGCGGGCACCAAGCATGTCCAGGACATCCGTACCCGGCTGACCCCGCTGCCCGGTCCGGGCGGTGCGGGTGACGGTTCCGCGCCGGACGCGCCGGACGCGCCGGAGGAGGGCGGCCAGGAGGGCGGGTATCTGCTCAGCGGTGAGAAGCACTACTCCACCGGCGCGCTGTTCGCCGACTGGATCCCGGTCCTGGCACGGGCCGAGGACGACGCGCTCCATGTCGCGTACGTACCGCGCGACGCCCCGGGGGTGACCGTCGTCGACGACTGGGACGGCATGGGACAGCGCACCACGGCCAGCGGGACCGTCCGGCTGACGGAGGTGGTGGTCCCGGCCGACCGGGTCGTACCGCACCATCTGACCTTCCAGGGGCCCCAGTTGCACGGCGCCGTCGCACAGCTCCTGCACGCGGCGATCGACGCGGGTATCGCGTCGGCGGCGCTGGCGGAGGCCGTCACGTTCGTCCGTACCAAGAGCCGCCCGTGGTTCGAGAGCGGTTACGAGACGGCCGCCGAGGACCCGCTGCTGATCCAGCGGTTCGGTGAACTCGCCCTCCAGGTGCGGGCGGCGGAGGCGCTGCTGAACGCCGCCGCGGACGCGGTGGACACGGCGGCCGCGGATCTCACCGACGACAGCGCCGCTGAGGCGTCGATCGCGGTCGCCGCGGCGAAGGTCCAGGCGGCCGAGGCGGCGGTCGGGACGAGCAGCGCCCTGTTCGAGGTGGCGGGCACGCGCGCGGCCCTGGACAGCCTCAATCTGAACCGGCACTGGCGTGACGCCCGTACGCACACGCTGCACGATCCCGTCCGGTGGAAGGTGCAGCACATCGGCCGGTACGTGCTGAGCGGCACACGGCCGCCGCGCCACGGACTGCTCTGACCGCGCGGGCCGGCCCCCCCGGCCCGCGCCCCCGCTTCCCGGCCCCCTTCACGGGCCCCGCTCCACCCGCTCCCTGCCCCCTGCCCCCTTCCCTCTCCCCGCCCCTCTCCCTCGCCCCTCTTCCGTACCCCTCTGGTCGGCCCATCATCGGAGACGTTCGTGAACCTCACCTTCCACTGGTTCCTGCCCACCTACGGCGACAGCCGCCATGTCGTGGGCGGCGGTCACGGTCTCCCGGCCGGCGCGGCCGGCGGACAGCGGCCCGCCACCCTCGGCTATCTCACCCAGATCGCCAGGGCGGCGGAGCAGCTCGGCTTCGAGGGGGCGCTCACCCCCACCGGGGCCTGGTGCGAGGACGCCTGGCTCACCACCGCGATGCTGGCCCGTGAGACCGAGCGGCTGAAGTTCCTGGTCGCGTTCAGGCCGGGCATCCTGTCGCCGACCCTCGCGGCCCAGATGGCGGCCACCTACCAGCGGCACGCCCCCGGGCGGCTGCTGCTCAATGTGGTGACCGGGGGCGAGAGCCATGAGCAGCGCGCGTACGGGGACTTCCTCGACAAGGACGCCCGTTACGCGCGCACGGGGGAGTTCCTGGAGGTCGTCAGGGCCCTGTGGCGCGGCGAGTCGGTGACCCTGGACGGCCGGCACATCCAGATCGAGAACGCCCAGCTCGCCCGGGTCCCGGACCCGGTGCCGCCGGTCTACTTCGGCGGCTCGTCCCCGGCGGCCGGTGAGGTCGCGGCCCGGCACAGCGATGTCTATCTGACCTGGGGCGAGCCTCCCGCGCAGGTCGCCGCCAAGATCGCCTGGATCCGTGAACTGGCGGCCCGCGAGGGACGGTCCGTGCGCTTCGGCATCCGGCTGCATGTGATCACCCGTGACACCTCCGACCAGGCGTGGGCCGAGGCGCGGCGGCTGCTGGACGGTTTCTCCGAGGACGCGGTACGAGCCGTCCAGGAGGGCCTGGCCCGCAGCGAGTCGGAGGGCCAGCGCCGGATGCTCGACCTGCACGGCGGCAGCACCGCGAACCTGGAGGTCTCGCCGAACCTGTGGGCGGGCATCGGCCTGGTGCGCGGCGGCGCGGGCACCGCCCTGGTCGGCAGTCACGCCGAGGTGGCGGAGCGGATCACCGAGTATCACGAGCTCGGTATCGACGAGTTCATCATGTCGGGCCATCCCCATGTCGAGGAGGCGTACTGGTTCGGCGAGGGCGTCCTCCCCCTGCTGGCCGACCAGGGCCTGTGGCACCACCCGGGCAGTTCGGAAGCCCGCCCCGACAGCGCTCAGGTCCCCTTCGTCAGCCGGTAACCCCTCCGCCCCCCGCCCGCGGGCGGATGCCCGGTTTCTTGGCCTGCGTGGGCCTATGGGCCCGTGGGAGGCACGGGTACCCTGCGAAACATGGGGGATGAGCCATCGGACATGTCCAACGGGCCTGTCCAGGAGGAGAGTTGGCGGGTACGGATTCGGGGGCCGGGCGGAGAGGTCCTGGGCGCGGGGGTGCTGCTCGGCTCGGAGACGGTGCTGACCTGTGCCCATGTGGTTCCGGCCGACGCGTCCGTACTGGTGGATCTGGTGGGGGTGGACGGGGCCGAGCCCGTCACCGCCCGGGTGATCGACGAATGCTGGGTGCCCGAGCGGGGGGACCGTCTGTCGGGGCCGAGCGGTGATCTGGCCCTGCTGCGGCTGGACCGGCCGCAGCCCGAGAAGTGGTCGGCGGTCCTCCACCGGCTCTCCCCGACCTGGCACCGTCCGGTCCATACGTACGGGTTCCCGGACGGTCTGAACCAGGGGACCTGGCTGTGGGGGAAGCTCGCCGGGCTGAGCGGACGCGACGGCCGGGTGCAGATGTTCCCCGTGCAGCAGGGGGAGGTGGTCCGCCCCGGCTTCAGCGGCGCCGCGGTCACCGACGAGCTGACCGGCCAGGTGATCGGCATCGTGGTCGGCTATTACGTGGGGGCCAACTTCCGCCATTCCTATGTGATTCCGACCGAGACCGTCATCCGGCACCTCCCGATGGTCCGCGCCTGGGTGCACGGTGATTCGGCGGTCGACGAGAGCCTGGTCTCGGACAGCGTCCAGCTCACCGAGGACGCGGCCTTCGCCACCTGGCTCGCCGACTGGCTCCGGGGCGGCGACGCGCCTCCCGCCGAGTCCGCGCTGGTCGCACCGGGCGACCGGGCCCGGGTGATGACCTTGCAGCGCGCCGTCACCCTCGCCGACCGTGAGCTGTCCACGGCCGACCGTACGGAGAGGGTGACCGACGCCCCGCCGGGGAGCGTCCCGCTGGTGGGCACCCTCGACCTGGCCGTCGATGTCACCCGTCAGTCCGCGACCGCCGTCGCGGAGCGCGTGTGCGGGCGCATGGGCATCGTCGCCCCCACGGGCGGCACACCCGCCGAGCGGCTGCGCTCGACCACACTGCCCCTCACCATCGTGGCCGACGGCGTCGACCGGGCCCCGGATCCGGCCGCGTTGACGGAGCTGCTGGAACTGCTCGCCGAACAGGGCAGCAGGGTGCTCATGGTGTTCCACACGGCCGACGAGGCCGTACGGCGCCTCGCGGTGGAGGCCCTGGTCTTCCGGTTCCGGCTGGGGCTGCTCGACCGGCGGCTCGCCGGGACCGCCGACCTGGGGCGGCGGGATCTGCACGACCGGTGCCTGCTGCTGACCCCGGAGGCCGGGCGCGGCGGCCGGAGGGCCCTCACCGTCGTACATGCCCTTCGGCGGCATGTCGCCACGCTGCGCCGGGCGGGCTCCGCGCCCGGCCGGGACGCCGCGGAGCTGGTGCGGCTCCAGGACGAGGTGGACAGGTGCGCGCGGACCGCGGCCGAGGCCCATGCCCGTATCACGAGGACCATCGGCCGCCTCGACGAGCTGCTGAGCCGCAGGGATGTGCTGCGCGGCCGGCTGGACGCCGTCCGGTCGATGACCCGGGACCTGGACGCCGTCGAGGACCTGGAACTGGCCGATCTGTACCGCCGGGCCCATGACGGGCTCTGGAAGGCACCGTGCGATGTGCCGGCCGCGGAGGACGCGGTCGCGCGCTATCTGGAGGCGGTGCGCGGGCGTCTGGACCGTGGCGGCCGGGGAGCGGACCGCGGCGGCGGGGGAGGGGACAGGCCATGACCTCGTGTGTGCGGCCCGGCTGCGGCGGGACTCTGACGCCCACCGGCTTCTGCGACCGCTGTCTGCGGCGTCCGCCGCCCGGCGAACCGGCCCGGCCGGCACCCGGGCCCGCTCCCGGAACGGCGACCGAGTCGTCGACCGGGCCGTCGACCGAGTCGGTGACCGGGCCGACAACCGGACCTGCGGCCGGACCGGCGGCCGGACCTGCTTCCCGGCCGACGAACGGGGCGGCACCCGGGGCGGCACCCGG
This sequence comes from Streptomyces sp. NPDC002018, assembly GCF_042890865.1. Classification (NCBI taxonomy): domain Bacteria; kingdom Bacillati; phylum Actinomycetota; class Actinomycetes; order Kitasatosporales; family Streptomycetaceae; genus Streptomyces; species Streptomyces sp. NPDC002018. The sequence continues at coordinate 64,468 of NZ_JBIASO010000020.1, forward strand.
GACCGCTTCCCGGCCTGCTCCCGAGGCGCCCGCCGCGCCGGCCTCCCGGCCGGCACCCGGGTCGGCCTCCCGGCCGGCGTCCGGGCCGGCGTCCGGGGCGGTACCCCGGCCGACGACACCCCGCCCGGCGTCCGGGGCGGCGTCCGAGCCGTCGGCCCGGCCGATGCCCCGGCCCACACCCGAGCCGGTGTCCGGGGCCGCTCCCCCGCCGCCCCAGCGGCCGCCGTCGGGGAGTTCCACGCCCCCGGCGCGACCCCCCGTCCCGCCCTCCGTGCCCTCGGCGATCGGCGGCACGGCGATGTCCCTGCCCGCCGTCCCCGTACCCAGCGCGGCCGAACTGCTCGTCAAGGATCCCGGCCCGCCCCCGGGCGGCAGACCGTGCGGCAAGGACGGCTGCGACGAGGTCGTGGGGATCGGGTACGGAGGGCAGCCCGCCGCCTCCCGCGGCTTCTGCCCCCGCTGCGGCGCCCCCTTCTCCTTCGAGCCGGAACTCCACCCGGGCGATCTGCTGGGCGGTCAGTACGAGGTGGTCGGCCGGATCGCCGGCGGTGGCCTCGGCTGGATCTATCTGGCCCGTGACACGCATCTCGACAACCGGCATGTCGCGCTCAAGGGGCTGAAGGACGTCAACGACGCGGCGGCGCTGCGGGTCGCCGAGGCGGAGCGCCGCTTCCTGGTCGAACTGGACCACCCCGACATCGTCCGCATCATCAACTTCGTCACCTGGCAGGACACCGGGTACATCGTGATGGAGTTCGTGGGCGGGCGCTCCCTCGAAGAACTCCGCACACCGGAGGGGCAGCGGCGGGTGCTCGGCGGTCCGCTGCGCCTGGAACACGTCGCCGTCTACGGCTGCCGGATCCTCGACGCACTGGAGTATCTGCACGGCCGAGGGCTGCTCTACTGCGATATGAAACCGGCCAATGTCATGCATTACGACAACCGGGTCAAGGTCATCGATCTGGGAGCGGTGCGCCGGATCGACGACCACGAGTCGCCGACGGTCTACAGCGCGAAGTACCTCCCGCCCGGCGAGCTGTACGCGGCGGACGGCACCGGGATCTCACGGGCCGACGGGCGGGGCTCCCCCCGGTTCTCCCGGCTGACCGACCTGTTCACCGTGGCCCGTACGCTCAGCGATCTGGTGGACGCCGCCGTGCCCGGCCCCGAGGTCGCGCAGGACTCCTTCCGCCGGCTGATCGCGCGGGCCACCTCCCGGCACCGGCGGGCCCGCTTCGCCACCGCCGCCGAGATGTCCGAGCAACTGCGGGGGGTGTGGCGCGAGATCCACTCGCTGGCGCACGGCAGCCAGCACGTGGGGCAGTCCGCCGTCTTCTCACCCGGCGCGGTCCTGCTGGACGGGGGACTCGGCGAGAGCCCGCCGTCGCGCGACCAGGCGCGGCCACCCGGACCCGGCACCCCCCGACTCGACCTCGGCCTGCCGGCCCCGGAGCGGGTCGCGACGGGGCTGCCCGACCCCGTTCCGCACCCGGACAGTCCGAACGCGGCCCTGGAACTGCGTGGTTGCGGCGCCGCCATGGCGCGCGGCGACCGGGCCGCGGCGGAGACCGCGCTGGTCCGGGCCTGCGAGCTGCTGGGTCCTGCCGCGGCCCGGCACGACTGGCGCGTCGCCTGGACGTACGGACGGCTGCTGCTGGCCGGCGGCGACCGGCCCGCCACCGGGTCGGCCGTCCACCGGCTGCTCGATGTCCCGACCGGCCCGCGCTCCGGTGCCCGCGACTGGTTCGACGCCGTCTGCGACGCGCTGCCCGGTGAACCCGCGCCCAAGCTCGTCCTCGCCTACTGCGCGGAACGCGCCGGGGAGCCGGAGCGGGCCGAACCCCTCTACCAGGCCGTATGGCAACGGGACCACTCCGACGGCAGCGCCGCCTTCGGACTGGCCAGGATCCGGCTGGCGGCCGGTGACCGGGCCGCCGCCCTGGCGATCCTCGACCAGGTGCCCCCGCACGCACCGCATCGCGGGGCGGCCCGGCTCGCCGCCCTGCGGATCCAGGCCGGCTGGCCGGCCGGTCATGCGCCTGAGGCCGGGGACTTCGTTCGGGTGCAGGAGCGGATGCGGGCCCCCGGCCCGGACAGCCCACGGCCGGGCAGCGAGGAACGCGCGCGTCTGACGGCCGAGATCCGGGAGTCGGCGCTCCACTGGGCGCGGACCCGGGGGTGGTCCCGGGCGGGGCTGCCCGCCGGTGAGCTGTTCGGTGATCCACCGGGTGAGCGGAGCCTGCGGGAGCTGCTGGAGCGTTCGTTCCGGGAACTGGCGCACCGGGCGGGCAGCGCGGAGGAGCACGGCGCACTGATCGACCGTGCCAACCAGGTGCGGCCGATGACCCTGAGATGACCCTGGGACGACCCCCGTCGGCCACAGCCGGCGGGAGTAAGGGGGAACGGCATGACAGGGGGAACAGCATGACGGAGGGACGAGGGGGAACGGCCACCGGTCCGGCCGTCACTCTGACGGTCAGTCAGGAGACGGAACTGACCGTGGGCGCGGCGGCGGAGGGGGTGCACGCCTTCTTCGACATCCACACCCGCGGTCTCGGCTCCGCCGTCCGGGGCGCGGCGCCGGAGACCGCGGAAGTGATCGTGGTCGACTGCTCGGGTTCGATGGGATCGCCCAGGTCGAAGATCACGGCGGCCCGGGACGCGGCGGTCTCCGCGGTGGCCGGACTGCGGGAGGGCACCCGGTTCGCGGTCGTGGAAGGACGGCACGTGGCCCGGATGGTCTATCCGCCGGACGAGCGTCTGGAGCGGGCCGACCACGACACCCGGGCCGAGGCCGCCGCCGGGATACGCCGTCTCTATCCGAACGGCGGCACCTCCATCGGGGCCTGGCTCGGTCTGGCGCGACGGCTGTTCGCCAACGATCCGGGCGACATCCGGCACGCCGTCCTGCTCACCGACGGCTGGAACGCGCACCACCCGGAGCTGCTGGCACACGAACTCGACGCCTGCGAGGGCCTCTTCGTCTGTGACGCCCGGGGCATCGGCGACGGCTGGAACGCCCGGGAGCTGAAGCTGATCGCGGACCGGCTGCACGGCACCGCCGACGCGGTGCTCCGCGACACCGATCTGACGGCGGAGTTCGAGTCGATGATCCGCGCGTCCATGGCGCGGACCGTGGCGGGGCTGCCGATCAGGCTCTCCCTGATGCCCGGCAGCACGCTCCGCTTCCTCAAGCAGGTCTACCCGACGGAACGGGAACTGACCGGCAGCGGCCGGTGGACGGACGACAGGACCGTGGAGTTCCCGACCGACGCCTGGGGAGGCGACGAGACACGTCAGTACCACCTCTGTCTGGAGGCCGGTCCCGAGGGCCGCCCCCAGCACGAGGAGTTACAGCTCGGCTATGTCGACGTGGCCGTCCCGCTGGAGGGGGTGCCCGCCCCCGATCCCGTCCCCGTACTCGTCCGCTGGATCCCCGGTGACCGCGCGTCGACCGTCGTCAGCCGCATCAGAGAGCACTTCGATCTCCACCACGCGCTCGGCCGGACGCTCGCGGAGGCCTACGAGGCCTATCAGGACGGGGACACGGTCACCACGGAGGCCCGGCTCGTCGCCGCCCTCCCGATCGCCCACCGGCTGGACGACCAGGAGAAACTGCGCCTGCTCGCGGAGGTCCTGGACATCACCGACCCGGTGACCGGTCAGGCGCGGCTCAAGGAGGCGTTCGACCCACGGCACATGGGCCGCTTCATCATGCTGGGCGACGACAGCACCGTGTTCCGTGAGGACGGCGCGGGCCTCGGGGGGTCCGCGCCCCGGGCCCCGGGGAGCCGGCCGCCGCTCGGCGCGTCCGGCGCCACGCGTATCTGCCCGAACCCGGACTGCGAGGCGCGGTCACCGGCGGACGCCCGGTTCTGTGTCCGGTGCGCCCATGCCTTGGCGGACGCGGGGGCGGCGGCGGACGCGGCCGACGCGGGGGCGGCGGCGGAAGCCAAGGTCACCCCGGACGCCCCGGACGCCCTGGACGGCCCGGACGCCCTGGAGTCGGCGGACGCGTCGGAATCGGCGGGTGCGGCGGGTACGGCGGACGCGCCGGACGCGGCGGACGTCGCGTATCCGGCGGACGGTCCGGGGAGCCGGACGGCCGGTGGTCCGGAGCGCCGGCCATGAGCGCCACCCGGCGCTCGCTCCAGCGCCGTGGTCTGCTGCTTCTCGTCCTCATCGTCCTGGCCGTCCTCGCCCTGTTCCTGGCGTACGACGGGGTGCACGGCGACACGGCCGGGCTCCGCGCGCGTACGGCCCCCGCCATCCTGGACGTGGCCGCCGCGCAGACCGCGCTGCGCGAGGCCGACGAGTCCGCCCGCGACGCGCGCTACTCGGGACCGGCCGAGACGGTGGGTACGGGCAGCGGCTACCGCATCCATATCGCGGTGGCGAGCCAGAGCCTCGCCCGCGCCGCCGAGGGGAGTGTGGCGGGCGAGTCCGGACTGCGCGCGCTCCAGACGGTCAACGGACTCGTCGTCGCCTACAGCGGCCTGATCGAGCAGGCCGACCGCTCCCCCGCCGGTTCCGCGCTGCGGGCGGGCTATCTGCACTATGCCGAACGCATGCTGAAGCGGCCGGACATCGGCATCCTCGCCCGGCTCGACCACCTCCAGTCGGAACAGCGCGAGGTGCTCTCGGAACAGACGTCCTTCGACGGGTCGCCGCGCGTCGGGTGGGCCGTCGCGGTGGCGCTGTGCGCCGGGCTCGTGGTGGCGCTGGCCGAGACCCAGGTCTTCCTTCGGCGCCGCTTCCGCCGTCGCCACAATCCGTGGCTGCTGGGCGCCACCGCGCTGCTCGGGCTCACGCTCGCGGCCCTCGCGGTCCTCACCGCGCAGACCCAGACGGCCAAGGAACTCTCCCACGGGCGGCTCACGCGGACCGCGTCGCAGTACAGCGCGGGTTCCGTGGCGGGCCCCACGACGCAGGTCGCGGAGCTGGTGGGAACCGATATGCGGGACACCGGCTGGCGGGCCGGCCTCATCGGCTGGGTGCCGCTCCTCGGGCCGCTGCTCGTGACCCTGGTCGTACGGGGGATGCAGCCCCGTATCGCCGAGTACAGGTACCGGGCGCGATGAGGGGCCGACGGTTCGTCACCGCCCTGGTCCTCGTGCTGCTCGCGGCGCTCGGGACGGCGGTCGCCGAGGTCGTCGTCCGCGCCACCACGTCACCCAGGACCGTCACCGTGCTCGCCTCCTGGTCGGGGGACGAGGAGGAGGCCTTCCGCGCCGTGCTGAAGGAGTTCACCAGGCGCACCGGTGTCGAGGTCGACTACCAGGGCACCACGGCGCAGCGAGAGGTGCTGCGCTCCGAGGTCCTGGCGGGCGCGCCGCCGGATGTCGCGATCCTCTCCAGCCCCGGCGAGCTCGCCGCGTACGCCCGCGACGGCCAGGCGGTCCCGCTGGGTGGTGTCCTCGGTGACGGCCTGCGGAGCGCGTACGACGAGCCGTGGCTGCCCGAGCTGGTGGTTTCCGGGCGGAGCGACCTCTACTGGGTGCCGGTCAAGGCCGATCTGAAGAGCATCGTCTGGTACGACCCCGGGCGGTACGCCGCCGGATCCGGCGGGGAGGGCGGATCCGGCGGGGAGGGCGGGAACGCCGGGGATGGCGGGAACGCCGGGGACGGCGGGAACGGCGGGAACGGCGGGGAGGGCGGGAACGGCGGGGAGGGCGGATCCGCGGGTCCGGCCGGGCCCGCCGGGCCGCCGTCCGACGGGGACGCCTGGTGTCTCGGCATGGGCGCGGACGCCACCTCAGGCTGGCCCGGGACCGACTGGGTGGAGGATCTGCTGCTCCAGCAGTCGGGCCCCGAGGTCTACGAGAAGTGGGCCACCGGCGGGGAATGGGCCACGCCCGGGATGCGGAAGGCCTGGCTGACCTGGGGGGAGACCCTGGGCGGAAACGGTTCGGGACGGGCCGCCGAAGCCCTCACCACCGACCTCGAAGCGGCTTCCGGAGGGCTCTTCGCCGAGCCTCCCGCCTGTGCGCTCGACCACCAGGCGTCCTTCGTCCGGGGGGTGTACGGGAGCCCGGGGACGGCCGTGTCCGACCGGCCCGGGAACTTCCTGCCGTCCGCCGAGGTCCTGCCCGGCACGACGGGGCGGAACCGGGCCTGGGAGGTCGCGGGCGACTTCGCGGCGATGTTCCGCGACACGCCGGAGGCCCGGGAGCTGACACGGTTTCTGGCCTCGGACGGGGCACAGCGGCACTGGGCCGTCAACGCGCCCGTCACGATGCCCCGTCCGCTGTCGGCCAACGCCCGGGTTCCGGTGGCCGACGACGGGTCCGACGCGGTGAGCCGGCGGCTCGTCAGCACGCTGCGGAGCCCGCTTCCCCGGTGTCTGGACGCCTCCGACGCGATGCCGTCGGCCATGGGCGACGCGTTCCGCCATGCCACGCTGCGCTTCCTGGACTCGCCCGAGGAGTTCCTCGACGCGCCCGAGCGTCTGGACGCCCTGCTCGCCCGGCTGGACGGGGTCAGGGAACAGGTGGCGCGGGAAGGGGGCACCTGGCTTCCCGCGGTCTGCGGCTGACCGGGCCGACGCCCGGGGCGGCTTCCGCTCCGGGCCCCGCGCGGGCCCCGGGCGCGGACCTCCGGGGCCGACCCTCCGGGCTCCAGGGCCGACCCTCCGGGGCCGGCCTTCCAGGGCCGGCCTTCCAGGGCCGGCCTTCCGGGGCCGGCCCCTTCCGGCCGCGCGTTCCGTCATCGCGGTGCGCGTGGCGACCGGCCTCCCCGTGCCCGGTCGACCGGCACCCGCCGGGGCTGTCGCTGCGCGCTGATGAGGAAACCGCCGCCGGCCATCAGGAGGGCCGCGGCCGTGCCCCCGATCAGCGGGCCGATTCCGGTACCGGTGTCGGCCAGGGCTCCGTCCTCCGTGCCGGCGCCCTGGGTGCCGGTGCCCTGGACGGTGCCGCCCTGCGCGCCGCCGCTCTGGGTGCCGCCGCCGGCCGTTCCCGATCCACCGTCGGCGCCACCTGTACCCGTACCGCCCGTATCCGTACCGCCCGCACTCGCACCGCCCGCACTCGCACCGCCCGCACTCGCACCGCCCGTGCCGGCGCCGCCGCTGGACGGGTTGACGACGATCTCGGCCGTGTTGTTCGCCCGGTTCTGGTCGAACGGCAGCGTTCCCCACCGGTGGTCGCCCTTGACGAACGTCACCGTGCCGGTGGCGTTCTTGACGACCTTGTCGATCCGCAGCCGGAAGGGGTACGGGCGCTCGCTGTTCTCGTCCACGTACACATACGGCGTCGTGCAGCGGTAGGAGGAGACTCGCGCCGCCTTGTCCGCCTTGTTGACGGTGCTGTCGTCCGGGCCCAGCGGGAGACAGAAGTCCGGTGCCCCGACGACCGTGGTGCCCGTCGGGACGCGGACGTCGAAGACACCGATGGGCGAGCCGACGTCATTGGCCACCCAGGCCGGTCCCTTGTTGGCGAAGGTCACCTCGGCGGTGACGGTCTCGCCCGCCCTGCCCTGGAGACGCGCTCCGGTGAGCGCGAAGTCCGCGGTGTTCCGCGCGGTGATGCCGACATCGAGCCGCTCGTAGCCGTAGACCGCACCGGGATCGCCCGGCGGCTGCCGCGGGACGAGCCGCAGCACCGGATCCGCCCCGCCGCCGTGCTGGGTGCCTTCGGGGAAGGCGATCGAATCCTCCTGGAGGACCAGGCTCAGACGCTCGTACAGCGCGCGGTCCAGGACCGTGACCCCCAGGGGCTTCTCGGGCACGTACACGACGCCCGGCTCCAGGGTCTGCTCGATGTCGCAGGTCGCGTTCGTCTGCGCCGGTCCTTCGTCCTGGGCCGGGGAGTCCTCGTAGACGCAGTTCGAGTACTTCTCGGCGAACGACAGCCCCTGCGAACCGGTGAGGAAGAGCGCCACCCGGGTGGCGGGCCCGTCACCCCTGTTGATCACCGAGAACGAGACCTCGGTCGCGTCCCCGGGCCGCACCCCGTCGATCGGGGCGGTCCGCGCGAAGGCCAGCTCGGCCGCGGGAGCCGCGGGAGCCGCGGGAGCCGTGGGCGTCTCGGGACCCTCGGCCAACGCGGGAGCCGCCACCGGCCCCCATCCCAGCCCCACGACGGCGGCCACGCCGGCCACCACCCGTGACGCACGGGCCGTTGACGCAGATCTCATGGTGTCCTCCGGGGAAACGCACAGCCAACACAGCCGATCGGCCGCGTGAAGGAAGACAACCGTCCGCCCCGAACGGTTGTACGCGCAGGTCCCGGCACCCGGACGACGGGTGCGCGTCCGCGCGGGACGGCAAGAGGGCCTCCGAAGCCACTGAATCGCCATATTCGGCCAATTAGCCGGAAAACATGGGTGCTCGCCGTACGGCACTGCCATCGTGACAGCGCTCACACGCTCCACACCTCCGGTTGGGGTGACCGGCCCGGATCGCAGAGGAGACCGCACCATGAACACGTATGTCCCACCGGTGGAGCAGACGTCCGGAGAACGGTGGGAGTGGACGCGGGAGCGCTACGGGAACGGGATCTTCAGCCACCGGATCAGCAGTGAGCGGCGGCGGCTCGGCCTGCTGGAATCCGTCCTGGACGGGCCGACACGGGCGCGTGTCACGGCGCTCGGGCTGAAGCCGGGGGACGAGGTCCTCGAAGTCGGCGGCGGCGGAGGATCGGTGGCCCGGTGGCTGGCCGAGCAGGGCGCCCGGGTGACCGTGACGGACCTGGACACCACGTTCCTCGAAGAACTGACGGATCTCGGTGTGCGGGTGCTGCGGCACGATCTGTACACCGAGGACTTTCCGCCCGGATCCTTCGATCTCATCCACGCCCGGTATGTGGTGCTCCACCTGCCCGATCCCGACAAGGCGGTGGCCCGGCTCGCCGCATGGCTCAGGCCGGGCGGGGTGCTGCTGCTGGAGGAACCGGCGTCGTTCCCGGTGATGGACTCCCCGCACCCGGCCTATCGCACCATCATGCGCGCCTTCCGTATCCACCTGGAGCGTTCGGTGGGCTCGGACACCGCCTGGGCGCGTACCCTGCCGCTGCCCCTGGAGAAGGCGGGGCTGACCGGTGTCGGACTCGACGCCCGTATCCAGACCGTCCACGGCGGCGACGACGAGGCGCAGTGGTGGCGGCTGAATCTGGAGCAGTCGCGGGAGGCCATGGTGGCCGCCGGACTCGCGAGCGACACCGAGTTCGAGGCCGCGTACCGCGAGTTGGCGTCGCCCGATTTCCATGACCTCTCGCTCGCCGTTCTCACGGCCTGGGGCCGCAGGGCGGGCTGAGCGGGGCCGACCGGCCGAGCTGAGAAGAGCTGAAGCCTGCCCCGGGTCGCCCCGAGTCGCCTCGGGCTGCCCCGGCCTGAGCCGACCGGGGCCGGTCAGGGCGGGATCAGGGCCGGATCAGGGCCGGATCACGGCCGACGCGGGTGATCCGTGCCGCCCGCGGCCGACCGGGGCCGGCGGCGGGCGGCACGGGCTGGTCAGGCCGCCAGCTCCTCGACCAGACGGTCACCGGGGATGCCCGCCATGTCGGGGCCGTAATACTCCTTGATACCGGTGATCCAGATCGAGCGCGTGATTTGGTCCGAATCCGTGGGCCCGAAGGCGTCGAAAAGGGCGTGGATATTGGGGAGCCGGAATCCGATGGCGGTCATGAGCGCGACGAAGACGGGCCGGCGGACGTATCCGTCGCCGTCCAGGTCGCCCAGGCCCGCGAGTGCTTCGGCGAAGTCGTTGACCGCCTCGTCGAAACGCTCCGGGGAAAGGACACAGGCGGTGTACTCGTCGAAGTCGACCCTGCCGTCGTGGTCGGAGTCCAATTCGCTGACCAGGGTGTTCCAGTACTTCCGAAAGGCGTCCAGCATCGCGCCCTTCGCCGCGTCGTCGGCGGTGGGCACCGCATGGAGGACGCGTGTCGCCATCAGTTCGAAATCATCGGCTTCGAGAAAGCCGTTGCCATCGACATCGAACAGAGTGAAAACGAGCTTGGCCCGGTTGATCGCTTCCGTACGCATGGTGTCTCGCCTTTCGTCAGGCTGAGTCGGCGGGAGACGTCGCGTTTCACTATGCGAGGCGGCGGTCCGTACGTCCGTGACACGATGAGCGTTCATCAGAAAAGGTGAACAGACCCGAATGAAGTGTCGACGCGTCGCGACATGTGGCGATGCGACATGTGGCGGGGCGACATGTGGCTTCGCGACGCGTTCAGTGCGGGGCGCGCTCGGAGGTGGTCGTGTGCCGCAGGGCGTCCAGCAGTCGCCGCACGGCCGGCTGGGCGGGTGACGGCTCGCGTACCGCCGCGTAGATGGTCCTGACCGGCTCCGGGTTACGGATCGGGCGTACGACCACGGCGGGGTGGCGGTTGCCGAGGCCCATCTCCGGAATCAGGCTGACGCCGAGCCCGGCGGCGACGAAGCCCTGGGCCGTGTCGTAGTCACCGCTCTCCACCACGAAGGTCGGACTGAAACCGGCCGAGCCGCACGCGTCCAGCACGGGTTCCAGACAGGGGCCCGGCTGGTCGCTGCCGACCCACGGCTCGTCGGCGAGATCGGTCAGATCCAGCTCCCGCTTGGCGGCGAGCCGGTGTCCCTCGGGCAGCACCGCGAAGTATCTGTCGTCCAGCAGATGCACGAACCGGATGCCGTCGACGGAGGTCTCGTTCCGCGGCCGTACGACGAGGGCGATGTCGGCCAGGCGGTTCCGCACCTCCGGCAGGGGGTCCTTGGGGTCGCTCAGCTTCAACTCGACCTGTACGCCGGGCTGTTCGCGGCGGAGCGCGGCCACCGCGGGTGCCACCAGTGTCGCGCCCGCCGTGGCGAAGTAGCGGACCGCCACCCGGCCCGTCCGGCCGGCCCGCAGCTCGGCCAGCTCGGTCTCCGCCTCGGCGAAGTGCCTGTCTATGACGGCCGCGTAATCGGTGAGGACCCGTCCGGCCTCCGTCGGCCGCACGCCCCGGCCGGTCCGCTCCAGCAGCGCGATACCGGCCTCCTTCTCCAGCACCGCCATCTGCTGGCTGACCGCCGAGGGTGTGTACCCGAGATTCCGGGCCGCCGCGGTGACCGATCCGCTGGTGACCACCGCTCGCAGCAACTGCATACGCCGTCTGTCCAGCATGTAGAAGAGCTTAACTCTTCTTTCGAATCTTTTCGCTTGTCTTACGGCGATTACCAAGGGACCGTACGACCAGAAGACTGTACGACCGTCGTACCAAAGGCTTTTGACGGCTCGTCAGCAACGCGTATCTCGCATCACGTATCACGCATCACCCCACTCGCCAGGAGGCGGACAGTGCCCAGCGGCTCACGCGGAACCCTCATACGCATGGCCGTGCTCGCCCTGCTCTGGGGATCCGGCTTCCTCTGGATCAAGGTCGCCCTGGAGGGCGGCCTGGCCCCCCTCCACATCACCGTCATCCGGTGTGCGCTGGGAGCGCTCGTCCTGCTGGTCCTGGCACGCTCGGCGCGCCAGTCGCTCCCGCGCGACCGCAGGACCTGGGGCCATCTCGTCGTGGCCGCGTTCTTCTGCAACGCCCTGCCGTTCTTCCTGTTCAGCTTCGGCGAACAGACCGTCGACTCGGGCGTGGCCGGCGTCCTCAACGCCACGACTCCGCTGTGGTCCTTCGTGATCGCCGTCGGGCTCGGCACGGAGCGCGGCTTCCGTCCGCTCCGCGTCGCCGGGCTGCTGCTCGGCTTCGGCGGGATCCTGCTCATCTTCGCTCCCTGGCACCAGGCCGGTCTGACCGGCGCGGGCGCCCTGGCCCTGCTGGCCGCGGCCGTCAGCTACGCCGTGGCCTTCGCCTACATGGCCCGCCATCTCATCGGCAAGGGGACCGCCCCGCTCGCCCTCTCGGCGGCCCAGCTCGCCATGGCGACCGGTCTCACCCTGCCCGTCCTCCCGGCGGCCGGTACCGCCCCGGACGCTCCCACGACCACCGCGTGGATCGCCGTGGTCGTCCTGGGCATCTTCGGTACGGGCATCACGTTCCACCTCAACTCCCGCCTCATCGCGGACGAGGGCCCGACCGCCGCCGCGACCGTCGGCTATCTGCTGCCGGTGGTGTCGGTGGCGCTGGGCGCGGTCGTCCTCGGCGAACAACTGGGCCTCCGCGTCATCGCGGGCATGGCCGTGGTGCTCCTCGGCGTCGGTCTGACGCGCGGCAGGCAGCGCGCCGGGAAGCCCGACCAGCCGGCCCGGCCCGCCCCGGCCGCCCCCGCCGCGTCGGCCACGGGCTCGACCGCCGGCTGAGGCCGGCCGGGCCGCGCGGTCCGGCCGCCGTGGGCAGAGCCGGGCGGCCGGCCGTACCGGCCCCGGCGCTCGCGGCCCCGCGCGTTCCCGCCGCGGCGGATCCGCTCACCGCTCTGGCGGCACGGCCTCCGAGGGCACGGCCTGCGGGGGTGTGGCTTCCGGGGGTGTGGTCTCCGAGGGCATGGCCTCCGGCGACATGGCCTCCGGCGACACGGTCTCCGGCGACACGGTCTCCGGGAGCGCGGGCCTGCGCAGGCCGTTGATGGCCTGGCGGAGGCTGATCTCCAGATAGCTGAGGTCGTCCGTCGCCTGGAGCATCATGGCGCCGCCGGTGATGGCGGTGAGGATCTCCACGGCGGCGGCGTCGGCATCGATACGGGCGTCGATCGCGCCGTCGGCCTTGAGCGACCGTACGCCCGCGGCGATATACGCCTGCCACCGGTCGTACAGCTCGGCGATGATCGTACGGACGGCGGGATCGGCCATGCCCAGTTGGGCGGTCAGGGCCGTCAGCGGGCACTTCTGGCGCTGGAGGTCGTATCTCTCGACCACCCGCTGCCGCCAGGCCTCCCACCGGGACCAGGTGGTCAGATCGCCCAGCATCGGCTGCTGTTCCGCGAGCACCTGCTCGGCCTCGTGGCGCGCCACGGCCAGCATCAGATCGGCCTTGCCGTCCGGGAAGTAGTGGAAGAGCTGGCTCTTGCTGGTCGAGGTGACGGCCCGGATGTCGTCCAGTCCCACGTTCGCCGGTCCGCGGTCCCGCATCAGGAGCGCCGCGCCCTCCACGATGCGCTGCCGGGTGGCGGCGCCCTTCTGTGTCAGCACGCGTATCCGCTCCCTCCGCCGTCCCCACCTGGACGGGATCCAGGATAGCAATTGTTGGACTGGACAGTCCATTTTGTGGGTGCAACCATGGACCCAACGGTCCATTCCGTCTGGGGAACCCCTCCCACCAGGGAGAACGGCGGTCTCAGGCCCCCACAGAACCGCCGGTCCGCCGGTCCGCGCGGCCCCCCGGTCCGCGCGGCCCCCCGGTCCGCCAGTCGGCCGGGGCGACAGGCCTCACAAGGAGAACACCATGGATGTGCATCTGACAGGAAAGCGGGCGCTCGTCACGGGATCGAGCAGCGGGCTCGGTGCGGAGATCGTCCGGGTACTGGCGGCCGAGGGGGCGGCCGTCGTCGTCCACGGGCGGGACGAGGCGCGGGCGGAGGCGGTCGCCAAGTCCGTCCGGGAGAGCGGCGGCGAGGCGACCGTCGCGATCGGCGATCTGGCGACGGACGCCGGTGCCGAGGCGGTCGGGGCGGCGGCCCTCGACGGCGGGCCCGTCGACATCCTCGTCAACAACCTCGGGATCTACGACCCGACGGTGGGATGGTCCACCGCCTCGGCGACGGAGTGGAACGACATCTACAACACCAATGTCGTCTCCAGCGTGCGGATGATCCAGCGCTTCGTCCCCGGCATGCGGGAGCGCGGCTGGGGACGGGTGATCCAGATCAGCAGCGTCCTCGGGGACCTCCCCACCGCGAGCCAGCCGCATTACGCCGCGACCAACGCGGCCCGCAACAACCTCGCCACCTCCCTGGCCCGCGAGCTGAAGCACTCCGGTGTGACCTCGAACGCGGTCGCGGCGGGAGGCATCCTCACGCCGTCCACCCGGGACCTCCTGACCGGTCTGGGCAAGCGGAACGGCTGGGGCGAGAGCTGGGAGGAGATCGAGCGCGCGGCCGTCGAGGCGATGGGGCCCAACGATGTCGGCCGCATCGGCCGGCGGCGCGAGTACGCCGATCTCGTCGCGTTCCTGGCCGGCCCGGTCTCCGGCTACATCACCGGCGCGACCCTGCGGGTGGACGGCGGCTGGCGCGACGTGTGAGCCGCCCCCGGCGGGGACCGGGACCGGGACTGGGTCCGGGACCAGGACCGGGACTGGGTCCGGGGCCGGGTCCGGGTCCGGGTCGTCCGGGTCCGCGTCCTCCGACCGGCGCCGCCCGGTCCGCCCCGCGCCCCCCGCCCTGCCCTGCCGCGTCGGCCCCCCGCCCCACCCTGCCGCGTAGGCCCGCCGCCCCGCCGCGTCGGCCCGCCGCGCCCTGCCGCGTAGGCCCGGCCCGCCCCGCGTGGCCTGTGTCGTACGACGGTCGGCAGTATCCCCGTTTTCCGGGCATGAGCGCCCGTGCCGCGAAACGATGACCGTATGAAGCAGCTCGAAGCTCACGAGATGCCGCTGGACAAGGTGTTCTGCAGCGACTACGAATTCCGCATCCCGACGTATCAACGTCCGTACGCGTGGGAGGTCGAGCAGGCACAGCAGTTGCTCTCCGACCTGGTGGAGGCCCTGGACAGCGGTTCGGACGAGCCGTACTTCCTGGGATCCATCGTCCTGGTGAAGGAGCCGTCCCAGTCCGTCGCGGACGTCATCGACGGACAGCAGCGGCTGACCACCCTGACGATCCTGCTCGCGGTGCTGCGGGACCTGGCCGAGGACCCCGGGCTGCGGGACGAGCTGGACGCCGCGGTCTCCGAACCGGGGAAGATCTCCAAGGGGCTCTCGGCCAGGCCGAGACTGACCCTCCGCCCCAAGGACGCGGACTTCTTCCGCGCGTACGTACAGACGAAGGGCGCCGTCCTCGCCCTGCCCGACCTGCCGGCGGCCGGCCTGAAGACCGACGCGCAGAAGGCCGTACGGGCCAACGCGGAGGCGCTCCACAAGGAACTGTCCTCATGGACCGCCGAGCGCCGGCTCGCACTGGTGCAGATGCTGATCGTGCGTACCTACCTCGTGGTGGTGAGCACGCCCGATCTCAACAGCGCCCACCGGATCTTCAGTGTCATGAACTCCCGGGGGCTCGATCTGTCCCCGGCGGACATCTTCAAGTCCCGGATCATCGGCGACCTCGGCGAAGGCGACGCGGCGGACATCGCGGCGGCCAAGTGGGAGGACGCGGAGGAGGCTCTGGGCCGGGACGACTTCGCGGATCTCTTCCTGCATCTGCGGATGATCTACGCGAAGGAGCGGGCCAAGGCGGAACTGCTCAAGGAGTTCTCCAAGCAGGTCCTGGAACCGCACTTCCTCCCGGGCAAGGCACAGCACTTCGTCAACGACGTCCTGGTGCCGTACGCGGACGCCTACGCCCAGATCCGGGACCACGCCTACCGCGCCGAATCCGGCGCCGAGCGGGTCAACGCGTGGTTCCGGCGGCTGGTGCAGATCGACAACAACGACTGGCGGCCCTCGGCGCTCTGGGCGCTGCGCAACCACGGGACGGACCCGGAGTGGCTCGACAGGTTCCTCCAGGCTCTGGAGCGTCTCGCCGCCAGCATGTTCATCCGCCGCGTGTACACGACACCGCGTGTCCAGCGGTACGCGGAACTGCTGCGGGAGCTGGACGCAGGCCACGGGCTCGACTCCTCCTCCCTGCGCCTCACCGAACTCGAACGGGCCGCGACCCGCGAGCGGATCGAGGGGCCGCTGTATCTGGACATCAGGACCCGGAAGTACGTCCTGCTGCGGCTCGACGAGATCCTGGCGAACGGCTCGGGCGTCTCCTACGAGCACCCGCTGATCACGGTCGAGCACGTACTCCCCCAGAATCCGAGACAGGGCTCTCAGTGGCTCGCCGATTTCGGTGACGACCAGCGGCAGTACTGGACGAACCGGCTGGGCAATCTGGTGCTGCTCAACCGCTACAAGAACTCCGAGGCACGGAACTACGACTTCGCCACGAAGAAGGCCAGGTACTTCACCGGCAGGCTCGGAGTCGTCAACTTCGCCCTGACCGCCCAGGTCGTCAACGCGGACCGCTGGACCCCCGCCACCCTGGAGGCGCGCCAGAAAATGCTGATCGCCGCGCTCAGCGGCGCCTGGGAGCTGTAGAGCCGGGAGCTGGAGGGCCTTCGGCGGTACGGAAGGGCGGTACGGGTGCGGCGCGCGGGGATGCGTGGTGTGCCGGTCGGCGGGAGGGTGGAGGTGTCGGAGGAGGTCGCCATGGACATCACCGCTCTGGAGGCCCTACGCGGCGCACTGCGCGGTCCGGTCATCACACCGCAGGACCCGGAGTACCCCGAGGCCCGCACGGTCTACAACGCCATGGTCGACCGGCGGCCGGCCGCCGTGGTGCGGTGTACGGACGCCGGGGACGTCATGGACGCGGTCGCCTCCGTACGCGATCACGGTCTGGAGCTGGCGGTCCGGGGCGGCGGACACAGCGGACCCGGTCTGAGCCTGGTGGAGGGCGGTGTCACCGTCGATCTGTCGCCGATGCGCTGGGTACGGGTCGATCCCGTGGCGCGGACCGCCGAGGTCGGCGGCGGCACTCTGCTCGGCGACCTCGACCACGCCGCTCACGCCTTCGGCCTGGGCGTCCCCGCCGGGATCGTCTCCACGACGGGCGTCGGGGGCCTCACCCTGGGCGGCGGACACGGGCATCTCACCCGTAAGTACGGGCTGACCGTGGACAGCCTGATGTCCGCCGATGTCGTCCTCGCCGACGGGCGCTTCGTCACCGCGGACGAGCGGAACCACCCGGATCTGTTCTGGGCGCTGCGCGGGGGTGGCGGGAACTTCGGCGTCGTCACCTCGTTCACCTTCCGGCTGCACCCCGTGGGGACCGTGGCTCTCGCGATCACCCTCTGGACGCTCGACCACCTCCGCGAGGTGCTGGAGTGGTACCGCGAGTTCCTGCCGCGGGCACCCGACGACCTGACGGGCTTCTACGCGCAGCTGGTCGTTCCGCCCGCCGCGCCGTTCCCGGAGGAGATCCACGGGCGGACGATGTGCGGCGTCATCTGGTGCTGGACGGGGGACCTGGACCGTACCGACGAGGTCTTCGCCCCCGTGACCCGGCCCGCGGCGCCCGCCTTCCACTTCACCACGCCGATGCCGTACCCCGCGCTCCAGTCCATGTTCGACGGGCTGATGCCCCCCGGCCTCCAGTGGTACTGGCGCGGAGACTTCTTCGACCGCGTCACGGACGAGGCCATCGCCGTCCACGCCACCTACGCGGAGGCCATCCCCACCGCCCTGTCGACCATGCATCTGTACCCGGTCGACGGAGCCGCCCACCGCGTGGACCCGGGGGCCACGGCCTGGGGCTACCGGGACGCCGTCTGGTCGGGGGTCGTCGCCGGCATCGACCCCGACCCCGCCAACGCCGGGAAGGTCAGGCAGTGGTGCGTCGACTACTGGGAGGAGCTGCACCCGCAGTCCATGGGCGGTGGATATATGAACTTCATGGGCGCCGACGAGGGCCAGGACCGGGTCAGGTCCACCTTCGGTGCCCAGTACGACCGGCTCGCGCAAGTGAAACGGAGCTACGACCCGTACAACCTCTTCCACGCGAACCAGAACATCGAGCCCGCGCCCGCCTAGCACCCCGCGCGCCCGGGGGCGGGAGCGGGGCGGGGCGGGCGACCTGGGTCCCCGGGAGCGCGGGGTCAGGTCGTGTGCGGGCGGGTCAGGTCGAGATGTCGGGGTAGGGCATCGGGACATGCGACACGCGCCGGGCGTACTCGAGCTGGAATCCGAGCGGTTCGGGGTAGTCGCGTTCGAACATGCCGATGAAGAGTGTCAGCGTGAGGAACGGATGGGCGCCGAGCTCGAACAGCTTGGGGTAGTCGTGACCGGCGAGCGCGGCCCGCTCGGTGTCGTCGAACGCCAGCCAGGTGGTGGCCTCGCCGCCGACGCAGTTCAGAAGGCGGTTGGCGTACTCCGCCTCCCACCGCTCGACGGTGGCCACGGGGTCGGTGCGGTAGCGCTCCACCAGCTCGGGATCACGGTCGACCGTGTAGAGGAACTTGTTCAGCAGGTACTTGCTCACGCCGGCTCTCCGTTCGGGTACCAGGTGAAGTAGGCCTCCATGGTGTGGAACAGGTCGAGCGTGTCGACGTAGTCGGCCTTCCTGCCCTCGCCGGCGACGCCCATCATCAGCATGAAGTCCATGAATCCATGGGTGGCGTTGCCCGGCAGGTGCAGGCTGTCGAGGCTGACCTCGGCGAGGCACTCCTCGATGTCACCGCCCGCGATCCAGCCGACGGCCTTCCGGTCGAACTGCGGGTCGGGGCCGGTCGGCCCGAACTGCCGTGGACCGCCCAGCTCCAGCGAGAGATGCCCGGTGCCGATCACCGCGACCCGCTGGTCCGAGGGCCAGGACTCGATCACCTCCCGGATGGTGCGGCCGAGCTGTACGAACCGCTTCGGCTGGGGCAGCGGCGGGGCGAAGATATTGGTGTAGATCGGCACGATCGGCAGGTCGGCCTCGGGGCGCAGCGTGATGATCGGGCACGTGATCGAGTGGTCGATCCGCAGCTCGTTGGAGAACGCCAGGTCGAACCCGGCGTCCAGGCCCTGGCGCAGCACATGGGCGGAGAGGTCCTCCTGCCCCTTGAGCAGCATCTTCGGCAGCCCGAACTCGCGTTGCTCGTTGGAGAAGTTCCCGTCGTAGAAGGGGGCCTTGCCGACCAGGAACTGCGGCATGTTGTCCAGCCACAGTTGGTGGAAGTGGTCGGAGCCCACCATCACCAGCACATCGGGACGGGCCCGGGTGAGGGTCTCGCGGAACGCCTCGATCTTGCGGACCCACTCGTCGGCGAACGGCGGCCGGTCCGCTCCGGTGGAGGTGCTGGTGCGGTAGTAGAAGGGATGGTGGGTGGACGCGATCACCGCGACCAGCTCGGCCATCTCGGCCCTCCTTGTCTCGGCCGGGTGCCCGGGGCGGGGGCAGCCCGGGATCAGTGCTGCTCGGGCGAGTGGGGGACGGGGGTGTGGGGGACGGGGGTGTGGGGATCGGGGGCGTGCTGTTCGCCGGTGTGCCGCTCGGGCGGGTACGGCCCGTACTGCCCGGCGGGGTCGGGATCGGGGGCGACGGATTGGTTGTTGAGGTCCACCGACAGGAAGATGTCGTTGCCGACCGGGTGGCGCAGTTCCTCGGCGAGCTGGCCGATCAGCCCGGCGGTACGGGCGAGCAGCGCGAAGCCGCGCAGCAGCTCCAGCGGCAGACCGAGATCGGCCAGGGCCGCGCCGCAGACACCGGCACCGTTGAGCGGCAGGGTCCTGCCGAGGACCTGGGGATGCACGCGGCCGATGGCGGCGAACAGGGAGAGATGCGGGCCGTGGAGGTTCTCCTCGGCGGCGATCCGCAGCAGGCGCGGGGTGCGCGGGTCGCCCTGCTTGTGGACATGGTGTCCGAGGCCGGGGACAAAGGCGCGCGCTTCCCGCCGGGCCGTCACGGTCCTCAGGGCCAGGGCGTCCCACCCGGCGTCGTCGTCCGGCAGGGGCCCCTCGACCGAGTCCAGTACGTCGTGCAGGAACCGCCCGCAGTCCTCGGTGACACCGAGGAAACGCGATCCGCCGCCGAGCAGACCGGCGGCGAGCGCGCCCTGGACCGAGTCGGGCGCGGAGAGATACGTCAGCCGCGTGACGATGGCGGTCGGGGTGAAGCCGTGGTCGGCGAGCGCCGCCAGGACGGCCTCGAACACCCGGGTCTCGCCCTTGGTCGGACGGCGCTGGGTGGCCAGCCAGAACGCCAGCTCGCCGAACCCGACCGTGCCCATGATGTCCTCGGCCAGGTCATGGCCGAGGAGCGTGATCGTCTCCAGCGAGGACGCGCCGAGGGCGGTCTCGTAGACGGGCCGGGAAGGGGACGGGGACCGAGATTCGGGCTGGGGCCGGGATCGCGGTTCGGTCTGAGGCTGGGACTGCGGTTCGGGCTGGTTCTGGTGTCGGATCCGGGGCTGGTCGGTCACCGGCTGCCTCCTGGGGCTCCTGGGGCGTTCACCGTGTGTCTCCGGAGGCTCCGGAGGGGGATCCACCGGCTGTCTCCGGCCGGCCGGCCGCCTCCTCCGGTCCGCCGGCCGCCTCCTCCGGTCCACTGTCGCCCTGCGGGCGGGAGGTCAGCCAGTCGCGCAGCTCGGCGCCGTGCTCGTCGAGTTCCGGAGGGGGCCGCAGATAGCCGACCGGGGTGGCGGAGAACCGGATGGGATTGCGGGTGGTCGGCACCGCGCGCTCGCCCTCGCCGACCTCGACGACGGGATCGAGCCCGAAGCGCTCCGCCATGGCGAAGCCGCCGTCGATGGTGTTGATGGGCCCGCACGGTACCCCGACCGCGGTGAGCGCCTCGAACCACTCCACCGCGCCTCGGGTGGCCAGCCGCTCCTCCAGCAGGGGGCGCAGCTCCTCCCGGTTCCTGGTGCGGTCGGCGTTGTGCGCGAACCGCGGATCCTCGGGAAGGCCGGAGAGGCCGAGGACGTCGCACAGCCTGCGGAACTGCCCGTCGTTCGCCGCGGCGACGATCAGTTGGCTGTCCGCGGTGGGCAGTGGTTCGTACGGGAAGACACTGGGGTGGGCGTTGCCCATCCGGAACGGCACCACGCCACCGGCCGCGTACGCCGAGCTGTGGTTGACCAGCCCCGTGAGGGCCGAGGACAGCAGATTGACCTCGACGTGCTGGCCCTGGCCGGTCGCGTCGCGGTGGCGCAGCGCGGCGAGGATGCCGATCACGGCGTGGTTGCCGGCCATCACGTCGAACACCGAGATCCCGGCCCGGTACGGCGGCCCGTCCGGGTCGCCCGTAAGGCTCATCAGACCGGAGATGGCCTGCACCATCAGGTCGTAGCCGGGGACATGGCGTCCCGCGCCGGTGCCGAACCCGCTGATCGACGCGTAGACGGCGCCGGGGTTGGCGGCGCTCACACTGTCGTAGTCGAGGCCGTACTTGGCCAGACCGCCGGGTTTGAAGTTCTCGATGACCACGTCCGCGCGGCGGGCGAGCTCCCGCGCGACCTCGGCGTCGGCGTCGGCGTGCAGATCGAGGGCGATCGAGCGCTTTCCGCGGTTGACCCCGAGGTAGTAGGTGGAGACCTCGTCCCGTACGGGGGGCATCCAGGTGCGCGTCTCGTCGCCCTGGGGGCCTTCGACCTTGACGACCTCGGCGCCCATGTCGGCGAGCAGCATCGTGGCGTAGGGGCCGGCGAGGACCCGGGAGAAGTCCGCGACCAGCACCCCCGACAGCGGCCCGGACGCGGGGGCCGCCTCCGATACGGGGCCTGCCTCCGACGCGGGGCCCGGAGCGGACACGAGGCCCGGACCGGCCGCGGCACCTGCTCCCGCCGTGCTGGCCGTGGAGTCGTCGACCATCTGTCTCGCCTCATCCGTTCGTACAGCGGACTAGTGTCCGCCACCCGAGTCTGCCGCCGGAGACGGCCACCGGTCAAGGGCGCGAGGACGCGCGGCGCGGGGGTGCGGCGCGGAGGCGCGGGGCTCTGCGGGGGGCCGGGGAGATCGGTTCAGGAAGCGGCCGAGGCGGTCACGTGCGGCACGTCCTGGACGCGGGCGAAGTCCGCGCTGATGTCACCCGCGGCCTGCAACAGCAGCGGCAGATGGTGTTCGAGCAGATACTCCACCGTCGTCTCGGCGGCGTGGCAGTTGACGTTGATCCCGGCGATCACGCGGCCCGACCCGTCCCGCAGAGGTGCCGCGACCGACCGGATGCCCCGGGTGAGCTGTTCGTCGGTCAGCGCCCATCCGCGCGCCCGTACGTCCCGCAGCTCGGCGTCGCGCTCGGCCCGGTCGGGCTGCCAGCGGGCCACCAGCCCGGAGCGCGTCGGCTGGGCCAGCACCGCGTCCAGTTCGTCCGGCGGCAGGGCCGCGAGCTGGACCTTCCCCAGCGAGGTCGCCAGGGCGGGGAACCGGGTGCCGATCTGCACGGCCAGCGACACGATCTTCGGCACCGACACCCGCGCCACGTACACGATGTCCGAGCCGTCGAGTTGCGCGATCGAGCAGGACTCGTTCGTACGCGTCACCAGGTGCTCCAGATGTGGCCGGGCGACGTCCCACAGCCCCATCGACCGCACATACGCCACACCCAGCTCCAGCACCCGGGGGGTCAGGGAGTAGCCGCGCTCCACCGTGCGCACATAGCCCAGCTCCTCCAGGGTCAGCAGGATCCGCCGGGCGGTGGGGCGGGCCAGCGAGGTGGCCGCCGCCACCTCGGCGAGCGTCATCACCGGACGGTGCGGCCGGAACGCCGTGATGACCTTCAGCCCGCGCGCCAGCGCCTCGATGAAGTCGGGACCGGTTCCCTCACGCGGCATGACACGACCTCCTCGTGGCCTGATCTCAAGGCCTGATCTCAGGTGAAGGGTAGCCGCCGCTGTCCGCGAAGCGGACGACAGAGCCCGAAGAAGGCCGCGGAAGGGATACGTCGGCACATTGACACCGGAGAAGGGCTGAGCGAGGGTGGCCGCAACCAGCTTCTGTCCGTACAGCGGACGGGTGTACGCGTAAGCGCGAAGGAGCGTGAGGCGATGAGCCACCCCACCCATGACACGGCGGGCCGCGCGGTCGTCGACACTGCGGGCCGTGCGGTCGTCCTGCGAGGTGGCACCGTCCTGACGGTCGACGCCACCCGGCGGGTGCTCGCCGGACACGATGTCCTGGTCGTCGGTGACCGGATCGCCGCGATCGGCCCCGGCCTGTCCGTCCCGGACGGCACGGTCGAGATCGACGCGAGCGGCGGCATCGTCATGCCGGGCATGATCGACACCCACCGGCATCTGTGGCAGACGGCCATGCGCGGGTACGGGGCCGACTGGACGCTGACGCAGTACTTCGTCTGGTACTACCTGGAGTGGGGCAAGGTCTTCCGCCCCGAGGACGTGTACGCGGGCAATCTGCTGGGCGCCCTGGAGGCGCTCGACGCCGGTGTCACCACCACCGTCGACTGGTCGCACGGGCTGCGGACGACCCAGCACGCCGACGCCGCCGTCGACGCGCTGGAGGCCGTGCCCGGCAGATTCGTCCTGGCGTACGGCAATATCCAGGACGCGCCCGCCGCCTGGACCGGCACACCGGAGTTCCGCGACTTCGTCTCCCGCCGGATCACCGGTGACGACATGCTCGGTTTCCAGCTCGCCTTCGACGTCACCGGTGACCCCGCCTTCCCGGAGAAGCCGGCGTTCGAGGTCGCCCGCGACCTCGGCGTGGCGGTGACGACACACGCGGGGGTCTGGGGCGCGACCGGCGACGACGGCATCCGGCTGATGCACGAGCACGGATTCATGACCCCCGAGACCGTCTATGTGCACGGCGCGTCGCTGTCGGCCGACTCCTACCACCGGATCGCCGCGACCGGCGGGTCCGTGTCGGTGTCCACCGAGAGCGAGCAGAGCGCCGGCCAGGGCTACCCGCCCACCTGGGCGCTGCGCACCCATGGCATCCCGGTGTCGCTGTCCATGGACACCTCGGTGTGGTGGAGCGGCGATCTGTTCTCCGCGATGCGCACCACGCTGGGCGCCGACCGCTCCCGTGAGCACATGGAGGCGCACGCGCGGGGGGAGACCGTCACCCATGCCGCGCTGCGGGCCGAACAGGTGGTGGAGTGGGCCACCAGGGGCGGAGCGCGGGCGCTGGGCCGCGAGGCGGATCTCGGGAGCGTCGAGGTCGGCAAGAAGGCCGACCTCGTACTGATCAAGAACGACGCCTCCCCCGTGTCGTTCCCGCTGCTCAACCCGTATGGCCAGGTCGCCTTCCAGGCGCAGCGCGGTGATGTCCACACCGTGCTGGTGGACGGCCGCATCGTGAAGAGGGACGGCCGCCTCGTCGACACCGACCTGGCCCAGGTCCGCGCGACCGTCGACCGCACCGTCGCATTCCTCCAGGACCAGCTCGGACCGGAGGCCTGGCAGCGGGGGATGAACCCGGACGTGCCCGAGACGAAGGTGCTGGACAACCCGTACACCTACACCGACTACCAGAGCGGCAGCACCCACACCCGCTGACCGCGTCGAGCGCGATCACCGATGCCGTCCTCACTACCGCCGCGACCTCCGCGCCGTAGACGCGCGACGGTGTGGGGCCTCACCACATGTGGTGAGGCCCCACACCGTAGGGCTGGTGCGAGCGGGTTCCGCAGGTCCCGGATGGGTCCGGCGGGTCCGGCGAGCCCGGCGGGCCCGGCGGATCCGTCAGCGCGCGTCGGCCGGTGTGCGTCGGCCGGTGTGCGTCGTCGGTGCCGCGTCCTTCGGCGTGAGGCGGACCGGTGCGCGTCCTTCGGCGTGAGGCCGTCAGCCCGCGTCCGCCGTGAGGGGGAGCGTCGTGGAGCGCTCGATCAGGGCGTTGACCGGCTGGTCACCCTGCGGGGTCATGGGCATGGTGTAGTGGCCGACGGCCCAGAAGCCACCCGAGGCGCCGACCGGTGCCAGATCGTAGAAGGTGTAGGACGGCCACCGGGTGTCACCGTCGGGTGCCAGAGCTCCGGGTTGCTTGGTCCAGTCAGTGCCGTCGTAGTGCCAGAACACCGGCTCGGCCTCGGCCGGTTCGGTCTGGTCGTTACCGGTGACCCACAGACCGCCCCGCCCGTCGGTGGTGATCGCGTGGAGGTAGAGGTCGGCGAGCGAACCGGTGATGTCCCGCCAGGCGGTGCCGTCCCAGTGCGCGACGCTCGGGATGGGCGGGGCGGCGTCGGGCGCGTCGGCCCACCCGGCCACATAGACGCTGTCCGGGGCTTCCGCGGTGATCTTGGCGGTGTCGGTACCGGTCCGTACGGGGGGCTCCTCCATCAGGGTCCAGGTCGTCCCGTCCCAGTGGTAGGTCACCGGATGGCCGCCGCGCACCGGGTACCGCATGCCGGTCGCGTAGGCGTCGTCCGCCGACAGGGCGTCGATGTCCCGGATGTCGACGCGGCTCGGCAACGCGAAGGTCTGCCAGGTGCCGTCGGCGTACGTGTAGAGGGCGTCGCCGCCCTTGAACAGCCGCCCGGGGACGGCCTCGATCGGGACCTCGGGCCAGGAGTCGTCGAAGGGGCCGGTCGTGGGAACGGTGGTCCAGCGGGTGCCGTCGTAGTGGACCAGCGTCTGGCTCCTGTTGGCCGAGCCGTAGGCCCATACGTCCTGGGCGGAGACCGCGCTGACCGACGACCACTGCCACACATCGGGGAGGCCCGGGGCGGTGTCCTTGCTCCATCTCACGCCGTCCCAGCGCATGATGACACCGTGCTGGGCCTTTCTGCCGACCGCCCAGGCCAGGTTCTCGTCGATGACGGAGACCGACATCAGGGACTCCGCCGGGCCGGCGCCGGAGAGGGAGACCTCCCAGCCGGAGACGTCCGAGCCGGAGACCTCCGAGCCGGCTGCCGTTCCCGCGGCTTCGGCGCCGCCGGCCGTGAGCAGGGTGGCGGCGAGTGTCAGTGAGGCGGCCGCGGTACGCAGCAAGTGCCGTACGTGCACAGGTGAATCCTTCCTTTTCGATCAGGAGTTCGGTCTCGGGGACCACGAACCAGACTCGCCGCGGCGGCGGATGGTTGTAGGGGGTTGTAGCGGGCGGCGGGCGGCGGGAGGTTGCCGGGGACAGGGAGACGCCGGCGGCCGGCTCGGTGGACGTGGCCGGTCCCGGGTCGGGGGCCCCCACGAGATCGCCTAATCGGACGGACGTACGGCGAGTGAAGATGCGGGGATTGCCAGGCGCCCGGGGTGAGGTACCGGCACTCTGCTGAAGGTCGATGGACCGATCCGAACGGGGCTCGGCGGCGGAGGACCGTGTGGTGACAGCCAGGGGGAGCACATGTGACGGTTGAACGAGCCATCGGCGCTTCTGCCTCGGTCCCGGCCCCGGCCCGTACGCATGCACGTCGCCCGGCCGGCGAGGGCCCGCGGAGGAGCGTCCCGCGCCATGTCGCCTGCGTGATGGACGGGAACGGCCGGTGGGCGGCCCAGCGGTCGTTACCGCGTACGTCGGGTCACCGGGCGGCGGAGGCAACGGTGATCGACGTCATCGAGGCGGCGCGGGCGGCGGGGGTGGAGTGGCTGAGCCTGTACGCGTTCTCCACCGAGAACTGGCAACGCCCGGGGAACGAGGTCGACTTCCTCATGCGACTCGTGCGCCGCGTCGTACGCAAACACGCCGCGCTGCTGCACGCGCGCGGCATCCGCTGCCGCTTCCTCGGTGTGACCGACCCGAGGATCCCCGCGGCGCTGGCCCGGGACTTCGCCGACCTGATGACGCTGACCGGCAGGAACCGGGGCATGACGCTGACCGTGGCGTTCGATCACGGCGGACGCAGGGACATCGTCGAGGCGGCACGGTCCCTCATCCGCAGCGGGGTGTCGGCCGACGCCGTCGACGAGCGGCACTTCGCCGCCCATCTGCCCTTTGCCGACACACCCGATGTGGATCTCGTCATCCGGACCTCCGGCGAACAGCGCATCTCCAACTTCATGCTCTGGCAAGTGGCCTACGCGGAGTGGATCTTCCCACCGGTGCTCTGGCCCGACTTCCGCGCGCCGCACTTCTTGGAGTGCCTGCACACCTATCAGCAACGCAATCGCCGCTTCGGCGGCGTGACGCCGAAGGCGAACGGAGAACCTCTCCCGTGACCGACACAGACAGCAGCCACTCCAGGCGCACCGGTCCCCACGAAGTACAGTTCGGAGCTCTGTTCGGTCCGGGCTCGCAGTTCCACCGGTTCTTCAACGACCCGCGCTGGGCGCTGGCCATGGTCCGGGCCACGGTACTGGAGGCCGCCCACCCCCAGATCGGCGCGGCCCTGATCGACAACTCGACGTTCGTGGCCCACCCCTGGCGACGGCTGCGCAACACCTTCCTGAGCCTCCAGCGCATGTTCGGTGCCGACGACGACGCACGGCAGAGGGAGGCGGCGCGGCTCAATCGCCTGCACGCCCGGCTGAGCGGCGCCGACGCGCGGAACCGGCCGTACGACGCGATGGACCCCCAGGTCCGCGCCTGGGTGGTCGCCACGCTGTTCGAGAGCACCGTCACCATGTGCCGGCTGAGCGGGCAGCCGCTCGAACAGACCGACATGGAACAGCTCTACGCCGAATTCCAGGCCTTCCTCGCCGTCCTGGGGGATCAGGCCGGCCATCTGCCGCCCACGTTGCGGGAGTTCTGGCCGTACTACGACCACATGGTCGAGACGGAGCTGGAGAACACAGAGGCGCTGCGCATCATCCTCTACAAGCTCTTCGACCATCTCCCGGCGCCGCCCCTGCTGGACGGCCTGCCCACCGTATGGGCGGCCGGGCGCGCGCTCGCCGGCCCGGTCATCGGCGCGATCACCGTGGCGTCCCTCCCGGAGCCCTTCCGCCGACGCGCGGGGCTGCCCGAGATCCCCGGCGCCCAGACGCTGATGCAGAGCGTCTACATGGCCGCCGGCCTGGCGCGCTTCCTGCCCGAGGGCTGGATCGAGGTGGAGAGCCTCGCCGGCCTCATCTATCTGTCCCCCGACAGCGATGACCCCCGAGCCGCGACGATCACCGCGCTGCGCGACCGGATGAAGCGGGCCGGTGCCCTGTTCAGGCTGGTCACGCCCTTCCCCACGCAGTCCGGTCCCGAGGAGGGGACGGGGGCGCGGAGGAGCGCCGAGGAGTTCTTCCGTACGGTCCTGGACCAGACCGGGGACGGCTACCTCGACTGGCCCGATCTTGCCGCCATGGCACGGGAGTTGTCCTCGCGCCTGGATCTGGACGAGCCGGAGGAGACCAGGCTCTACAACGCGTACGCGGAGTGGTGGAGGGAACTCCAGGCGGCCCTCGACATCGACGGCGACGGCCGGATCAGCAAAGAGGAGTACGCCGCCGCTGTGCCTTCCCTCGCGGGGCCCGCTCTGATCAGGGTCGCCGAGGTTCTCTTCGAGGTCACCGACGCGGACGGCAACCAGTACATCGACGCGGACGAGTACCGGGCCCTGTTCCGGACCGCGTTCCGGCGCACCGTGCCCGGCACCGAGGAGAGGTATTCACGCAGCGCGTTCGTGAAGGACTTCCTTTCCTTCATGTCGGGCCGTCAGCGCTCCACCGCGTACGACCCACTGCTCGCCGACGCGTAGGCGCCCAGGAACCGGGACACCGGCCGGGTGCGCCGGGAGACGACAACCCCCGCCCGGACAACGCCACCGCCTTGACCACAACCCCGCCCGGACAACGCCGCCGGGCGGCGGCACCGGCGGTCACGCGTACGCGGAAGGCCCCGACCGGCGAACGGTCGGGGCCTTCCAGGTCATGCACGCCATGCACGCCATGCACGCCATGCACGCCATGCTCGGCGTGCACGGCATGATCAGAACGAATCAGACGAGGTCGAACCGGTCCAGGTTCGCCACCTTGTTCCACGCCGCGACGAAGTCGGTCACGAACTTCTCCTTCGCGTCATCGCTCGCGTAGACCTCCGCGAGCGCGCGCAGCTCGGAGTTCGACCCGAAGACGAGGTCGGCGCGGCTGGCGGTCCACTTGACCTCGCCCGTGGTGGCGTCGCGGCCCTCGAACGTGTTCGCGTCCTCGGACGTCGCCTTCCACGTCGTGCCCAGTTCGAGCAGGTTGACGAAGAAGTCGTTGGTCAGCGACCCGGGGGTCGTGGTGAGAACGCCGAGCGACGACTGCTGGTAGGTCGCGCCCAGGACCCGGAGGCCACCGACGAGGACCGTCATCTCGGGGGCGCTCAGGGTCAGCAGGTTCGCCCGGTCGATCAGCAGGTACTCGGCGGGCAGCCGGTTGCCCTTCCCGAGGTAGTTGCGGAACCCGTCGGCGGTCGGCTCCAGCGCGGCGAACGACTCCACGTCGGTCTGCTCCTGCGACGCGTCCGCGCGGCCCGGCGTGAAGGGGACCTCGATGTCGACACCGGCGGCCTTGGCGGCCTGCTCGACGGCCGCGCCTCCGGCGAGCACGATCAGGTCGGCGAGCGAGATCCGCTTGCCGCCGGTCTGGGCGGCGTTGAAGGTCTCCTGGATCCCCTCAAGGGTGCGCAGCACCGTCGCGAGCTGGTCGGGCTCGTTGACCTCCCACCCGCTCTGCGGTTCGAGACGGATGCGCGCGCCGTTGGCGCCGCCGCGCTTGTCGCTGCCGCGGAAGGACGAGGCCGACGCCCACGCGGTGGACACGAGCTGGGACACCGACAGGCCCGAGGCGAGGACCTGGCTCTTGAGGGAGGCGACGTCCTCGGCGTCGACGAGCTCGTGCGTCACCGCGGGGAGCGGGTCCTGCCACACCAGCGTCTCGGCCGGCACCTCCGGGCCGAGGTAGCGCGCGATCGGGCCCATGTCACGGTGGGTCAGCTTGAACCACGCGCGGGCGAAGGCGTCCGCGAACTCCTCGGGGTTCTCGAGGAAGCGCCGCGAGATCTGCTCGTACGCCGGGTCGACACGGAGTGCGAGGTCGGTCGTGAGCATCGTCGGGGCGTGGGTCTTCGACGGGTCGTGGGCGTCGGGGACGGTACCCGCTCCCGCGCCGTCCTTCGGCCGCCACTGATGCGCGCCCGCGGGGCTCTTGAAGAGCTCCCACTCGTAGCCGTAAAGGATCTCCAGGAAGCTGTTGTCCCACGTCACCGGGGTGTTCGTCCAGATGCCCTCAAGGCCGCTGGTGATCGCGTCGCCGCCCTTGCCCGTGCCGAAGCTGTTCTTCCAGCCGAGGCCCTGGTCCTCGATCGAGGCGGCTTCGGGGTCGGGGCCGACGTTGTCCGCCGGGCCCGCGCCGTGCGTCTTGCCGAAGGTGTGGCCGCCCGCGACGAGGGCGACCGTCTCCTCGTCGTTCATCGCCATCCGGCGGAACGTCTCACGGATGTCGCGGGCCGCGGCGAGCGGGTCCGGGGTGCCGTTCGGGCCCTCCGGGTTGACGTAGATGAGGCCCATCTGGACCGCGCCGAGAGGGTTCTCCAGCTCCCGGTCACCGGTGTAGCGCTTGTCGTCGAGCCAGGTGGTCTCGGGACCCCAGTAGACGTCCTCCTCCGGCTCCCAGACGTCCTCACGGCCGCCGGCGTAGCCGAAGGTCTCGAAGCCCATCGATTCCAGGGCGACATTGCCGGCCAGGATCATGAGGTCGGCCCACGAGAGGCTCTGGCCGTACTTCTTCTTGACCGGCCAGAGCAGACGGCGGGCCTTGTCGAGGTTGCCGTTGTCCGGCCAGCTGTTGAGGGGGGCGAAGCGCTGCTGGCCGGCCCCGGCGCCACCGCGGCCGTCGCTGATCCGGTAGGTGCCCGCGCTGTGCCACGCCATCCGGATGATGAACGGGCCGTAGTGGCCGAAGTCGGCCGGCCACCAGTCCTGCGAGGTGGTCAGCACCTCCGCGATGTCCTGCTTCACGGCCGGGAGGTCGAGGGAGTTGAACGCCTCGGCGTAGTCGAACTCCTCGCCGAGGGGATTGGCCACGGCGGGGTTCTTGGCGAGGATCTTCAGGTTGAGCCGCTCCGGCCACCACGCGCGGTTTCCGCCGCCCTGAGTCGGGTGCGGGGCACGCCCGTGCGCGACCGGGCAGCCACCTCCGCTCTCCGTCTTCGCGTCTACGACGATTGCGTCATGGTTCTCTGACATGGGAATCCTTCCGAACCAGGCGGATCACGGTGCTCAGGAACTGCGGGCGGTGGGACAGCCGGGACAGGACCCCGGCGGATGACCTCGGCTTCGGGTCGAGAAGCCGTGGTCGACGGATGCGGTCGGGCGGCCCGCCCCGCAGGCCGTGCGGCCGACGTGGGCGACGACACCGTACGGACGGCGGACGAGGTGGTGGTCGGCCCCGGGACGGCGTACGGGTTCCGCCGCGGTGAGCGCGTCGAAAGCCCCCCACGCGACGTGGAACCACGCGCGACATGAAGGCGGACACGGCCCCCACGATCGCGCCCCGGAGACGATCGCCCCGACCCCGGGACGGTCACCGTCCAGGACGGTCTTGAGCGGCGCGCCCCGGGCGGCTCTCACCCGCGGGCCGGCACCGCACAGTTGCTCGGGGGTGGTCCCGTCACGTCTCCGTCTCCTGCCGTACTGAAGTCTTCCCGTCCCTTGGCTATCGCCGGAACCGATCCTACGATGGACGGAGTCCAAGTCAAGAAGTAGACCAAAGGCATATCTCATCAGGATCCGGACGTCCGCTGATAAACTTCGGGTATCCCGCAAACCTGAATAGGTGAACCGATATGAGTGACCTGCTGGAGCGACTGCGAGGGCGTGGCTGGCGGATGACCTCCCAGCGGCGCGTCGTCGCGCAGGTCCTCGACGGCGACCACGTCCATCTCACGGCCGACGAGGTGCACGCCCTCGCGGCGGAGCGGCTGCCCGAGATCTCCCGGGCGACCGTCTACAACACCCTGGGTGAACTGGTCTCCCTCGGCGAGGTCATGGAGGTCTCCACCGAGGGCCGCGCCAAGCGTTACGACCCCAATGCCCACCACCCGCACCAGCACCTGGTGTGCTCCCGCTGCGGCACCATCCGCGACGTCCACCCCACCGGAAACCCCCTGTCCGACCTCCCGCCGGAGGAACGCTTCGGTTTCACGGTCACCGAGGCCGAAGTCACCTACCGAGGCCTCTGCCCCTCCTGCGGCTGACGCCGAGTGGGATCTGGGATGCGATAACCGGTCCCGCCTCCCGCCCATTTACTCGTACAGGTCCTCGCCGTGCTGATGGCGAAGCTGGGTCAGGATAAGGCTGCCTACCCCAAGGACGCCGAACGCATAGCGCTTCGCGTCCTTGCGCTTCTGGATGTTGTGACGGTCCACGTTGCTCAGCGCCTGAGTGAAACCCATGCCCAACCCTCGCCAGCCCTCCCATTCTCCGGGTTCCTTACCGAGGCGGTACTGGGCGTCAGCCGCGAATACTCTGGCGAAGAGTCCTTTGCCGACCAGGGCCTGGCCGTTGCCGTTGCGTGGATCTCCGCACCATCTCCGGACGCGGTCCTCGACAAAGATGGCGGTCTGGCTCGCCACCGTCTGCCAGTCCTCGTTCTGAACATGGGTCTGCACGTGAGACCACAGGTCAGGGTCGAAGGCCGTCTCGTCCACGGCGTCGTCGCTGGTGCCTGCTTCCTTCAGCTCGAATATCGCCGCCTCGATGACACCGCAGGCTTTTTGCAAACCTCCTAGGAAGGCCCTGGCGAACTCTGCATCGGGGGTATTCCCAATGACCATCGTCAGCGAGTAACGGACGCCTTCGAAGTCGGCCAGCAAGTGGTGGTCCTTGCCAAGCGCACGAATGAGGGTGGACCGCACGCGTCCTTTCCACGACGAGAACGCGCCGGGCGGTCGAAGCTCCATCCCGCGCCGGTCGGCTTCGTCCTTCAGTTCCGTCAAGACCTCGATGGCCCTCGCAGCGTGCATCGACACAAGGTAGCGACAGCACGCACGTCCGGCACAACGGTTGCCCCAGAGAAGCACCCGCCCCACCGAGCCGCCCGGCAACACCTGCCCTGCTGACGTCATGGGCGCGACCGTAGGTGTCATCGATGTGCTTGAAGCAGTCGACATCCGAAAACGCGCGGGTTGGCGGATTCCGGGAGTGGCAAGACGACGAACCCGGCCGCCGGCCCACCACTGGACGTGGCGTTGTGAGCTGATCGACGAGGCCGCGGACGACGGCCAAACGCTTCGTGCTCTACGGCAGCGACCTGGCCGCATACCGCCCGAGATCGACGCAATGAGCAGCCGGAAGGACTGGTTCCCGTACGAGATCACCCGCTCCGGACTGGTCCGGAGCACAGTGAGCACCCGGGCACTGTCCGGGAACTACAAGCTCCGTCCTTCCTTCTCCCGGCTCCAGTTCTCGCCGGTTGAACAGTTCGTTCTTCTCTTATGGTTCACTGAATGACTTTCTCGGACGACGGGGTTGGATGGAGGCCGGAAGACGCTTACCAGGCACACGTCCGGTCCCCTACTTGGTGATCATTAGCGGTTTGGGCAGGGGAAACATGCTGCGGAGCAAAGCGGGGACGACCGGCGACACATGGCAGGAGAGATTCCTCCTTACGCATCTGGTGGGAGGGGTTTTCGCCCTCGGCTGGTACGCCTTCACAGACACCTTGTTCAAGGACACGTGGAGGTCGGGCCAACGCGTAGCGATGGGCTTGTTCCTTGGCTGGTCGCTGCTCGTCTGGCTCAAACGCCGACGTCAGGGCACCGTGGCCTGACCAGGCGCTCACCTCAGGACGAGTAGGTGCAGGGAACGCCCGCGCCGAGCGAGATGGGGATGCAGCAACCGGCATCCGTAAGGCAGTTGGGGCAGACGCGGCGGTCGGAGTTCGCCTTGGCGAGAGCCGCTCACTTCGCCGGCGTCATCCGCTGTACGGGGCCTGGCGAGGTCAATGCGGTAGAGGTAGGCCGCCCCGGATCGGGAGACGGACCGGAACGGCGGTAGCGGTGGGAGCACCACAGGAGCTGTGCCGCGATGTCGGCCTCGGACCAACCGGCCGTGACCGACCACGCCTCGGGGAGGAGTTCGCCGGGGGTACGAATCGGCCGGACGTGCGGGCCGACTGCGGTACAAGCCGGTCGCCCGGCGGGCGCGGACCGCTCACCGACGCGGCGACCGTCTAGACAAGATCGACGGACTCCTCTGGACCCGGCGGCCAGACCAGCCGCCTCCCGCTGCCCCCCCCGGGTCACTCGTCCCGGAGACGGATCGCCATCACGGTCCCGTCGGCGCGGATGGACACTGCGTTCCACTGCTCCGATGTGCTGCGGTCCGGCCACTGCCCGCGTAGGGCGTGTACCTCGCGTCGGTATTCGTTGACGCGCCCGTGGTGGAGGTGCATGTACAGATTCCCCTGGAGCCCGGAGAACGCCTCTACTCGGGTGCCATTGAGGCGGTAGATGTGGTCGGTGCCGACGAAGTCGATGCCGTGGATGCGGTGCTCTGCATCGCGCAGTCTGGCCGTGTTGGAGTGGGCGTCGTGCTGGAAGTGGCGTCGCCCTTGTTCCTCGGTCAGGTACTGGGCGGTGGGCTTGCCGCCTCCGGTGAAGGCCATGAGCGTGGCTGCCTCCGTCCGTGCCCGCACAACGTTGAACCAGGCGAAGGAGTCGGGCAGCACCTGGAACCCGGGGACGGTCGTCTTCCCGCGGTCCGTGGGCCGCGCGACGTCGGCCATACGGTTCTCCTGCCCTAGGACGAGGTCCAGGTCGGCTTCCGATGTCTCTCCGGGTGGGCGGAGAAAGGTCGTGCCTGGCGCCTCCAGGATGTGCACGGCAAGGCTTTCCGTGGTGGGGATCTCGGTGCCGATGAGGAGGTACGGGACTGTGCCGTAGGGCCCGATGTGCATGGACTCCACGTGGGCGCTGGCCGTACTGAGCTGCTTCTGTACCTGATGAACGCTGCTGTGGGTGCCCTTCGAGGAGAGGAGCAGGACCTTGGACGGCTGCCCTGGTTGCCAGGCTTCGACGAAAAAGTGGGGCCGTCGCTGTAGCGGCTCCGGGCGAGCGCCGGTACCGGAGCCGCGTAGGGTCCAGCCGGCCTTCAGGGCGACGTCCGCCGGGATCACGGAGACCGAGTGGTCGGGGTACCGGGACCTGACGATGTACTCGGCCAGCAGCGAGGCGAAGCCGGTGCCGTTTTCTCCGGACTGTGTGGCCTTGTAGAAGCGCAGGAGATCGCGCCCCTCGGACGACACCGGAACAACGGCATCGTCGTGTCCGCGGTGGTGCACGCCATCCTCGACCGCGAATGGGCAGCGCTCTCCCCGGAGTAGCCGCTCGCGCCGCGCGGCTCGCTCCGGGCTTGCCCAAGGACGAGTAGGCCAAGGGGCATCCGAGAGCCTCGGCCGTACTCGGACGCCGAGTCGAGGTGCTGACGACCACTCGCCGGCCACGGAGACTCCCCGAAAACTCGTTAGGCGGACGAGGGCGACCACTGCTATTTTTCCGGAGGCCGTGCGAGAGACCGAGGAGGTGGTACCCGTGAACGCAGTATCGACATGGGTGCTCCCCTCCGGGGTCATGGTCGGGCGATAGGTCGTCCGGGAGCGCCATTCTGAGCCCTCCCGAAAGGCACGACCATGCATTTCACTTCCGAGCAGCGTCTCGACGACGGTGTCCTCGAACGCGAATTCACCCTTGATGAGATCCCCGGCCTCCTGTGGACACCCGGATCCGCATCCGCATCCGCACCGGTGCCGCTGATCTTGCTCGGCCACCCTCCCCTGGGGCTGCGCAGGATGTATCCCCGGCTGGTGGCGCGGGCCATGCACTCCGCGGCGGAGGGCTTCGCCACGGCCACCATCGAGCTCCCCGGAAGCGGCGACCGGCCCCGTTGGCCCGCCGCCGAGCAGGCCCGCTCCGACCTGCGCCGGGCGCTGGAGGCCGGCGAGCCGGTCAGTGACGGGATCGTCGATGCCCTCATCCTCCCGTTGGTCGAAAAGGCCGTCCCGGAATGGCGGGCCGCCCTGGACGCTCTCCTTTCGCTGCCCGAGATCGGCGGCCCGGTCGGGTACTCGGGGGGAGTGATCTCGATTGGCATCCGGCTGGCGGTGGTCGAGCCTCGCATCTCGGCCGCCGGTCTGTTCGCCGGGAGTTTCGTGCCTCGCGCCATGTTCGAGGAGGCCCGGCAGGTCACCGTTCCGCTGCATGTCCTGCTCCAGTGGGACGACGAGGGGAACGACCGGCAGGCGGCCCTGGACCTTTTCGACGCCTTCGGCTCCAAGGAGAAGTCCCTGCACGCCCATATGGGCGGGCACACAGGCGTCCCGCAGTCCGCGGGGGACGCCGCGGCCCAGTTCTTCACCCGACATCTGAAGTGAGGCCGGGCCGTCGGACCGGCAGCAGACGGTAGCTGATGTCGGCCGGCCTGCCGCTCATCGAGGACAGGTCCCGGCCCTCCGCAGCTCGCTGCACCGTGGGCCCCTGCTGAACTCTCAGCAGGGGCCCGTGCTGCCCAAGCAGCTACGGCTTGCCGCTTTGTCACCTCAGCGATGACGGTGTCCAGCTCGGTGATCGCCGCCTCGACCTGGTCCATCCCCCCAGGCAGGAGATGCGACGGTCAGTGTGCGGTGCGGCGGGTGTAGGCGTTCGCCAGGGCCGCTGACCTGGCGGACCAGGCCTGCGCCGCAGCGGCCGAAGGGCCGCCACAGGTTCTTCCCAGCCCGACGCACTGGTATGGGTAAGCAACTGCACGAAGGTTGTTGGTGCGGTTTCGGCAACGCCCGGC
The DNA here is from genome assembly GCF_042890865.1 of Streptomyces sp. NPDC002018. Lineage (NCBI taxonomy): Bacteria > Bacillati > Actinomycetota > Actinomycetes > Kitasatosporales > Streptomycetaceae > Streptomyces > Streptomyces sp. NPDC002018. The sequence continues at coordinate 100,582 of NZ_JBIASO010000020.1, forward strand.
CACCGGCAGCCGATGACCACCGGCGCATGGCTCAACCGGCTCGCGCCGAAGGGCCATCGTGATCGTCGCGGTCCGCACCTGCGCGATCCGTCCCATCTTCTCCTGGGGCGGTTTCGGCTCCCGGGCCAGACCCGCGACAAAAAGTCCACCGAGTCCCGGAGTGAGCGAGGCCGGGGCGGAACTGCAACTACGAACGTCGAAGGGCCCCACCGCGACCGGTGGGGCCCTTCGACGTATTGCCCGGTGAGAGCAATGGCGGAGGATACGAGATTCGAACTCGTGAGGGGTTGCCCCCAACACGCTTTCCAAATGTTCGTACGGGGGTCCGGGGTGAGTCATCGGCGTCCTGACCTGCGCCGGAATGAGAGGCGGGGCGCCCGGTGGACGGTGCTGGACGGGGGTGAACGAGACCAGAACTGAGACCATCGGGGCAGGGCCGCCGAGGCCGCCGCTTTGGCACTGCCGCCTCTTGACCAGCCGCTGCAGCTATGTGTGCCCCCGAGTAGGCGCTGCCAGGTCCGATCGGCAGTTGCCGCTGGCTGCTGGGTCACCCGTCCTGGAGACGGATCGCCATCACGGTTCCGTCGGCGCGGATGGACACCGCGTTCCACTGCTCTGATGTGCTGCGGTCCGGCCACTGCCCTCGTAGGGCGTGAACCTCGCTTCGGTATTCGTTGACGCGCCCGTAGTGGAGGTGCGTGTAGAGGCTCCTCTTGAGCCCGGAGAACGCCTCTATGCGGGTGCCATTGAGGCGGTAGATGTGGTCGGTACCGACGAAGTCGATGTCGTGGATGCGGTGCTCCGCATCTCGTAGCCCGGCCGTGTTGGCGTGGACGTCGTGCTGGAAGTGGCGTCGTCCTTGTTCCTTGGTCAGGTATTGGGCGGTGGGTTTCCCACCTCCGGTGAAGGCCGTGAGTGTGGCTGCTTCGGTCCGTGCCAGCACGACGCTGAACCAGGCAAAGGATTCGGGCAGCACCTGGAACCCGGGGACGGTCGCCTCTCCTCGGTCCGAGGGCCGCACGACGTCGGCCATACGGTTCCCCTGCTCCAGGGCGAGGTCCAGGTCGGCTTCTGATGTCTCTCCGTGCGGGCGGAGGACGGTCATGCCCGGCGCCTCCAGGATGTGCACGGCAAGGCTCTCAGTGGTGGGGATCTCGGTGCCGATGAGCAGGTATGGGACTGTGCCGTAGGGCCCGATGTGTACGGACTCCACGTGGGCGCTGGCCGTACTGAGCTGCTTCTGTACCTGATGAACGCTGCTGTGGGTGCCCTTGGAGGAGAGGAGGAGGACCTTGGACGGCTGCCCTGGTTGCCAGGCTTCGACGAAGAAGTGGGGCCGTCGCTGTAGCGGCTCCGGGCGAGTGCCGGTACCGGAGCCGCGTAGGGTCCAGCCGGCCTTCAGAGCGACGTCCGCCGGGATCACGGAGACCGAATGGTCGGGGTAACGGGACCTGACCACGTTCTCGGCCAACAGCGAGGCGAAGCCGGTGCCGATTTCTCCGGACTGGGTGGCCTTGTAGAAGCGCAAGAGATCGCGACCCTCGGACGACAGCTGCAGGTAACGGCCTCGGTTGGTTTCCAGGGCCTGGCTGTAGCGCAGGCTGCCCCAGTGCTCGGCGAGTCCTCGCCCCGCGCCTTGGCGGGCCGAAGCGGCTCCGAGGCCGATGGCGTGGATGACCTGCCAGGGTGTGAGTATCAGTGATCGCGGCGCTGCCCGGACGGCTCTGTAGTCGGTGCGTCGGCGAAGCGGGCCCCGCCCGTCCTCTATCCGCTTCTCGTCCTCGTCCGCCGCAGCTTTGGTGACCTGGGCGGCGAGTTCGGTGGACGAGCGAACCTGAACGTGGGAGGTGGTGCTCAGCTCTTGGAGGATCTCGGCGATGGCTTTGGATTCGTCCGCATTCACCAGCAGCCCTTCCGTCGATGTCGTGTGGCGTGAGCCGGAGGACGGTAGGACGGGGCGGGGGAGCGCAAACAAGTACGCACGAGAGGGCGCAGGCCGGGATTCGGCCAGACCCGACGGCCCTGCTGGCGACGATTGGGGGAGGACCGCTACCTGCCGCGCAACCACGTCTCAAGAGCGCCGAAGTCCGCGACGGTGAGGCCGTGACGGTGGTCAATGCGGTGCAGGAAGGTTCGAGCGGGGTAGTGAACCTCGGCCCAGGTGCGGTCGGCGTTGGTGATCTCGTCGTCGAGCCAGGCGAAGGGGCGCCCGGCTGCCCAGCCGAGAAGAGTGCGAGTCTTCCAGTGCAGGCCGGACGGGTCGGGCTCCTCGGAGGGCTCCGGCCACGTGACCACGGGGAGCTGCGGCAGACCCAGGAGCGGCGCGAGGCACTCGTTGGCCTCGGACTCCCACGTGGTGGCCCACACCAGATCGCACGGAAGAGCCAGCAACTTGGACCCGAGGGCGGGATCGACCCTGGCCAGCAGCGGATTCGCGTCGGCTTCCTGCGGCACGTACGTCGGATAACCGTCCGGGTACTGCTCTCGTGTCGCTCCGAAGGGGATCAGCGGTCCGTCCACGTCAAGGAAGAGGATGGGCCGCGGCGGGGAAACGATCACACCTGCACCGTACGGGCAGAAAGGCCGCCCCGGAAGCGGACCGACGGCCGCCCGCCCGGACATGGCCGCGCCGCTGGTGCAACGACGAACGTCGAAGGGCCCCACCGCGACCGGTGGGGCCCTTCGACGTATTGCCCGGTGAGAGCAATGGCGGAGGATACGAGATTCGAACTCGTGAGGGGTTGCCCCCAACACGCTTTCCAAGCGTGCGCCCTAGGCCACTAGGCGAATCCTCCGCGGCAAACAATACAAGACGCTGAGCCGTGCTCGCGAACTCGTTCCGGGGGGTGGGGATCGGGTACTGTGGGCGCAGCCCCTCACGTGGCGCTATCTGACTGAACTCCCCCAGGGCCGGAAGGCAGCAAGGGTAGGTCGGCTCTGGCGGGTGCGTGGGGGGCGCTCGCGTTGGGGCGGTGGTACGGGCGCGATGTCGGAGGGGGCCGATATCGTCGTAGGTGTGTCGTCCCTTGCGCTCTACCGCCGCTATCGTCCCGAGTCCTTCGCCGAGGTCATCGGTCAGGAGCATGTCACCGACCCGTTGCAGCAGGCGCTGCGGAACAACCGGGTCAACCATGCGTACCTGTTCAGCGGGCCGCGGGGCTGTGGGAAGACGACCAGCGCGCGCATCCTCGCGCGGTGTCTGAACTGTGAGCAGGGGCCCACGCCGACCCCGTGCGGGGAGTGCCAGTCCTGCCAGGACCTCGCCAGGAACGGGCCGGGGTCGATCGACGTCATCGAGATCGACGCCGCCTCGCACGGTGGTGTGGACGACGCCCGTGATCTTCGCGAGAAGGCGTTCTTCGGCCCGGCCGGAAGTCGTTACAAGATCTACATCATCGACGAGGCGCACATGGTCACCTCAGCGGGTTTCAACGCCCTGCTGAAGGTGGTCGAGGAGCCGCCGGAGCATCTCAAGTTCATCTTCGCGACCACCGAGCCCGAGAAGGTCATCGGGACGATCCGGTCGCGCACGCACCACTATCCGTTCCGGCTGGTCCCGCCGGGGACGCTGCGCGAGTATCTCGGCGAGGTCTGCGGCAAGGAGGGCATCCCCGTCGCGGACGGGGTGCTGCCGCTGGTGGTACGGGCCGGCGGCGGATCCGTTCGGGACTCGATGTCCGTGATGGACCAGTTGCTCGCGGGCGCCGCCGAGGACGGTGTGACGTATCCCATGGCGACGGCCCTCCTCGGTTATACGGACGGCTCGCTGCTCGATTCGGTCGTGGACGCGTTCGCGGCGGGCGACGGCGCCGCGGCGTTCGAGGTCGTCGACCGGGTCATCGAGGGCGGCAACGACCCGCGGCGATTTGTCGCCGATCTACTGGAGCGCCTGCGTGACCTGCTCATTCTGGCCGCCGTGCCGGACGCGGGGGAGAAGGGGCTGATCGACGCGCCCGCCGATGTCGTGGAGCGGATGACCGCCCAGGCGTCGGTGTTCGGCGCCGCCGAGCTGAGCAGGGCGGCCGATCTGGTCAACACCGGGCTGACGGAGATGCGCGGAGCGACCTCGCCCCGGCTCCAGCTCGAACTGATCTGCGCGCGGGTGCTGCTGCCCGCGGCCTTCGACGACGAGCGTTCGGTGCAGGCACGGCTCGACCGCCTCGAACGGGGAGCGGCAGCCGCCGTCACGGCCCAGGGGGCGGCCTTCTCGGCCGGCGGTCCCGGGGCCGGTCCCGGGGCCGGTCCCGGCGCCGGTCCGGGTCCCGCGATCGGTTACGTTCCCGGCCCCGAGGCGCACGCTCCCGTACCGCCCCCGATGCCCGCCGCCCCCCCGGCCGTACCCGCGGCGGCACCGCCGCCGCCCGTCGCCGCGCCCCCGCCCGTACCCGAGAGCGCGGCCGAGCCGCAGCGCCCCGGGGCGTGGCCGGGGGCCGCCGCGCCGGATGCCGGACGCCGTCCAGGCGGCTGGCCCACCGCCTCGACACCGGGACAGGGCGCCGCGCCCGGCCGGCAGGCCCCCGCGCCGTCTCCGGCCACCCCGGCCGCGCCGTCGCAGCCCGCTGCCGCCGCCCCCGGCGGCGCGGCGGGGACGGGCCCCGGTCCGGGGCTGACCCAGGGCGCGGGCCAGGTGCGGAGCATGTGGCCGGACATCCTGGAGGCCGTCAAGAACCGCCGGCGCTTCACCTGGATCCTGCTCAGTCAGAACGCGCAGGTGGCAGGGTTCGACGGGACGACGCTCCAAGTCGGCTTCATCAACGCCGGCGCGCGTGACAACTTCACCAGCAGCGGCAGCGAGGACGTGCTCAAGCAGGCGCTCGCCGAGCAGTTCAACGTGCAGTGGAAGGTCGAGGCGATCATCGACCCCTCGGGCGGCTCCCAGCCGCCGTCCGGAGGCGTCGGCGGCGGTGGCGGTGGCGGCGGCTACGGCGGTGGCCCCGCGGGCGGGAGCGGCTACGGCGGTGGAAGTGGTTACGGCGGCGGAGGTGCCCCCGCCGCCGGCTTCGGCGGCGGTCCCGGCGGTGGCGGTCCCGGGGGCAGCGCGGGCAACAGCGGTGGTTACGGCGGCGGAGGCTCCGGCGGTGGCCCCGGGAACGGCGGAAGCCCCGGGACGGGCGGTGGATACGGCAACGGCGGCGGTGGTTACGGAGGCCGTCCCCCGGCGGGCGGCTCCGCCGCCACCGCGTCCCCGGCCCAGCGCGGCGGCCCGTCCGACGGCTCCTCCCCGTCGGCCGGACCCGCGTCCCACGCGTCCCCGGGATCGGCCTCCGCCCACGTCCCCGGCCGCGGCGAGCCGGCGCGCTCCGACAACCGGCCCGCCGCGCCCGCTCCACCGCCCCCCGTCGCCCCGGAGGACGACATTCCGGAGGAGGACGATCCGGACCTTGTCGACTCCGCGCTCTCCGGCCACGACCTGATCGTGCGCGAGCTGGGAGCGACGGTGGTGGAGGAATATACGAACGAGTAGCGGTCCGCTGTTCGGCGCCCCCTCCAAGGCCCGCACACGGAAGGCCGCCCCCTCCGGGCTAGGCTGCCTCCCGTGAAGGTCCTTGTCATCGGCGGCGGCGCCCGCGAACACGCCCTGTGCCGCTCTCTCTCCCTCGACCCCGAGGTCACCGCTCTGCACTGCGCTCCCGGCAACGCCGGTATCGCCGAGGTGGCCGAGCTGCACCCGGTGGACGCGCTGGACGGCGCGGCCGTGGCCCGTCTCGCCACCGAGCTGGAGGCCGGGCTCGTCGTCGTCGGTCCCGAGGCCCCGCTGGTGGCGGGGGTCGCCGACGCCGTACGCGACGCGGGCATCCCCTGCTTCGGCCCGTCCAGGGAGGCGGCCGAGCTGGAGGGGTCCAAGGCCTTCGCCAAGGATGTGATGGCCGCGGCGAACGTCCCGACGGCCCGCAGCTATGTCTGCACCACCGCCGAGCAGATCGAGGACGCGCTCGACGCCTTCGGTACGCCGTACGTCGTCAAGGACGACGGGCTCGCCGCAGGCAAGGGCGTCGTCGTGACCGCCGACCTCGCCCAGGCGCGCGAGCACGCGCTCGCCTGCGAACGGGTCGTCATCGAGGAGTTCCTCGACGGGCCCGAGGTCTCCCTCTTCGCCATCACCGACGGCGAGACCGTCCTTCCGCTCCAGCCCGCGCAGGACTTCAAGCGCGCGCTCGACCACGACAAGGGCCCCAACACGGGCGGCATGGGCGCGTACTCCCCGCTCCCGTGGGCCGAGCCCAAACTGGTGGACGAGGTCCTGGAGACCGTTCTCCAGCCCACGGTCGACGAACTCCGACGACGCGGTACGCCCTTCTCCGGGCTGCTGTACGCGGGCCTCGCGATCACGGGCCGGGGGGTACGGGTCATCGAGTTCAACGCCCGCTTCGGCGACCCGGAGACACAGGTCGTGCTGGCCAGGCTCAAGACCCCGCTCGCGGGGGTGCTGCTGGCCGCGGCCGAGGGGACGCTCGCCGACCTGCCGCCGCTGGCCTGGCGCGACGACGCCGCGGTCACCGTGGTCGTCGCCTCGCACAACTACCCGGACACACCGCGCACCGGCGACCCGATCGGGGGCCTCGACGCGATCGCGGCCCAGGACGCGCCCCACGCGTATGTACTGCACGCCGGAACCCGGCGGAGCGACGACGGTACGGTCGTGAGCGCGGGCGGCCGTGTGCTCTCGGTGACGGCGACGGGCAAGGACCTGACGCAGGCACGTGAGCGGGCGTACACCGCGGTGGACCGCATCACCCTGCCGGGCTCGCAGCACCGTACGGACATCGCACGCGAGGCCGCGAAGGCCTGACGCCGAGGAGAGGAAGCAGGGCGTCGGGCACCGCCCGACGCCCCACGGGCCCCCGTGGGCCACCTTCTCAGCCCCCGCCGCGTCGCCCTACGCCCCGCCGCGTCGCCCCACGCCCCACCGCGCCCCACCTCACGCCCCCACACCTCACGCCCCCACACCTCACGCCCCCACACCTCACGCCCCCACCCCCTCCGGCCCCCTGAGCCCGCCCGCATCCCGGGTATCCGCCGATCGGCGCAGCGCGGGGCCGGACCGTACCCGGTACGAGGGCCGTGCGGGCCCCGAATCAAGGGCCCGCGGCCTCGTTCGTCAGCAGCTTTGACCAGAGCCATTCCATCGGGTGACGAATGGGCCATCCGGATGACGGGTCGCCGGGGTCCAACTAGGGTGCGGCGCATGTGTTCCGGCACTTGGCCCATCGGCATTGCGATGTCAGTGACGGGTGCCACAGTGGGGGAGTGGGCAACGCCGCGCAGGGGGCAGAGGGGGTGAAGTCCGACCATGTTCGGTTCCAGGTCCAGTTCCAGCTCCAGTTCCCATTCCGGTTCCGGTTCCGGCACGAGCTCCGGTGCCGGCTCCGGTATCGGTGACGAGCTGGGTGCGCAGGGCGCCCGTGTGCGGGCTCTCGCCGTGCTGCGCGTCCGCAGCAGGGCGCTGGCCGTGGCCCTGCTGCCCGCGGCCGTCGCCGTCGTTCTGCTCGTCGGCGGGGCCACAGGCCGTCTCCACGGGGAAAAGTGGGATGTCGCCCTCTGGGCCGTGTCGGCCTTCGCGGCGCTCGTGCTGCTGCTCGCCGCCGCCGTCGCCGCCGTGGTCGCCTTCGCCAGGCCCGCGCTCAGCCCCACCGTGGCCGTCAGCGAGTCGGCCGCCCCCGATCTCTACCGGCTCGTGCGCGATCTCGCGGAACGGCTCGACGTGCCCGCCCCCTCCGCCATAGCGCTGACCCCGGACTGCGACAGCTGGCTGGAGGACCGTACGCATCCCGCGCACGCGCCCGCCCTCCCCGGCGCCGGCCGCCGACGGCGTATGCCCGCCGCCCCCGTCCTCGTGATCGGTTCGCCCTTCCTGTGGTGGATGCGGGTGGCCGAGCTGCGCGCCGTGCTCGCGCCGGTCGTCGCGGGTACGGGGCCCTCCGCGCACCCGGACATAGCCGCCGCCCGTCGCTTCGTACGAGGGCTCGACGCGGCGGTCGCCGTGGCGGCCCGTCCGGGCCGGGGGGTGACAGGGAGAGTGGCGTTCGGCCTGGTCGGCCGGATCGCCCGGCTGCTGCTGCGTGGCTGCGGCGAGCATGCCGCGCAGATGGAGCGGGGTGTCGCGGCGGCCGCGTCCGAGCGTGCACAGGGTGTGGACTACGGCCTGCGGATCGTCGCCCAGGAGCAGGTCGGTCTCGCGTACGCCGGCTGGGACCGGCTGCTGACCCGGGTCGCCCTGCCCGCCTGGCGCATGGGCCGCTGGCCCTCCCGTCTGGACGCGGGTGTGGTGTCCGCCCTCACGGAGCTGTCCCGCCGCGACCGTCTGGCCGAGGGCTTCACCTCCCGGCTCGGTGAGCGGCCCGCCTGCGATCTGCTCGAAGAGCCGGGGGCGGTGGACGAGGCGGCGTCCCTCCTGGCCGCGCGCCTCTTCCACGGCGGCCCGGCCGAAGCCGGGCCCGACTGGTCCCCTGTGGACTGGCAGCAGTATCCGGAGGAGGTCGTCGACCGTAAATGGCGTACGGAAGCGGCCAGACTGCACCGCGTCCTGGACAGTTTGGGAGTACGTCGCTCGGCGGACGCCGGCGCTTCGACGATGGCACCAGGCCCCACACTGGCCCGGGTCATGGACCACCTGTCGGCCCGGGGCGCCCAGAGCGGCACCAGCGGCCCCGGTGACACCCGCGGCCCCGGTGACGCCGTCCCCGGCGGCCCTGGTGACACCGGCGTCCCCAGCGGCCCTGATGACACCAGCGTCCCCAGCGCCCCCGGCGGTCACAGCAGCCCCGGCGATCACGTCGAGACCGGCGGTCATGTCGAGACCGGCGGTCATGTCGAGACCGGTGACGCACTCGCCGCCGGGATCAGCGCCGAGCTGGCCCGCGAGGAGGCTGCCGCCCCTCCCGTACCGCCCGGGGCCCTGGGCGACTCCGTGACCCTCTGGGGCACCGACCCGCTGCCCTTCTCCCCGCTCCAGCCGCCGCGCACCGGCAGGGAACTGCTCGCCGACCATGTGACGGCGATGGTCTGCTGCTCGGCCGTCGACACGGCGGGTGCCACTCCGGGCCTGGACTGGCTCGACGGGCCGACCCTGCTGATCGACGGCGAACGCCTCACCGATCTGGGCGGGCGCGTCCTCAGCCTGGTCGAGGGAGGCGACGCGGAGCCCCTCCGCTCGTGGCTGGTTTCGCTCGGTGTACGGCCCGAGAAGCCCGTCCGTCTTGTGTGAGGACCCGCACGCCCCTGGGGCCGCCGTGGGAGCCGCGGCCGTCCCGCCCGAGCCCCGCGAAGCCCTGAGTCACTGATCCACCCGCTCCCGCCCCCGGCCCCGCCGAGCCCTGACCAGCGGGGTTCCTCCGACCGAGCCCGGCTGGACGAAGCGCCGGACCGCCGAGCCGAATCCCCTTTATCACACCCCGCATTCGGATCAGGGCGTTCCGTTAACATCAATCACGACGAATGGTGACGAGCCGCATGCGTTGTGTGATGTGCTGGAGGCTGGCGGTTGTATCAAAAACAGCCGTACCACCCGATGTGGCACGGCGGATGCGGAGGAGGGGCGCGCGATGGGGGCGGACCAGATCCGACGATGGGAATCGGGCGCTCTCGCCCACGCGGTCAGCGATCCGTTCGGCCAGGGCCCGCTGCCCTGGCTGCGCGGCAGCGAGAACTACTTCGACGACACCGGCCAGCTCGTGCCCTGGTACGCGGATCCGACCCTGGGGCGCGACCGCGGCGGCGGCCTCCGCCCCGCCGATGACGTACGCCGTCAGATCAAGGGCTTCGCGTCCACCGGCGGAGTCGCCCCCGGCGAGGCGATCGACTTCCATGTCACCGTCGACCCGCCCCAGCAGTTCTCGGTGGACATCTACCGGATCGGACACTACGGCGGCGACGGCGCCCGCAAGATCATCACCAGCCCCCGGCTCTCCGGCATCGTCCAGCCGCCGCCGCTCGCCGCCGACCGCACGGTCTCCTGCCATCACTGGTGGCTCTCCTGGCGCCTCCAGATCCCCTCGTACTGGGCGCTCGGCGCGTACGTGGCCGTCCTCACGACCGTGGACGGCTACCGCTCCCACATCCCCTTCACGGTCCGCGACAGCCACCCCGCCGATCTGCTGCTCCTGCTCCCCGACATCACCTGGCAGGCGTACAACCTCTATCCGGAGGACGGTCGCACCGGCGCCAGCCTCTACCACGCCTGGGACGAGCGGGGCCGGCTCCTCGGCGAGCAGGACGCCGCGACCACCGTCTCCTTCGACCGCCCCTACGCGGGCATGGGTCTGCCCCTCCACGTCGGCCACGCCTACGACTTCATCCGCTGGGCCGAGCGGTACGGCTACGACCTCGCCTACGCCGACACCCGCGATCTGCACGCCGGCCGTGTCGACCCCACCCGTTACCGCGGTCTGGTCTTCCCCGGCCACGACGAGTACTGGTCCGTCCCCATGCGCCGCACCGTCGAGCTGGCCCGCGACCAGGGCACCTCCCTCGTCTTCCTCTCCGCCAACACCCTGTACTGGCAGGTGGAGCTGGGTCCCTCGGCCTCCGGGGTCCCCGACCGGCTGCTGACCTGCCGCAAGCGCCGTGGCCCCGGGCGCCCCGCCCTCTGGCGCGAGGTGGACCGGCCCGAGCAGCAGCTTCTCGGCATCCAGTACGCGGGCCGGGTCCCCGAGCCGCACCCCATGGTCGTACGGAACGCCGATCACTGGCTCTGGGAGTCCACGGGCGCGGCGGAGGGCGACGAGATCGACGGACTCGTCGCGGGCGAGGCCGACCGCTACTTCCCGCGCACCGCGCTCCCCGAGCACCAGGACCGCATCCTGCTCGCGCACTCCCCGTACCGCGACGGCGAGAACGCCCGGCGCCATCAGGAGACCTCGCTCTACCGTGCTCCGTCGGGCGCGCTGGTCTTCGCCTCCGGGACCTTCGCGTGGTCCCCGGCGCTGGACCGGCCCGGACATGTCGATCCCCGTATCCAGCGCGCGACCGCCAATCTCCTGGACCGGATCTGCAAACGGGACTGACGCGACGGGACTGACGCGACGGGACTGACGCGACGGCGCCCGGATGCCCGGTGCCCGAATGCCGGGTGCCCGAATGCCCTGCGTCCGGATGCCCGGTGCCTGGTCCCGGATGCCCGGTGTGCGGTACCCCCCTGCGAGCAGGGACTTCCCGCGTACGGGACAATCGAGGCGATCTTCATGATCGGACAGAACCACGGGGAGGAACCGTGTCCGGATTCGTCGAAAAGCCCGAGCCGCTTCAGGTGCCGGGTCTGGTGCACATCCACACCGGCAAGGTGCGGGATCTGTACCGGAACGAGGCGGGCGACCTCGTGATGGTCGCCAGCGACCGTATCTCCGCCTACGACTGGGTGCTGCCCACCGAGATCCCCGACAAGGGCCGGCTGCTCACGCGGCTCTCGCTCTGGTGGTTCGAACGGCTCACCGAACTCGTACCGAACCATGTGCTCTCCACCGAACTTCCCGCCGGCGCCCCCGCCGACTGGGCCGGGCGCACCCTCGTCTGCGAGCCGCTGCGCATGGTCCCGGTCGAGTGCGTCGCCCGCGGCTATCTCACCGGCTCCGGACTCACGGAGTACGAGCAGTCCCGCACCGTCTGCGGGATCGCGCTCCCCGAGGGCCTGGCCGACGGCTCCGAGCTGCCCGGCCCGATCTTCACGCCCGCCACGAAGGCGGCCGTCGGCGAGCACGACGAGAACGTGTCGTACGAGGAGGTGGCCCGCCAGGTCGGCGCGGAGACCGCCGCCGTGCTGCGCCGGACGACCCTCGACGTGTACAGCCTGGCCCGTGATCTCGCCCGGGTCCGGGGGATCATCCTGGCCGACACCAAGTTCGAGTTCGGCTTCGACAGCGAGGACCGGCTGGTGCTCGCGGACGAGGTGCTGACCCCCGACTCCTCGCGCTTCTGGCCGGCGGACTCCTGGGAGCCGGGACACCCGCAGTCCTCGTACGACAAGCAGTACGTACGCGACTGGCTGACCTCGCCGGCCTCCGGCTGGGACCGCGCGAGCGAGCAGCCGCCGCCCCCGCTGCCCGAGGAGGTCGTGGAGGCGACCCGGGCGCGGTATGTGGAGGTGTACGAACTCCTCACCGGCAACACCTGGCAGTAGCGGCGACACGAAGAAGCCCCCGGTCGACCGACCGGGGGCTTCTTCCTCTGGAGCGGACGACCAGGTTCGAACTGGCGACCTCAACCTTGGCAAGGTTGCGCTCTACCAACTGAGCTACGTCCGCATGCGCCGTGGCGCGACTGCCACTATACCCAACCTCGCTCCTGTGCGAGACGCACGGCCGTATGCCGGTTCTCCGCCCCGAGTTTGGACGCGGCGGACGAGAGATAGTTCCGCACAGTCCCCTGCGACAGCGAGGCACGCTCCGCGATCTCCGCGATCGGCGCGCCGTCCGCCGCCAGCTCCAGGACCTCCGCCTCCCGCGCGGTCAGCGGCGAATCCCCCGCCGAGATGGCGTCGGCCGCCAATTCCGGGTCCACGAAGCGGTTTCCGGCGTGCACGGTACGGATGATCTCGGCGAGCTGCCGCGCGCTGACGGTTTTGGGCACAAAGCCCCGTACGCCCGCGGCCAGCGCCCGTTTCAGATGGCCGGGCCTGCCATGACTCGTCACGATCATCGTCCGGCAGCCGGGCAGTTCGGTACGGAGTGATGTGGCGACTTTCACACCGTCCGCCCCCGGCATCTGGAGATCCAGAACGGCCACATCGGGCCGGTGTGCCCGTGCCATCGCCAGTGCCTCGGGTCCGGACGCCGCCTCGGCGACGACCAGCAGATCGTCTTCGAGCGCGAGCAGCGCGGCGAGCGCGCCCCGGATCAGATGCTCGTCGTCGGCGAGCAGAACCCGCACGCGACGCCGCGGATCGCCAGGACCGGGTACGGATGTCATGCCGCCACCACCTCCGGGGACGCGGGGTGGGGCTCGGGCGCGGGCAGGGGCACCCGCGCCGTCAGCCGGAAGCGGCCGCGTCCCGTACGCCCCGCCTCCAAGGTGCCGTCCAGCGCCGCCAGTCGTTCCCGCAGCCCGGCGAGACCGGAGCCGTTCCCGCCGGTCGGCGCGGGATGCGCGGGGCCGTCGGCGGTGGTGAGCGTGTCCGGCACGCCGTCGTTCTCGACGACGAGGACCGCCTCCCGGCCGCCGGCGTTGTCGCCCTTCGAACGTTTCACGCCCGGCCCGCTCCTCGTGCCCGGCGTGCTCTCCGCGCCGCTGTTCCGGTCTCCGCCCCTGTTCCGGTCCCCGTCCCCGTCCCCGTCCCTGTTCCGGTCCGCGTCCACATTCCGACTCCCGTCCCCGTCCCCGTTCCGGTCCCCGTCCCGCGTGGTCAGCGACAGCCGTACGGTGCACCTCCGCGCGTCCCCGTGGCGCAGCACATTCGTGGTCGCCTCGCGTACGACCCATCCCAGCGCCGACTGGACCTCGGCCGGAAGACCGCGGACCCCGCCCCCGTCCCGGCCACCGCCCCCGTCCCGGCCACCGCCCGCCGCGCTTCCGTCCCGGCCACCGCCCGCCGCGCTTCCCTCCCGGCCTCCGCTTCCGTCCCGGCCCCCGGCTCCGTTCCGGCCGAGCAGGGCGGCGTCCCCCTCGATCAGGCAGTCGATGCCCGCCGCCGTCAACACCCCTCGCGCTCCTTCGAGTTCGGTGTGCAGATCCGCCTCCCGGTACCCCCGTACGACATCCCGTACCTCCCGCTGCGACTCCCGCGCTATCCGCTGTACTTCGGTCATCTGGGCCACGGCCTCCGGCCGGCCGCGTTCGGCGAGCTGGACCGCCAGCTCGCTCTTCAGCGCGATCACCGCGAGATTGCGGCCCATGACATCGTGCAGATCGCGCCCGAAGCGCAGCCGTTCCTCCGCGACCGCGAGCCGTGACTGGAGTTCCCGGGCCGCGTCCAGGTCCCAGACGGCCTTGAGCAGCCAGGCCGAGAAGACATAGGCGAAGACGAGTGACATGCTCCCGATGGCGGCCCCGACGGCATTGCCGAGAGCGGCCCGGCCGGGCATACCCAGCAGCAGGGTCGTGACCGCGATGCCACCGGCCGTCCCGAGCACGGCGTACGCCATCTGGCGATGGGTGCGCAGGGCCAGGGCGACCGATGCCAGACCGAAGGTGGCGAAGCCCGACAGCAGCAGTGCGTTCTCGATGTTTTCCGTGATCACCCCGGAACTGTGCAGGACGAGGACGGTGAGGGTGCTCACGGCGGAGAGCACGGCCACGGCCAGGGCCAGCCGCACGGGGCGTTCGCGCCGGCCGAGACGCCAGTCCAGGGCCCGGAACTGAAGCGGGCAGCAGAGCGCGGCCTGGCAGCAGACCAGCAGGAACAGCCATCCGGCGACCGGCCCGTCCTTGGCGGGCAGCAGCGGGACGCCGAGCAGTACGAGCTCGCTGGCCGCGAAGAAGTAGAACGACCAGCGGGTGTAGATCTCGACCTTCATCGGCTTGCTCTTGCCGTGCCACCAGCCTGTGAACCTGGACATCGCTTCCTTTCCCTCCACTTCCCCCGCCCCGGCGCCGGTCCCCGCCACCGGTCTCGGCGCCACGGCGCGTCAGCCTCTCGGCGTCAGCGTCCCGGCGCGTCAGCCTCTCGGCGTCAGCGCCTCACCGCCTCACCGCCTCAGCGTCGAGGTTCCCACCGGAACCACCGCCGGACAGCGGCTACGGCGAGCGCCGTCCAGACCAGGGCACCGATCGCGCCCCCCGCCAGGTCGTACCCCTCCGCACCGCCCAGCCACCCTGTCCTGATCAGGGTCATGACCCCGGTCCCCGGCAGCAGCGCGCACAGGGAGGCGACCCGGTCGGGCAGTGCCTCCAGCGGGATGAACAGCCCCGAGCCGAGGATCGTGACCATGAACAACGGCATCGTCGTGAGCTGGGCGCTCTCCACGGTACGGGTGAACGCGGAGGTCGCCGCGGCCAGCGCGGTGAACAGCGCCAGACCCGCCAGCAGTCCGACGACCAGCACCACCGGCTGCTGCGGTGCCCGTACCCCGAGGAAGGCGACCCCGGCCGCGATCATCAGCACGGACTGTACGAACGCCAGCGCCACCGCGGGCAGCGCGGTGCCCGCGAGGATCTCGCGGTCGGACGCCTCGATCGTACGGAGCCGCTTGAGCACCAGTTCCTCGCGCCGGGCCGTGTACGCGGAGGCGAGGTTCGAGTAGACGGCCATGAGCAGGACCATGCCGACACCACCGGACATCGCGGCCTCGACGGCGCTCATGCCGGTTGCGCCCAGATCGATCCCGCCGAGCGACGCCTTGGTGGTCCCGATCATGGCCACCGGCACGAAGAGCCCGGCGAACACCGCCGTCCTGTTCCTCCCGAGCAGCGTGAACTCGGCCCTGCCGAGCGCGCCCAGCCGCCCCGCGACCGTCGTCGTCCCCTCGTCCGCCCCCTTTGTCCCCACGTCCGTCCCCCTTTCCGTCGCCGTGCCCCTCGCCCCGGCCATCTCCCCGCCCCTCGCCCCGGCCATCTCCCCGCCCATCGCCTCGCCCGTCGCCCTGCCCGCCGCCGTCGTGTCCCCGTCCCCGTCCGCGTGCGCCGTCATCGCACCCCCACCCCCCGGTCCGCCGTCTCCGCGCTCCGCGCCGCGATGTCGAGAAACGCCTCTTCGAGAGAGGCGGACCGCGCGTCCAGCGCCTCCAGCTCCACGTCCGACTCCCGTGCCCAGCGCAGGAGTTCTTCCAGGTCCCGCTGGAGCCGCCGGGTCCGGATCTCCACCCGCCGTCCCTCCGCCGCGGCCTTCAGCGAGAGCGGCAGCCGCCCGGCGGGAACCTCGGCGGGCAGCAGGAAACGGATCCGGGCCGGCCGCGTCGAGGTCACTTCGGCCGGGGTCCCGGAGACCTGGATCCGGCCCCGGTGCATGATCGCCAGCCGGTCGGCGAGGGCCTCGGCCTCCTCCAGATAGTGCGTGGTCAGCAGCACGGTGGTGCCGCCGTCCCGGAGGCGTCGTACCAGCTCCCAGGTGTCGTGCCGCCCCTCGGCGTCCAGGCCCGTCGTCGGCTCGTCGAGGAAGAGCACCTCGGGCCGGCCGAGCAGCGCGAGCGCCAGATCGAGGCGCCTGCGCTCACCGCCGGAGAGCTGCTTGACCCGTACGCCGGACCGTTCCCCGAGCCCCACCAGCTCCAGCGCCTCACCGGTGGGCCGCGCCCCGCTCGTGCAGCCCGCGCACATCCGTACGGTCTCGGCGACCGTCAGATCGGAGGGGAAGCCGCCCTCCTGGAGCATCACCCCGACACGGGGGCGTACGGCGGAACGCCGCGTGTACGGATCGTTCCCCAGCACCCGCACCGTGCCGCCGCTGGGCCGGGCGAGCCCCTCCAGCACTTCGACGGTGGAGGTCTTGCCCGCGCCGTTCGTCCCGAGCAGCGCGAACAGCTCGCCCCGCGCCACGGAGAACGAGACGCCGTCCACCGCCGTGAAGCCGCCGGCGTAGCTACGTCGTAGCGTGTCCACCTCGATCACCGCCGGTTCTGTGCCGGGCGGTGCGGTCAGCGAAGACTCAGTCATGTCTTCAGGGTTCCGGGCTGCCGGGGCGGTCGGCAGTGCGCGCTGTCACCGCCGCCGATGACATATGTCATGGACCGTCCACCCGGAGGGCCGGGTGTCCGGACTTCCGGCGGTGGGGCGGGAGTTCAGGTGGGGCGGGAGTTCAGGTGGGGCGGGAGTTCAGTCCTTCCGCGTCCCGGGTGCGGCCGGGTCCTTGCGGGTGCCGGGTGCGGCGGGGCCGTCGACGATCTCCAGGACGGACATCATGCCCTTGTCCTCGTGATTGAGGATGTGGCAGTGCAGCACCGTCTTGCCGGTGTAGTCCTCGAAGCTGGTGCGGACGACGATGTTCCCGCGCGGCGGCACGTCCACCGTGTCCTGGTAGCCGTAGAACGTCTGGGGTCTGCCGTTCGTGCTCATCAACTGGAAGTCGTTCGTGTGCACATGGAATGTGTGCGTCTCGTCGCTGTTGTTCCGGACCGTCCACTCCTGGACGGTGTTCAACCGCCCGGTGAAGTCGATGCGGTTCGGGTCGAACTGCTTGCCGTTGATGTAGAACTGGGTGCCGGCCGCGTTCTCCGTGTAGGTGATCGTCCTCCGGGCGGCGATCTTGGCCTTGGCGAGGTCCCGGGCGGGCGCGAAGGCGCTGGGGGGCTGTGCCGGAGTCATGGCCTTCCCCCGCGAGACGACCGTGGCGAGGGTCGCCTCGGGGAACTGGTTGCCGGCGGTGCCCGTGTTGTACGGGAGCGTCTTCAGCGCGGTGGTGCCGGGCGGACCGCCCTCCACCAGTACGTCGTAGCGGGCCGCGGCCGGGATGACGATCGTGTCGACGGAGTAGGTCTTGGTGACGGGGTTCCCGTCCCGGGCGATCACCCGGAATCTGTGGCCCGGCAGCGCCACCTTGTAGAAGATGTTGGCGCCGATGTTGGCGATCCGCCAGAGCTGGGTCTCGCCCGGCCGGATGTGGATGGCGGGGTTGAGCTGTCCGTTGACCACCCGGGTGGTGGGGGCCCCGATGCTGAGATCCGCGGTCTTGATCTGGTCGTCCACCCACTGGAAGTCCTTGAGCGCGACGACCCGTTCGGTGATGTTCCGCAGCGCCTTCGGCAGATACCGCCGCAGTCCGTCCACGATGATGATCCCGGACATTCCACCCGCGGTCTGGGGAGCGGACAGGGTGTGCGGGTGCGGGTGGTACCAGTACGTTCCCGGCGCGAGATTGCGCGGGAACTGGTACGAGTAGTGGAACGTCTCCCCGGGTTCGATCATGACGAAGATGTTGTCCGAGTGTCCGCTGGGCGAGACGTGCAGACCGTGGACATGCAGGTTCGTCATCTTGTCGATCTTGTTCACCATCGCGAGCCGCAAATGGTCCCCGGGCTTGATGCGCAGGGTCGGCGGCATGTACTGCCCGTTGTAGGTCAGGGCCCACAGCTCTTTGCCCGCGAGCCGCACCTTTTTGCGCTCCACCACGATGCGCGTGCGCAGGGAGCCGTTCTTGCTGGCCACTTCAGGAGGGTTGCGGAGGGCGCCGGTCGGCCGGGCCGCGGTCAGCGGCGGTGACGGCGAAGCCATGACGGCGGGAGACACCGAGGACGACGACGCGTGGGCCGGACCTCGCTTCGGGTGTGTCCCGTCGGGGTGATCGGCGCAGCCCGAGAGCAGGGCGAGGGCGGTGAGGAGCGCCCCGACAAGGGACCGGCTCCCGCCGGGACGAGTCCGCATCATGTTCTCCGGTTCTCCGGTTCGACGCGACGCCGGAACAGGGGAATGGCCGGTGGAGTCCGGGCCGGGGCGGCATCGTCCGGTCATTCTGGCGCGGGGGATTCGCCGGGACGGCGAGCGACCCGCTGAGGGATTGGGGTGGTTTGTCCCTTGCGGGCCCTGGTGTGCCGCCGTTCATCGCACACCCTGATCATCGGCCTGACCCCGATCAGCGGCCTGGCCCCGGTCCGACTGCCCCCGGTCCGACTGTGCCTGGTCCGGCTGCCCCTGGTCCGACCCTCGGCCGCGTACCCCGTGCCCTGTCGGCCCCGCGCTCCGCAGGCTCCCGTGCCCCGCAGGCCCGCGCACACAGAAACGCCCGGCCGATGAAACCGGCCGGGCGACTGTACGTACTGATACACCGTGCTGCGAAGATCTCGGCCTCTTTTTTTCGGCCGGAACCTTCACTTCCGAGCGGACGACGAGATTCGAACTCGCGACCCTCACCTTGGCAAGGTGATGCTCTACCAACTGAGCCACGTCCGCACCGCACCGATCGCTCGGTGCGACCATCACCCTACCCGATCCACTGAGTGGACCGAAGAGCGATGCAGAGCGGGTGACAGGAATTGCACACTGCGCCTCCCCCTTGGAAAGGGGGCGTTCTGCTACTGAACTACACCCGCACGCTCGGCGAGGTTCCGGCCTTTCGGCCTTGCCCCTCGGCGTGGTCCAAACTCTAGCCGATCGGTGGGGGTGCTGTGCAACTCGGTGCGCCGTCGCGTGGCCCGGCCGGCCCCACGGGCCGTCAGTGGCTCAACTCGCCTCGCGGAACGCCTCGTAGACCCGCTTGGGGATCCTGCCTCGGGCGGGCACCTCCATCCTGTGGGACTGGGCCCAGGCGCGGACGGCCGCCGGATCGGGCGCGAGGGAGGTGTGCCGGTAGGTCGTGCGGATTTTGCCGTGCTTACTGGCGTTTGTCTGCTTTCGGCCTGCGGCCATGAACGGTGCCAGGGCCTTGCGCAGTTTCTTTGCATTGGCGGGATTGAGGTCGATCTCGTACGTCTTCCCGTCCAGGCCGAACGTGACCGTTTCCGACGCTTCTCCGCCATCGATGTCGTCGGAGAGCGTGACCACTACGCGCTGCGCCACGGATATCGGTCCTTTCTTGCGGCACCGCCCGGTCCCCGCCGTCCGGGAAAGACGGCTGACGTGCGGCGATACCGGCCTTCCGGCTGTTAACTGGGGACTTCTCGGGACTTCGGGGGCAATGCTGCTTTCCGCTGTATTCCTTTGTACAGCGGCAGGCGCCGCATTGTGAAGCCCAGCCAATTGCATCAGCGTGTCCCGTGCAATGGGGGGCCGTGGTTTTTCCCGGGATTTTCCCGGGCGTTGCCCGCGCGGGCGAAATCGCCCGGTGATCTGCCGAGCGGGTATCTACCCGCGTAGATTCTCGGGCCGGGTACGCTGAGGGAAGCTCGGGGGGTCTGGGGGATTCCCCGGGACCCGGGGATTCCCCGGGGAGAACACAGCAGCAGAACCAGCCGCACCACACCACCGGGAGTGCCAGTGGCACGCGTCGTAGTCGACGTCATGCTCAAGCCGGAGATCCTCGACCCGCAGGGACAGGCTGTGCAGCGCGCGCTGCCCCGTCTGGGCTTCGAGGGGATCGCCGATGTCCGCCAGGGAAAGCGCTTCGAGCTCGAGGTGGCGGGGCCGGTCGACGACGCCGCCCTCGCCCGTATCCATGAGATGGCCGAGACCTTTCTCGCCAACACCGTCATCGAGGACTTCGTCGTCAAGGTCGAGGAGACCGGGCGCGTCGTCGCCGGGACGGCCGGGGAGCAGAAGTGACCGCTCGTATCGGAGTCGTCACCTTCCCCGGCACCCTCGACGACCGCGACAGCCTCCGCGCCGTCCGTATCGCCGGGGCCGAGCCCGTCTCCCTCTGGCACCGTGACAAGGATCTCCACCAGGTCGACGCGGTCGTCCTGGCCGGCGGCTTCAGTTACGGCGACTATCTGCGGGCCGGGGCCATCTCCCGGTTCTCCCCGGTGATGGAGACGGTCATCGAGCAGGCGAAGGCCGGTCTGCCGGTCCTCGGAATCTGCAACGGCTTCCAGATCCTCACCGAGTCCCATCTGCTCCCCGGCGCGATGCTGCGCAACAACCATCTCCACTTCATCTGCCGCGACCAGAAACTGCGGGTGGAGAACGCGGGGACCGACTGGACCGCCGACTATTCCGCGGGCCAGGAAATCTCCGTACCCCTGAAGAACATCGACGGCCGGTACGTCGCCGACGAGCGCACGCTCGACGAGCTGGAGGCCGAGGGCCGGGTCGCCTTCCGCTATCTGGACGGCAACCCCAACGGCTCGCTCCGTGACATCGCCGGTGTCACCAACGCGGCGGGCAATGTCGTCGGCCTGATGCCGCACCCCGAGCACGCCGTGGAGCCGCTGATCGGTACGGGCCGTACCGACGGCCTGGGATTCTTCACCTCGATCCTGAAGAAGCTGGTAAGCGCCTGATGACCATCAAGACCCTCGACACGGTCAAGCACGCGACCGGAACGCCCGAGACCGAGCAGCCCTGGAAGGACCTCGGCCTCAAGGAGGACGAGTACGCCCGGATCCGCGAGATCCTCGGGCGCCGTCCCACCGGCGCCGAGCTGGCCATGTACTCCGTCATGTGGTCCGAGCACTGCTCGTACAAGAGCAGCAAGGTGCATCTCAAGCAGTTCGGCGAGAAGGCTCCCGCCAGTGACGCGATGCTCGTCGGCATCGGCGAGAACGCGGGCGTCGTCGATGTCGGCCAGGGGTACGCGGTCACCTTCAAGGTCGAGTCGCACAACCACCCGTCGTACATCGAGCCCTACCAGGGCGCGGCCACCGGTGTCGGCGGCATCGTCCGCGACATCCTCGCCATGGGCGCCCGGCCGGTCGCGGTCGTGGACCCGCTGCGCTTCGGTGCCGCCGACCACCCCGACACCAAGCGGGTACTGCCCGGTGTGGTCGCGGGCATCGGCGGTTACGGCAACTGCCTGGGTCTGCCGAACATCGGCGGCGAGGTCGTCTTCGACCCCTGCTACCAGGGAAACCCGCTGGTCAACGCCGGCTGTATCGGTGTGATGAAGCACGAGGACATCCATCTCGCGAAGGCGTCGGGCACCGGCAACAAGGTGATCCTCTACGGTGCCCGCACCGGCGGCGACGGGATCGGCGGGGTGTCGGTCCTGGCGAGCGAGACCTTCGAATCGACCGGACCGGCCAAGCGGCCCGCCGTCCAGGTCGGTGACCCGTTCCAGGAGAAGCTCCTCATCGAGTGCACCCTGGAGATCTTCCGCGAGAAGCTCGTGGCCGGGATCCAGGACCTCGGCGGCGCGGGCCTGTCCTGCGCGACGAGCGAGCTGGCGTCCGCGGGCTCCGGCGGGATGCGGGTCGAGCTGGACACCGTCCCGCTGCGTGACGCGACCCTCTCGCCCGAGGAGATCCTCATGAGCGAGTCGCAGGAGCGCATGTGCGCGGTGGTCGAGCCCGACAAGGTCGACCGCTTCATGGAGATCTGCGAGAAGTGGGACGTCATCGCCACCGTCATCGGTGAGGTCACCGAGGGCGAGCGCCTGGAGATCTTCTGGCACGGCGAGCAGATCGTGGACGTGCCCCCGCGCTCGGTGGCGCACGACGGCCCGGTCTACCACCGGCCGTACGCCCGTCCCGAGTGGCAGGACGCGCTCCAGGCGGACGACGCCAACAAGCTGCCGCGCCCGGCCACGTCGGCCGAGCTGAGGGACCAGGTCCTGAAGCTGGTCGCGTCGCCCAACCAGGCGTCGAAGGCGTGGATCACCGACCAGTACGACCGTTTCGTCCAGGGCAACACCGTGCTCGCGCAGCCCGAGGACGCCGGGATGGTCCGGATCGACGAGGAGTCGAATCTGGGCGTGGCGATGGCGACCGACGGCAACGGCCGGTACGCCAAGCTCGACCCGTACACGGGCGCGCAGCTCGCGCTGGCGGAGGCGTACCGCAATGTCGCGGCCTCCGGCGCCAAGCCGCTCGCCATCTCCGACTGCCTGAACTTCGGTTCGCCCGAGGACCCGGCCGTCATGTGGCAGTTCGCCGAGGCCACCCGTGGTCTGGCGGACGGCTGCCTCCAGCTCGGCACCCCGGTCACCGGCGGCAATGTCTCGCTCTACAACCAGACCGGTGAGACGGCGATCCACCCGACGCCGGTCGTGGCCGTGCTCGGCGTGATCGACGACGTCAACCGCCGTACGCCGATCGCGTTCGAGGAGGAGGGCCAGCTCCTCTATCTCCTCGGTGACACGCGCGAGGAGTTCGGCGGCTCGGCCTGGTCGCAGGTGGTGCACGACCATCTCGGCGGGCTGCCGCCGGCCGTGGACCTGGACCGGGAGAAGCTGCTCGGCGAGATCCTGATCTCGGCGTCCCGCGACGGAATGATCGACGCGGCGCACGATCTGAGCGACGGCGGTCTGATCCAGGCGGTCACCGAGTCCTGCCTGCGCGGCGGACACGGCGCCCGGCTGGTCGTGCCGGACGGGCTCGACGCGTTCACCTTCCTGTTCAGCGAGTCGGCGGGCCGCGCGGTCGTCGCCGTACCGCGCAGCGAGGAGCTCCGCTTCACCGACATGTGCGGCGCCCGGGGGCTGCCGGTGACCCGCATCGGTGTGGTGGACGGCGAGGAGATCGAGATCCAGGGCGAGTTCGGCATCACGCTGGGCGAACTCAGGACGGCCCACGAGGCCACGATCCCCGCTCTGCTGGCCTGACCGCCGCCCCCGCCCGGCTCAGTCTCGAGCCCCCGCTCTGCCTCAGCATCAAGCCCCCGTCCGGTGTCCGCCGGGCGGGGGCTTCGCCGTGGGCGCCGGGCGTCTGCCGGTGGCTTGTTTCCGTACTTGCCAAGCGATTACGTAATTACGTAACTTCTCCGTATGGATCTCGAAGAGCGGGTGGCCGCGCTGGAGCGGCGGCTCGCGGCGCTGGAAGGGGCGGACGGCGGGGACGGCGGGGTGCCGCCCGTGGGCGGAGGTGACTTCTGGGCGCTCCAGCGGCTGAAGGAGGACGTCGCGAAGGCCGGTTCGCCGAACGGCGGTGTGCTCTACACCGGCGCGGTGCGGCTGCCGACGGAGGAGCGGTACGAGTGGCAGTACGGCACGCTCACCGACGGGCTCCTCGACGCCGACTGGTCGGATTCGGCCGAGTCCTTCGCGGCGCTCGGTCACCCGGTACGGCTCCGGCTGCTGCGCGAGATCCTCGGCGGCCTGCGCACCGCCGCCGAACTGGCCGGGCTGGAGGACATCGGCACGACCGGCCAGATCTACCACCATCTGCGCCAGCTCACCGGGGCGGGCTGGCTGCACACGACCGGGCGCGGCCGCTACGAGGTCCCGGCGGCCCGGGTCGTACCGCTGCTGGTGATGCTGTCGGCCGCCCGGCCGTGACCCGGGCCCGGCCGTGAACCGGAGGGGCCGGGCCTGAATTGGGCCGGGCCTGAACCGGGCCGCCGGGGCCGATCCGTAACCGTCGAGGGGGAACGATGTCCGTCCGTAAGTACGTCATGATCTTCTACCGGCTGTCCTGGCTGGTCTTCGTCGCGCTCGTGCTCGTGGACGTGTTCGGCGGCCTGCGTCTTTCCTGGTGGCTGACCATGCTGCCGGCGGCTGTGGCCGTCGCCGTGGCTCTCGGGATGAGCCGGGCGGCCCGCGCCCACCTCGCGAACCGGCCCGCCGCGACGGAGGTGGCGCCACCGGTCGCGGGCCGCTGGTCCGCGCTCAACAGCCCGGCCGACAGCGTGCCCAGCCATGCCACCCACGCCTATGGCCAGACCTACGCGATCGACATCGTGGCGGAGGGCGGTCCCGGTGCCCGTCCCGCCTTCGCCCGGCTGTGGCCGGTCGTCCGCCGCAACCGCGACTTCCCGGCCTTCGGCGCACCTCTTCTCGCGGTGGCGGACGCGACCGTCGTCCATGCCTCGGACCGGCAGCGCGACCATCTCAGCCGCAACTCCCTGCCCGCCCTGGCCTATCTGATGCTGATCGAGAGCGCCGCGCGCGAGATCGGCGGGGCGGGCTGGATCACGGGCAACCGTCTCGTACTCGACCTCGGGAACGGTACGTACGCGCTCTACGCCCATCTTCAGCGCGGCTCGCTCCAGGTCCGCGCGGGCGACCGGGTACGGACCGGTCAGGTCCTGGCCCGCTGCGGAAACTCGGGCAATTCGACCGAGCCGCATGTGCACTTCCAGCTCATGGACCATCCGGATCCGGACGTGGCGCGAGGCATCCCGTTCCGCTGGGAGGGCGTCGGAGTCCCCGCGAACGGGGAGGAGTTCACGGTGGGAGAGGAGCCGACGGCCGCCTCGCCGGGCACCGCGGCACAGGTGCGCGACCACTGAACGGCGGGCCCCGGGGCAGGGTGGCCGGATGGCTGTCGGGGGGCCGGGGTGCTCGGTTAGCCTCGCTGCATGCCAACGGCCAAGAAGCGTCTGCGCAGTTATGACTCCGCCATGATCCGGACCGCCGTTCTGGCGCAGTTCGGGAACGTCCGTGAGGCGGTCGCGGGTCTCACGGAGGAACAGCTCGCCCTGCCCACCGCGCTCGGTGACTGGACCGTGCGCGAGCTGGCCGCGCATCTCACCCTGGCCGTCGAGTCCGTCTCGCGGACCGTCGAGGCGGCCACGCGGCAGCTCTCCGAACGGTCCGCGCCGGCCGCCGGCCCCGTGGTCCCGCTGCTCGAATGGCCGTTCGCCACCGCCGTCCTCGCCAAGGACATCAGCGAGGACGTCAAGGCGACAGCCGCTTCCGCGTCCCCCGACGAGTTGTTCGAGCGCACCGCCGACCGGATCGCCGCGCTGCTGCCCGGGGCTCCCGACGATCTGCTGCTCACGACTCGGCTCGGTGTGATGCGGCTCGGAGACTTCCTGGTCACCCGGACCGTCGAGCTGACCGTCCACACCGACGACCTCAACCGCGCGGTGGCCGGGCTGGCCGTCCCGTACGACCGGCAGGCCCTCGCCGCCTGCACCCGGCTGCTCGCCGACACCCTCGCCGTGAAGGCGCCCGGCGCGTCCACGGAGGTGCGGATCCCGCCGTACGCCGTGGTCCAGTGCGTGGAGGGTCCCCGCCACACCCGTGGCACGCCCCCCAATGTGGTGGAGACCGACCCCCTCACCTGGATCCGCCTCGCCACCGGCCGTACGACCTGGCGCGAGGAGCTGGACGCGGCGCACGTCAGCGCGAGCGGCGAGCGCGCGGATCTGGGTGATCTGCTTCCGCTCATGGGGTGACGGAGACGCCCGCCCCCGGCACGACGGAACCGTACGCGGGGGCTCCCCGTCCCACCGGTATGCGGAAACAGAAGATCACCCACGTCACTGCGATCACTTCGGTCACCACCGTCGCACTGTTCACGCTGGCCGCCTGCGGCACGGAGTCCGGCTCCGGGTCCTCGGCGGGCGCGGGTTCTGCGGACGGCGGTGGTTCCGTACGGACCGGACTCCCTCTCACCGATGTCCACTGGAGCGTCGACAGCCTGACCGTCGACGGCAGGAAGACCGCCGCGCCCGCGGGAGCGAGCGTGGAGATCGGCACCAAGGGCCGGGCCAGCGCGCGTACGGGCTGCAACACCATCGGCGCGGATGTCACCGTCGACGGCGACACCGTCACCGTGGGTGACAAGGAGTCGACGCTGATCGGCTGCCCCGAGGAGCTCCGGGCCTTCGAGAAGGCGCTCGACGGAGCCTTCTCCGGCAAGCTCAAGGCCACGGTCGGGGGCACGGAGAAGGACAGGCGGCTCACGCTCACCACCGCCGACGGCGACGCGATCACCCTGACCTCCGGAGCGCCGGTCCCGCTCGCCGGCACCAGGTGGACGGTCGACGCGCTGGTCGCCGGCGCCACCGCGACCTCCCTGCCCAAGGGCACCGAAGGCAAGGCGTATCTCACGTTCGGTAAGGACGGCTCCGTGGAGGGCAGCTTCGGCTGCAACACCTTCCGCGGCACCGCGAAGGTCGCCGGGGCCGACGCCGCGGCCGGGTCCCAGGCCGCCGCCACCGTCACCTTCGGCCGGCTCTCCTCCACCCGCAAGCTCTGTCCGGGGCCCGAGATGACCCTGGAACGCCAGGTGCAGAAGGTGCTGGAGGGCAAGGTCACATATGAGGTGCACCACCGTGCCCTGACGCTCAAGCGGGCCGATGGCCAGGGCCTGGACGCCATGGCGGCGGCCGCGGGCAAGTAGCGGGAGGGCGGATCGACGGGCGATCGCGGAGCCGGCCCGCATCCCCAATTCGGACCAGTGGTCGATCTCGCCTACACTCGGTGGCGTGCCTCGTGGTGATGGACGACTCAACCACGACCTGCTCCCCGGAGAGAAAGGCCCCCAGGACGCTTGTGGCGTCTTCGGAGTCTGGGCCCCGGGCGAAGAGGTCGCCAAGCTCACCTATTTCGGACTGTATGCCCTGCAGCACCGTGGACAGGAGTCCGCGGGCATCGCAGTGAGCAATGGTTCCCAAATCCTCGTTTTCAAGGACATGGGCCTGGTTTCCCAGGTCTTCGACGAAACCTCGCTCAGCTCCCTCCAGGGCCATATCGCGGTGGGCCATGCCCGCTACTCCACCACCGGAGCCTCGGTGTGGGAGAACGCGCAGCCGACGTTCCGGGCCACGGCCCACGGCTCGATCGCGCTCGGTCACAACGGCAATCTGGTCAATACCGCCCGGCTCGCCGAGATGGTCGCCGACCTGCCCAAGGAGAACGGCCGCTCGACCCGGGTCGCCGCCACCAACGACACCGATCTGGTCACGGCGCTGCTGGCCAGCCAGACGGACGACGACGGCAAGCCCCTCACGGTCGAGGAAGCCGCCGCCCGGATCCTCCCGGATGTCCGGGGCGCCTTCTCGTTCGTCTTCATGGACGAGCACACCCTCTACGCCGCCCGTGACCCGCAGGGCATCCGCCCGCTGGTCCTCGGCCGTCTCGAACGCGGCTGGGTGGTCGCCTCCGAGGGCGCCGCCCTCGACATCTGTGGTGCCTCGTACGTCCGTGAGATCGAGCCCGGCGAGCTGATCGCCATCGACGAGAACGGTCTGCGCACCCAGCGATTCGCGGAAGCGAAGCCCAAGGGCTGTGTCTTCGAGTATGTCTACCTGGCCCGTCCCGATACGGACATCGCCGGGCGCAACGTGTATCTGTCCCGAGTCGAAATGGGCCGGAAACTCGCCGAAGAATCTCCCGTCGAGGCCGATCTGGTCATAGCGACCCCCGAGTCGGGCACCCCGGCCGCCATCGGCTACGCGGAGGCCAGCGGCATTCCCTACGGCTCGGGCCTCGTCAAGAACGCCTATGTCGGCCGGACCTTCATCCAGCCGTCCCAGACCATCCGCCAGCTCGGTATCCGGCTCAAGCTGAATCCGCTCAAGGAGGTCATCCGGGGCAAGCGCCTGGTGGTCGTGGACGACTCGATCGTCCGCGGCAACACCCAGCGCGCCCTGGTCAAGATGCTCCGGGAGGCCGGTGCCGCCGAGGTCCACATCCGGATCTCGTCACCGCCGGTGAAGTGGCCGTGCTTCTTCGGCATCGACTTCGCGACCCGTGCCGAGCTGATAGCCAATGGCATGACGGTCGAGGAGATCGGGATCTCCATGGGCGCCGATTCACTGGCGTACATCTCGCTCGACGCGATGGTCGAGGCGACCACGATCGCCAAGCCGAACCTCTGCCGTGCCTGCTTCGACGGCGAGTATCCGATGGATCTGCCCGACCCCGAGCTGCTCGGCAAGCAGCTCCTGGAGACCGAGCTGGCGGCGGGCCCGGCCAACACGGCGGCCACGGACGCGCTCCGGCGCCCGTAATGCCCGTCTCGCGGTCCGTGACGCCGGCGCCGTGATCCCACCGCTCCCCGGCCCCGCCCGCACACCCACCTCCGACGACCGAATGCCGACAGGAAAGTATCCAGCCATGTCCGAGACGACCACTGGTGCCAGCTACGCCGCCGCGGGTGTCGACATCGAAGCCGGTGACCGCGCGGTCGAGCTCATGAAGGAGTGGGTGAAGAAGACCCGCCGCCCCGAGGTGCTCGGTGGCATCGGCGGCTTCGCCGGTCTCTTCGACGCCTCCGCCCTCAAGCGCTACGAGCGCCCGCTCCTCGCCTCCGCCACCGACGGGGTCGGTACGAAGGTCGACCTCGCCCGCAAGATGGGCGTGTACGACACGATCGGTCACGATCTGGTCGGCATGGTCGTGGACGACCTGGTCGTCTGCGGCGCGGAGCCGCTCTTCATGACCGACTACATCTGTGTCGGCAAGGTCCACCCCGAGCGGGTCGCCGCCATCGTCAAGGGCATCGCCGAAGGCTGTGTCCTGGCCGGCTGCGCACTGGTCGGCGGCGAGACCGCCGAGCACCCGGGGCTGCTGGGCGAGGACGACTTCGATGTCGCGGGCGCCGGTACGGGCGTGGTCGAGGCCGACCGGCTGCTCGGCGCGGATCGTATCCGTACGGGTGACGCGGTGATCGCCATGGCGTCGTCCGGTCTTCACTCCAACGGGTACTCACTGGTCCGTCATGTGGTCTTCGACCGGGCCGGCTGGTCGCTGGACCGCCGGATCGAGGAGTTCGGCCGCACGCTCGGCGAGGAGCTGCTGGAGCCCACCAAGATCTACTCGCTGGACTGTCTGGCACTCACCAGGACGACCGAGGTGCACGCGTTCAGTCACATCACCGGCGGCGGCCTGGCCGCCAATCTCGCCCGGGTGATCCCGGACGGGCTGCACGCCACGGTGGACCGCTCGACCTGGACCCCCGGCGCGGTCTTCGACCTGGTGGGAACGGCCGGCCAGGTGGAGCGCCCGGAGCTGGAGAAGACGCTGAACATGGGCGTCGGCATGATCGCCGTCGTCCCCGCGGAGTCGGCCGACGCCGCGCTCACCACGCTCGCCGACCGGGGTGTGGAGTCGTGGATCGCCGGTGAGATCACGGAGCGTGGCGATCACACCACGGGTGCGACGCTGACGGGCGACTACCGGAGCTGACCCGCCCGGACGCACGCGCGCGGACGCACGGAGCGCGACCGAGTCGGCGTGACCCGGTCGGACAGACGCACGGACGACTCAGCCGGATGCGTGCCGGATGCGTGCGTGGGCAGCACAGAACCCGGTCCAGGACTACGGCCCCGGACCGGGCCACTGAGGTACTGCTCTGGGTATACGGACGTCAAGCGCCGCGGCGCTGCGCCGAGGGTCCGGACTCGTCGTCCTCGTCCTCGTCGTCGTTGTACAGATCCGCGTACTGTGCGTACGGGTCGTCTTCCTCGTCGTCGTCCTCGAACGGCTCGCCGTTCGGCGGCTGACTCGAGGTCGACGCGCCCAGCTCGTTGGCCAGACGCGACAGGTCAGTCCCGCCGCTGTTGTACTTCAGCTGGCGGGCGACCTTCGTCTGCTTGGCCTTGGCCCGGCCGCGCCCCATGGCTCGACCCCCTCGGTGACGGGGCTCGACGGCCCCAGAGTCTTGACACGCGTTCATGAATCAGAACGAGCTCTCCGCGGAGAGACCCGTCCGTAGGGCTTCAACGGTACCTGCTCTCGCGGCCATACGGTACGCCGCCCGCATGACGCGCCCCGGCGCAGGACCAGCGAGGCGCCCCGTCCTCCCTGGTCAGCGTCGATTTTAACCTCTTCTGGAGGGGCGACCCGCCGACCGGCGTGAGTCTCGTCTCCCGGGCGCCCGGCCACCCCTCCCCCGACGGTCAGCGACGGCGCGCTTCCGCCATCCTGTGCTCGGCGATCCTGTCGGCCGCCGCGGCCGGCGGAATACCGTCTTCCTTTGCGCGTGCGAAGATTTCCAGTGTGGTGTCGAAGATCTTCGCGGCCTTCGCGCGGCACCGCTCGAAGTCGAAGCCGTGGAGTTCGTCGGCGACCTGGATCACGCCACCGGCGTTCACCACATAGTCGGGCGCGTAGAGGATCCCGCGGTCCGCGAGATCCTTCTCGACGCCCGGGTGGGCGAGCTGGTTGTTGGCGGCCCCGCACACCACGGTGGCGGTGAGCACGGGGACGGAGGCGTCGTTCAGGGCGCCGCCGAGCGCGCACGGCGCGTAGATGTCCAGGCCCTCGGTACGGATCAGCGCCTCGGTGTCGGCGACCACGGTGACCTCGGGGTGGCGGTCGGTGATCCGGCGTACCGATTCTTCCCGTACATCCGTGATCACGACCCGGGCGCCCTCCTCCAGGAGGTGCTCCACGAGATGGCGCCCGACCTTGCCGACGCCCGCGATCCCGACCGTACGGCCGCGCAGCGACGGGTCGCCCCACTGGTGCCGCGCGCTGGCCCGCATGCCCTGGAAGACCCCGAAGGCGGTCAGCACCGACGAGTCGCCCGCGCCGCCGTTCTCGGGGGAGCGGCCCGTGGTCCACGCACAGGTGCGGGCCACGACGTCCATGTCCTCGACATAGGTGCCGACATCGCACGCCGTGACATAGCGGCCGCCCAGCGACGCAACGAATCGGCCATATGCGAGCAGCAGCTCCTCGCTCTTGATCTGTTCCGGATCGCCGATGATCACAGCCTTGCCGCCGCCGTGGTCGAGCCCGGCCAGGGCGTTCTTGTACGACATGCCCCGGGAGAGGTTCAGCGCGTCGGCGACGGCCTCCTCCTCGGACCCGTACGGGTAGAAGCGGGTGCCGCCGAGGGCCGGGCCCAGAGCGGTGGAGTGGATGGCGATGACGGCCTTGAGGCCGCTGGAACGGTCCTGGCAGAGCACGACTTGCTCATGGCCCCCCTGCTCCGACCGGAACAGGGTGTGCAGGACGCCGTCGGTCAGATCGGTCACGGTGGTGACTCCCAAGTACGAAGCGGCGGTGGGATGTCCCTCCTGTGGGTGGGGAGGGACCGGCTGGGCAACCAAGAGGGTAAGTCCTACGGGGGCGTAGATCAGCCGCAGTGCCCAGGATCACCCCCTGGAGGAGTACAGGCGTGGGACGATGCCCGGCATGCCGGCGGTGTCTTCTGTTCTCGTTCCCTACGCGTCCTACCTGCGGGTCTATGAGCCGCTGGCGGCCTTTCCTGAGGCCGAGAGGGACCACTGGACGCGCTACGCCAGACGTGACCGTACGCCCACCGCGCAGGACGAACTGCGGCGCTCCCTGGCCGACTTGCTGCCCACCCCGCCGGTGGCCGTACCGGTGCACGAGAGCGGGGACGCGTTCGTCGCCGTGGTGGACGGCGTGGTGTGCGTCTGTCCGTGGCGGACCCGGCTGCGCGGCTGGCTGGCGCTGGAGGAGCTGACGGAGTCGCTGCCGGTGCCGCTGCTCGACGCGGTGCTGCCGCCGGTGGTGCGGGGCCAGGCGGCGGCGGACTACGAGCGCTGGCGGGACCGGAACCCGGACGCGCGGCCCTGGATCAGGACAGCCGTCTGGCAGGTGCCCGTGGGGTGGTTCACCCTCTTCTCCGACGACGAGAAGGAGTACGAGGCGGGCGGCCCC
The DNA here is from genome assembly GCF_042890865.1 of Streptomyces sp. NPDC002018. NCBI lineage: Bacteria > Bacillati > Actinomycetota > Actinomycetes > Kitasatosporales > Streptomycetaceae > Streptomyces > Streptomyces sp. NPDC002018. Next base: position 132,275 of record NZ_JBIASO010000020.1, read on the forward strand.
GGGGTGCCCTCGCTGCGGTACCGGACGCCGATGGTGCAGGCGAGACGGCGGCTGGCCCGCGCGCTGAAGACCCTGCGGGACACGGTGGACGACGCACCGCTCATCGAGGGGCTGGTGGATGTGGGACGGTGGCTGGAAGAGTTCCATCCCCGGTCGCTGGTCGAACTGGACTACGGAGGCCTGGTGCACGTCCTGCCCGGCGCGCAGCTCGCCGAGGACCGCTCGGCCGCCGATGTGGCGGCGGGGATCGCGGCGCTGCGGGTGGGGGACGGCGAGGGCGCGGGAGCGGCCTACGGCCGGCTCACGGAGCGCTGGCGGGCGGTGCGGGAGCGGCTGTTCGCCAACTGACGGGCGCGGTACGGCCCGTGACGAGCCCGGCTCGTACGCGCCGGGAGCGGACCGTACGGTGGACCCGGCGCGGCGGCGCTGCCCGGCGCGGGCACGCGACGGCGGAACGGGCGGCGAAGCGGGCATGAACGAGGACGGAAGCGGGCGTGAACCACCGGTGGATCCGGCCCCCGCGGCAGGGGTCTCGATCCGGGCCTATGCCCGCAAGGGTGACGGACCGCACTAACGGGGCTCTTGCGCCCATCGCCCCTCCTCGTGTCAAAATAGGACAAGGAGTCCGGGGAGGGTTCCTTCCGCCCAAGTACGGGCGGATTACTCAGCATTGCACGCTATACGGGGGGTCTGGTGACTCCTGATCGCTCTGTGACTGATCGTATCTGTGACGTGACTGTCCGCTATGGCATGGTCCATCGGCTTCCGCCGCTGATGAACACCTCAGAGGGCAATTCCATCGGTTTGGCCGACGTGGCTGGACGGATGGTGTAGTTGTAGTGCCGAGGACAAGCCGTTCGTCCTATAACCGACTCGGCCCGCGTCCGCCATTTCGGGCAACGCGGGTCAAGGTGCAGAATTTAGAGGAAAGAACCGAGATGGTTCGGTTCTCCCGAGGAGGCCGCTCATGACCGCTCGCACCCCTGATGCCGAGCCGCTGCTGACCCCGGCTGAGGTTGCCACGATGTTCCGCGTGGACCCGAAGACGGTCACTCGCTGGGCAAAAGCCGGCAAGCTCACGTCCATCCGCACGCTCGGTGGGCATCGCCGGTATCGCGAGGCAGAGGTCCGCGCACTGCTTGCGGGTATTCCGCAGCAGCGCAGCGAGGCCTGAACGCCTTTTTCCAGGCTCAGCAAGGCGCAACAAGGCACTACAGGGCACAACTGGGCTCACTAGACAGGGCACTGCCGGGTCCCCCATATCCGGTCGTCCCGACCCATAGCTCCATACGACGGGCACCTGCCCCAACAGGACCCACGCCCTCGCAACACGGGTAAGTCGTCGATCGCGCTGGACTCCGCCGGGTCCAGCGCGATCTTTTTTGTGTGCCGGGGAGGACGGGGCTCCGGTCCTGTTCGGACGCCGTGTGGACGGTGAGGCGGGTGTTTCCGGAGGGATTCCGAGAGGCGTGCAATTGCACATATTAAATTGGTGGATTGTAGGGAGGGTGTAAGCGCCGGCCTACCTCGAATTTGTTCCGTGATGCCCGTCACACTGTATGGCCCTTGCCATGACGTTCCTCTCACCCGCCGGAAACGGCGCCGACGGGCCGTGAAGGGCCGGGCGGAGCCGGAACCGCGGCCCGAGGGGCCGGGGCGACCGGTGGGAGGCCCGTCGGAGGCCGCTCGGTGGTCAGGAGGGGGACGGGGCCAGATCGTCGGGTAACTCGTCCTCGAAGCAGCCGTCCGCGAAGCCGTCGTCGGCCGCCGAGGGCTCCATGGCGAGCCGCTGGAGACGATGGCAGATCGGGCAGTGGCCCGTGCGGTGCGGACGGCCGGACGCGGCCGCCAGATGGGCGCGCAGCAACGCGCGCGTCTTGTGTCCGACTGTCGATGACATCCCGCACACCACCCCCGGTGCGGGCCCCGGGATGGGATGAACGTGGGGCCCTGATGCTTAGGTACCCCCGGCGGATGACGCCGTCAAGACACTCAGGACCGGGCCCCGGGGATTTGAGGACGCCATTACTGGGGCCTTACCCCGGCGTCGACGGTCCTTGCCCTGCCCGAGGGGGACGGGCCACACGGGGCCCGCGCCGGCGCGGGCCGCCGCGGCGAGGCCGGACGGGGACGCGTCCGGCCGTGCTCCCGGAGGGATTCCGTGCTCCCGGAGGAATACGGACAGCAAAAGGCCCGCATCCGATCGGATACGGGCCTTCATTACTGCGGTCCTGACGGGATTTGAACCCGCGGCCTCCACCTTGACAGGGTGGCGAGCACTCCAAACTGCTCCACAGGACCAGGTTTCGCGGCCTTGTTTCCTCGGCTGCGAAACGAGACTCTACAGCAGCTCGGAGGGTGCGGTCGAACTGACTGATGGCGATGGCGGCGTCACAGCGGCGTCAGGGCGCCACCGCGTCGATCGCCTTCATGATGCGCTTGTCCGAGACGGGCTGGGCCGTGCCCAGGGCATGGGCGAAATAGCTCACCCGCAGCTCCTCGATCATCCAGCGGATGTCCAGGACCTGCTGGGGCACCGGCCGTCCCTTCGGGAGCTGTTCGAGCAGCCAGGCGTACTCGTCCTGCATCTCGTGGACCTTCTCCATCCGCGTGGTGTCGCGCTGGACGGCCGTCGGCATCTGCTGCAACCTCCGGTCCACCGCGACGAGATAGCGCATCAGGTCCGGCAGCCGGCGCAGCCCGGTGCGGGTGACGAAGCCGGCCGGTACGAGGGCCGCGAGCTGGTCCCTGACGTCCTGGACGTTGTTCACCAGGGTCAGACTGTTCGTGGCCTTCAGCCGGCGCTCACAGGCCTGCCACGCCGCCAGGATCTGCTGCACCTGGCCGATGGTCCGTACGGTCGCGTCGACCAGATCGGCGCGGACCTTGTCGTACAGCTTCCGGAACGATTCCTCGTCCCACGCCGGGCCCCCGTGCTCCGCGATCAGCCGGTCCGCCGCGGCCGTCGCGCAGTCGTCGAACAGCGCCTGGACCGAGCCGTGCGGATTGCGGGACAGGGCCAGCTTCTGCTGGTTGGTGAGCCGGTCGGAGGCGAACTTCGCGGGGTTCACCGGGATGTTCAGCAGGATCAGCCGCCGGGTCCCCGCCCACATCGCCTGCTGCTGCTCCGCCTCCGTGTCGTAGAGGCGTACGGCGACGGACGCGCCCTGGTCGACCAGCGCCGGATACGCCTTCACCGGCTGACCGGCCCGCCGGGTCTCGAAGATCCGCGAGAGGGCGCCGATCGTCCAGTCCGTCAGCCCCGTGCGCTCGATCGACGCGCCGCCCGAGCGCTCCGCGGTGGCCGCGGCGGCCTGGGAGAGGGCCTGGCGGGCCTTGGGCCGCAGACGCTGCTTCAGCGCCTCCAGATCCTTGTCCTCGGCGATCTTGCGGCGCCGCTCGTCCACGATCCTGAAGGTGATCTTCAGATGGTCCGGGACCCGCGACAGATCGAAGTCGTCGCCCGTGACCGGAACCCCCACCATCCGCTGGAGCTCCCGGGCGAGCGTGACCGGCAGCGGCTCCTGGAGCGGCACCGCGCGCTCCAGGAACGCCTTCGCGTAGTTCGGCGCGGGCACGTAGTGGCGGCGGACCGGCTTGGGCAGCGACCGGATCAGCTCCATGACCACGTCCTCGCGCAGACCGGGGATCTGCCAGTCGAAGCCCTCGGAGGTGACCTGGTTGAGCACCTGGAGCGGTACGTGGACGGTCACCCCGTCCGCGTCCGCGCCCGGCTCGAACTGGTACGTCACCCGGAAGCTGAGCCGGCCCTGCCGCCAGGAGTCCGGATAGTCGTCCTTGGTGACCGAGCCGGCCTTCTCGTTGATGAGCATCGAGCGCTCGAAGTCGAGCAGCTCGGGCTCCTCGCGGCGCCTCTGCTTCCACCAGGAGTCGAAGTGCGCGCCGGAGACCACCTCGTCCGGCACCCGCCGGTCGTAGAAGTCGTAGAGCGTCTCGTCGTCCACGAGGATGTCGCGGCGCCGCGCCCGGTGCTCCAGCTCCTCGACCTCGCCGAGGAGTTTGCGATTGTCATGGAAGAACTGATGATGCGTACGCCAGTCGCCCTCGACCAGCGCGTGGCGGATGAACAGCTCCCGTGAGATCTCCGGATCGATACGGCCGAAATTCACCTTGCGCTGGGCGACGATCGGCACTCCGTAGAGCGTCACCTTCTCGTACGCCATCACGGCCGCCGCGTCCTTCTCCCAGTGCGGCTCGCTGTGGGTGCGCTTGAGCAAATGACCGGCGAGGGGTTCGATCCACTCCGGCTCGATCTTCGCGTTGACCCGCGCCCAGAGCCGGGAGGTCTCCACCAGCTCGGCGGACATGATGAAGCGCGGTGGCTTCCTGAAGAGCGACGAGCCCGGGAACACCGCGAACTTCGCGCCGCGCGCGCCCAGGTACTCGTTCTTCGCGGAGCCCTTGCCGGCCTCCCCGCCGGCGTCCTTCACATCCTTCATGCCGATGTGCGACAGCAGGCCCGCCAGCAGCGAGACATGGACGGACTGGTCCCCGGCGTCCTCCTCGTTGAGATGGATACCCATCTGCCGGGCGACCGTACGGAGCTGGGAGTAGATGTCCTGCCACTCCCGGATCCGCAGGAAGTTCAGATACTCCGACTTGCACATACGGCGGAAGGCGGAGGAGGACAGCGTCTTCTGCTGCTCCCTGATGTACCGCCAGAGATTGAGGAAGGCGAGGAAGTCGGACGTCTCGTCCTTGAAGCGGGCGTGCTGCTGGTCGGCCTGGGTCTGCTTCTCGGCGGGGCGCTCGCGCGGGTCCTGGATGGAGAGCGCGGCGGCGATCACCATGACTTCCCGTACACAGCCGTTGCGGTCGGCCTCGATGACCATCCGGGCGAGCCGCGGGTCGACGGGGAGCTGGGAGAGCTTGCGGCCCAGCGGGGTGAGCCGCTTCTTCGGGTCCTTCTGCGCGGCCTGCGAGGGGTCGAACGCGCCCAGCTCCTGGAGGAGCTGCACACCGTCGCGGATATTGCGGTGGTCCGGCGGATCGATGAAGGGGAACTTCTCGATGTCACCGAGTCCGGCCGCGGTCATCTGGAGGATGACGGACGCCAGGTTCGTACGGAGGATCTCGGCGTCCGTGAACTCCGGGCGGGACTCGAAGTCGTCCTCGGAGTAGAGCCGGATACAGATGCCGTCGGACGTACGGCCGCAGCGGCCCTTGCGCTGGTTGGCGCTGGCCTGGGAGATCCGCTCGATCGGCAGGCGCTGGACCTTGGTGCGATGGCTGTAGCGGGAGATACGGGCGGTGCCCGGATCGATCACGTACTTGATGCCGGGAACGGTCAGCGAGGTCTCGGCCACATTCGTCGCGAGGACGATCCGGCGTCCGCCGTGGCGCTGGAAGACCCGGTGCTGCTCGGCGTGCGAGAGCCGGGCGTAGAGGGGGAGGACCTCGGTGCCCCGGAGCTTGCGTTTCTCCAGGGCGTCCGCGGTGTCGCGGATCTCACGCTCGCCGGAGAGGAAGACGAGGATGTCGCCGGGGCCCTCCGACTGGAGTTCGTCCACGGCCTCCGAGATCGCGGTGATCTGGTCGCGGTCACCGTCCTCGCCGTCCTCCTCCAGCAGGGGGCGGTAGCGGACCTCGACCGGGTACGTACGGCCCGAGACCTCCACGATCGGAGCCTCGCCGAAGTGCCGGGAGAAGCGCTCCGGGTCGATGGTCGCCGAGGTGATGACGACCTTGAGATCCGGGCGGCGGGGGAGGAGCTGGGCCAGATAGCCGAGCAGGAAGTCGATGTTGAGGCTGCGCTCGTGGGCCTCGTCGATGATGATCGTGTCGTAGGCGCGCAGCTCGCGGTCCGTCTGGATCTCGGCGAGCAGGATGCCGTCGGTCATCAGCTTGACGAAGGTCGCGTCCTGGTCGACCTGGTCCGTGAAGCGGACCTTCCAGCCGACGGCCTCGCCCAACGGCGTGTCCAGCTCCTCCGCGACGCGCTCGGCGACGGTACGGGCGGCGATCCTGCGCGGCTGGGTGTGCCCGATCATGCCGCGGACGCCCCGGCCCAGCTCCAGACAGATCTTGGGGATCTGGGTCGTCTTGCCCGACCCGGTCTCACCCGCGACGATCACGACCTGGTGGTCGCGTATCGCCTCCAGGATCGTGTCCTTCTTCTGGCTGACGGGGAGCTGCTCCGGGTACGTGACGGCGGGCACGCGCGCGCCGCGCAGCCGCATCCGCTCGCCCGCCTTCCCGGCCTCACCGGCGATCTCGTCCAGCACGGTCTGCCGTGCCTCGGGTTTACGAATGCGCCGGGCGCCCTCGAGACGGCGGCCGAGCCGGTGCGCGTCGCGCAGCGAGACGTCGGCCAGCAGGGTCTGGAGGTCGGCGAAGGAAGTAGACATACCGAGCCAAGGATCTCACCCGCGGAACGGGGGTGGCGAACCCATTTCGATTACGTCGGGCGCGGGGCCGTTCCGTATGTCACACGGGAGCGTGGACCGCCGCCGCTCGCTGGGCTCTCACCGGTCGACCTCTCCGTGTCGCGGGTATAGGGAGGGACTTAGGTCCTGTTTATACCTTTCATCCAGTTCATCAAGTTCATCCAGTTTCGCTACGGAGGTCGCTCGCACATGTCTGCCACCCCGTCCCCGTCCTCGTCCTCACCGCCGCCGCCGAAGTCATCGTCGCCCGCGAAGTCGCCCTCCCCGGCGAAGTCGCCGCCGTCGCCGTCCGCGCCGGGCAACCCGACGCCGTCGCCGTCGCCGTCTGTGTCGGGCAGGCCGTCGCCGTCGCCCGTGTCGCCGGCCCCGGCCCCTGCCCCGTCGCCGTCCGTGTCTTCGTCCGTGTCGCCGTCCGCGCCGGCGCCCGTCTCTCCGTCCGCCGCTCTCGCGCCGTCGCACCCGGTCTCTCCGCTCTCGCCGTCCGCGTCGCCGGCTCCCGCGCCGTCCTCGCCGACGTCCCCCTCGCCCGTGTCGGCTCCGTCGGCTCCGGCTCCGGCTGCGAACCCGGCTGCGAACCCGGCTTCTGCTCCGGCGCCGTCCGCCTCTCCGCCTCCGTCGGCGGTGCCGCCCGCGCCCCCGGAGTCGCCGCCGTCCCCTCCGGTGTCTCCGCCTCCGGCGCGGTCGGCTCTGCTGGCGTCCCCGCCGTCGTCGGCCGAGGCGCCGTCCGCTCCCGCGACGCTGCCGCCGGTGGCGCCGGTGGCGCCGGTGGCTCCGTCGGTTCCGGCAGCCCCGGTGGCTCCGACCCCTCAGCCGGCGCCGTCCCCGAGCGTGCCGACTCCGCCTCCGCCGACTCCGCCTCCGTCCTCGTCCCCGCCTCCGGTGTCGCCACCCCCGACGACCACGCCGACCTCCCCGGAGACCTCCCCACCGGGGTCCCCTCCGCCCGTCACCTCTCCGCCCGCGACTTCTCCACCTCCGGCGCCGCCGCAGGAGTCGGCCCCGTCCGTGGCACCGTCCGCCCCCGCGGCGGAGCCGCCGTCGGCCCCGGCCCCCGTGTCACCGGGTTCTCCACCGGTCTCCACGCCGGCGTCGGCCCCTCCGCCCCCGCCTCCGCCGGGGGCCGCGCCGGAGCCGTCTCCCGCGCCCCCGCCCGCGTCGGCCCCTCCGTCTTCGCCCGACTCCGCCCCGCCGCCGCCCGCGTCTTCGCCGCCCATGTCCCCGCCCCCGGCCTCCCCGCCCCCGTCTCCGCTTCCGGCCGGAGCGGCCCGTCCCTCCCGTCAGGGCGCCGTCGTCGGCGGGGGCATCGTGGCCGCAGCCCTGCTGCTCGGGGTGATCTCGTACACCACCTCCGGTACGGAGTCGCCCTCCCGCGACGAACCCGGGGACCGGGTGGTCGCCGAGGTGCCCGCCCGGCCGCAGGGCAGGGTCTATCCCGAGCTGATGAAGCTCGCCCGGCGCGGTGTCGGTGATCCGCTCGCGGTCGGCCGTACGGACGCGCCCGTCGTGATGGTCGAGTACGCCGACTTCAAGTGCGGCTACTGCGGGAAGTTCGCCCGCGACAGCGAGCCAGCGCTGATCAAGAAGTACGTCGGTGACGGCACCCTCCGTATCGAGTGGCGCAACTTCCCGATCTTCGGCAACCAGTCCGAGGCCGCCGCGCGCGCCGCCTGGGCCGCCGGGCGGCAGGGCCGCTTCTGGGAGTTCCATGCCGCCGCGTACGCCAAGGGGTCGAAGGAGAAGGGCTTCGCTGTCGAACGGCTCGACCAGCTCGCCCGCGAGGCCGGGGTGAAGGACATCAGCCGTTACCGGGACGACCGGGAGAGCGACGCCGCCGAGGCGTCCGTACGGAAGGACCTGGCGGAGGCGTACGGGCTCGGCGCCACCTCCACCCCGTCCTTCGTCGTCAACGGCCGCCCCATCGCGGGCGCCCAGCCGCTGGAGACCTTCACCCGGGCCATCGAGGCGGCGAAGAACGACCCGCTCCCCAAGGACGTCCCGAAGAAGGACACCCCCCAGAAGAACCAGGCACCGAAGGGCGTTCCCACGACCGGCATCCCGACAACCGGCGGCCCCATGACCGGCGTTCCCACAGCGGGCGTCTCCCAGAAGGACACGACCAAGCAGGACAGCAAGGCCGGCGGCAGGGCCGGCGGCAAGGCCGGCAGCAGGGGCGACGGCACGGGCGACGGGAAGGTCCACGGAACAGTCCACGGGACGGTCAGCGGCAAGGGCGACGAGGGCCAGGACGAAGGCGAGGGCGAAGGCGGGAAGGTCGATCGGTGACGACCGACATCGGCTATCCGGTCGCTCTGTTCGGCGGCCTGCTGGCCCTGCTCAGCCCGTGCAGCGCGCTGCTGCTGCCGGCGTTCTTCGCGTACTCCGTCGACTCCGCGGGCAGGCTCCTCGCCCGTACCGGCATCTTCTATCTGGGCCTGGCCACCACCCTCGTCCCGCTGGGCGCCGCCGGCTCCTTCGCGGGGCGGCTCTTCTACGGTCACCGCGATCTGCTGGTCGCCCTCGGCGGCTGGCTGATCATCGCGCTCGGGCTCGCGCAGATCCTCGGCCTGGGCTTCGCCTCGCGCCGTATCGCCGGGCTGTCGGGGCGCATCCGGCCCACGACCGCGCTGTCCGTGTACGCGCTCGGCCTGGTCTACGGGCTCGCGGGCTTCTGCGCGGGCCCGATCCTCGGCAGTGTGCTGACGGTGGCCGCGCTCGGCGCCGGCCCGTTCTACGGAAGCGTGCTGCTCGCGGTGTACGCGCTCGGCATGGCCGTACCGCTGTTCCTGCTGGCCCTGTTCTGGGAGCGGTTCGGCCTCGGCCGACGGCGCTGGCTGCGCGGCCGTGCCTTCCGGGCCGGCCGTCTGGAACTGCACACGACCACGCTGCTCTCCGGGGCCTTCTTCATCGTGCTGGGCGCGGTCTTCCTGGTCTTCGACGGTGCGACCGCGCTGCCGGGGCTGCTCTCGGTCGACCAGTCCTACGAGGCCGAGCGCTGGGCGCGCGGGGTCGGCGCGGCGGTGCCGGACTGGGCGCTGCTGACCGCGGTGGCGCTGGTGGCGGTGGCGGTGACGGCCGCGCGGTGGCCGCGCGGGCGGGAGGAGCGGGAGGAGCGGGAGAAGGAGGCGGCGGCCCGTACCGAAGAGGCAGGGACGGGCGGCGCCTGAGCGATGAGCGGCGCAGAAGCGCGGACGGCACGGCACCCGAGCACGGGCGGCACCCGAGCACGGGCGGCCCCTGAGTACGGGTGGCGCGTGCGCGCAGACGGCGCAGGAGGACCGGCGGCGCGTGCGCACGGCCCACGCGATGAGAAAGCCCCCTGCCGAGAAACTCGGCGGGGGGCTCATGCCCTTGCGGGCCCTGGTGGCTGGGGCCGGGATCGAACCGGCGACCTATCGCTTTTCAGGCGATCGCTCGTACCAACTGAGCTACCCAGCCACGCAACCTGACGGTTGCAGCGGTCCTGACGGGATTTGAACCCGCGGCCTCCACCTTGACAGGGTGGCGAGCACTCCAAACTGCTCCACAGGACCTTGCGCTGTGCGCGAGCACCAGTCTCGCACACGGGATCGCGTGCCCCCAACGGAATTGGGTCCGCTCCGCCAGTTGCCCGAAGCCCCATCCGTGAGAGCGGACGCTCTCCGCGACCATCGTCGAGCGGTCCCGTTCCTCGTCGGACTGGTGATTCCCAGTGACCGGCCGGACACGTACCGCTTGGCTGATGTCGCTGAATCAGCGTAGCAGACCCACGGTCCTGCCCCGCACGCGTGACCTGCGGCCTCGTCCTCCGCCGACCCCCCGTGGCGAGGGTGGTCATGCGTCCTTCTCTCGTGAAAGCGACAGTGGAGACAAGGGGGTCGGGACGGCCAGGGGGACCCGGAAGGAGACACGGATGGCGCGACGGTGGGACACGGCCGGGGACGGCACGGGCGGCGGCACCCGGTGAACGGGCTCCTGGACGCGCTGCCGGACGCCCAGCGCGCGCTGCTGACGACGGCCCCGCGCGACAGCGAGCTGCTGGAACGCCCCATGCTCGCGGTGCTCAGCGACCGGCGGGAGTTCGACGACGGATGGATCTTCGAGCGCAAGCTCGACGGCATACGCGCGCTGGGTGCCCGCTCGGGGGAGCGCGTGCGGCTCCTGTCCCGTACCGGCCTGCCGATGCGCAACTACCCCGAGATCGGGGAAGCGCTCGGCCGCCAGCCCTGCGGGGACTTCACGGTCGACGGGGAGATCGTCGCCTTCTCGGACGGCCGCACGGATTTCGCCCGTCTTCAGCAGCGGATGCAGATCACCGACCCCGAGCGTGCCCGTGCGACCGGGATCGCCGTGGAGTACCACGTCTTCGACCTGCTGCGTCTGGACGGCGTCGATGTCTCCCGGCTGCCGCTGCGCACCCGCAAGTCCCTGCTGCGCCGGGCGCTGCGTTTCGGCGCGCCTCTCCGGTTCACCCCGCATCGCAACAGCGGGGGGCAGGCGGAGCTGGACGAGGCGTGCGCGCGGGGCTGGGAGGGGCTCATCGCGAAGCGCGCGGACGGCCGTTATCAGCGGCGCCGCTCTCCCGACTGGCTCAAGCTCAAGTGCGCCCGGGGCCAGGAGCTCGTCATCGGCGGATTCACGGAACCGGCGGGCAGCCGCGTCGGCTTCGGCGCGCTGCTCGTCGGCTACTACGAGGACGGCCGGCTGCGGTACGCGGGCAAGGTCGGCACCGGCTACGACCGCCGCACGCTGGTCCGGCTGCGCGCCGTCCTCGACGCGTGGGAGATCCCCCGCCCGGCCTTCGCCGACGCCCACCGCATACGGGAGAGGACGGCCCACTGGGTGCGCCCCGATCTGGTCGCTCAGATCGGTTTCACCGAGTGGACGCGGGACGGAATGCTGCGCCACCCGAGGTTCCTCGGACTGCGCGACGACAAGGAGCCCGCGGCGGTGGTCCGCGAGGAACCGGCGCCCGGCTGACGGCCGCTGAGGCCGGCCCCGACGGACGGCGGCGCCGGCCCCGGCGGACCGCCACCGCAACGGCCGCTGAGGCCGCTGAGGCCGTCGCGCCGACGCCGTCGCGCGCGGGTCAGCTCTCGTGGGTGTCGCGGGCGCCCGGCCGGTCCTCGCGGTGCCGGTGGCCCGGAAGCATCTCCTGGACCTTCGCCTTCAGCCCCTGCCTGACCATGCCCTTCCGGTCGCTGTCGCCCTTGACGATCGCCGCCGCGGTCGCCTCCATCTGGTCGTAGTCGGCGTGCGGCGGAATCGGCGGGACGGCGGGATCGGTGAGGAAGTCGATGACGAACGGCCGGTCCGCCGCCAGCGCCCGCTGCCAGGCCGCCTCGACCTCGCCGGGCTTCTCCACCCGTACACCGCCGAGTCCGACGGAACGGGCGAAGTCCGCGTACGGCACGTCCGGGATGGCCTGCGAGGGCAGGAACTGCGGGGCGCCGGACAGGGCGCGCATCTCCCAGGTGACCTGGTTGAGGTCCTGGTTGTTCAGTACGGCCACGATCAGCCGGGGGTCCTCCCACTCCCGCCAGTACTTGGCCACGGTGATCAGCTCGGCCATGCCGTTCATCTGCATGGCCCCGTCCCCCACGATGGCCACGGCGGGCCGGTCGGGGTGGGCGAACTTCGCCCCGATGACATACGGCACCCCGGGCCCCATGGTGGCGAGCGTGCCCGAGAGCGACCCGCGCATCGAGCCGCGCATCCGCAGATGCCGGGCGTACCAGTTGGCGGCGGAGCCGGAGTCGGCGGCGAGGATCGTATCGTCAGGCAGCAGCGCGTCCAGGGTGTGGACGACGTACTCCGGGTTGACGGGGTCGGCGTCCACGGCGGCACGCCGCTGCATGACCTCCCACCAGCGTGCGGTGTCCTTCTCGATCTTCTCGCGCCACGCGCCGTGCTTCTTCCGCTCCAGCCGCGGCAGCAGGGCCCTGAGCGTCTCCCGCGCGTCTCCGACGAGATTCACCTCGAAGGGGTAGCGCAGCCCGACCATGAAGGGATCGATGTCGATCTGCACGGCCCGCGCCTGGTCGAACTCCGGCAGGAACTGGCTGTACGGGAAGCTCGACCCCACGACGAGCAGCGTGTCGCAGTCCCGCATCAGCTCGTAGGAGGGCCGGGTGCCCAGCAGGCCGATCGCGCCGGTCACATAGGGCAGTTCGTCGGACAGCGCGTCCTTCCCCAGCAGCGCCTTGGCCACCCCGGCGCCCAGGATGTCGGCGAGCTCCTCGACCTCCGCCCGCGCGCCCCGTGCGCCCTGTCCGATCAGGACGGCGACCTTCTCGCCCGCGTTGAGCACCTCGGCCGCCCGGCTGATCTCGGAATCGCCCGGGAGAGGCGCGTACGACGAGCTGCCCAGGCTGGACGGCACCATCTTGAAGTCGTGCGTCGGCGGCGTGTAGTCGAGTTCCTGGACGTCCGCGGGGACGATGACGGCCGTCACCGTCTTCTTGGCGTACGCCGTGCGCATGGCCCGGTCGATGACGTTGGGGAGCTGCTGGGGGACGGTCACCATCTCGCAGAAGTCGGAGGCGACGTCCTTGTAGAGGCTCAGCAGATCGACTTCCTGCTGGTACGAGCCGCCCATGGCGCTGCGGTTGGTCTGGCCGACGATCGCCACCACGGGTACGTGGTCGAGCTTGGCGTCGTACAGGCCGTTCAGCAGATGGATCGCGCCGGGACCCGAGGTCGCCGCGCAGACACCGACCTTGCCGGAGAACTTCGCGTAGCCGACGGCCTGGAAGGCGGACATCTCCTCGTGCCGCGCCTGGATGAACCGCGGCCGGTCCTCGGCCCGTCCCCAGGCGGCGAGGAGTCCGTTGATGCCATCACCCGCGTAGGCGAAGACATGATCGACCTGCCACTCGCGCAGCCGCTGGAGGATGTAGTCCGACACCTTGATCGACATGGGTCTCCCTCTCGTGGCGTCTCGTCCGGGAACACGGGAACACGGGACCCGTCGGGCCGTACCGCCTCCGCCGCCGCTGAGGCGTGTTCCCGAACGGCCCGGCGACTAACGCGGGGTGACGCGGCCGAACGCGGGCCGACGGGGGACCGCGCCTCCCGGTGTGCGTCCCGGTGTGCGTCCCGGGGCGCTTCCCGATGTGCGCCCCGGTCACGCCGGGCGCTGGTTGTGCGCCTCGGCCACGCGGTCGTTGAGCGCACTGCCCCAGGCGCGCAGCCTGCGGGTCACCAGATGGGACGGGGGCCCTACGGCGGCGCCCTCGCGCAGACCGCCGGAACCGCCTGTCGCGGCGGGCAGCCGACGGGCGGCCAGTGTGGTCATACGAGTGGTGAGCGCGGGGGCGAGACCGTGGGCGAGGCTCGCCGCGCGGGCGACCGGAGTGAGCACGATCCGGGTGCGGCGGCGCTGGACGCCCGTGACGATGCGGTCGGCCGCGCGCCGGGCGCCCATCGACACCCCGGGGGTGCCCGCCAGGGCGGAGAACCAGGCGAACTCGCGCACCCGGTCCCCGCCGAACGTGGCATGCAGATGGGACCCCGTCCGCATCAGCCCGGGATGCACGGCGGTGACGCTCACGCCGTCGCGCGCCGCTTCGGCGTGCAGTCCCTCGGCCAGCGCTCCGACCGCCGCCTTCGCGCAGGAGTACGGGAGCATGTGCGGCACGGCGAGCAGACCGCCGACCGAACCGATCAGGGCGAGTCTGCCTCCCGCCGGGCTGCGGCGCAGATACGGCAGGGCCTCCAGCGAGGTGTGCAGCGCGCCCATGAAGATGCTGTCCAGCGCGCTCTCGAACTCCTCGGCGCCGATGGCGTCGACGGGTGCCACCTGGATGATGCCCGCGTTGGCGATGACGATGTCGACACCGCCGCAGGCCAGGGCGGTGTCGCGCATCAGCCGCCGTACCGCTTCCCTGTTCCGGACGTCGCACACGGCGGTACGGACGCGTACGCCGGGCGGCCGGCGCACCAGGGCCTCGGCCCGCGCCAGTTCGGCTTCGTCCCGGGCCGCGATGGTGACGGCGCAGTGCCGGGCGGCGAGCTGTTCGGCCAGGAGGAGACCCAGACCTCGGGAACCACCGGTGACGACGGCCGACAGACCCGCGATGGACGGGCGGCCGAGCGGCGGGCGTCCGAGGGAGGGGCGCGTGAGCAGGGACGGCATCGGGGTGCCTCCATCCGCGGTAGGGGCCACGCGGCGTACCCACCCCATGCTCCCGCCGATGGGCCTCCCCCGCATCCGCGCTCGGCCCGGCGGCCCGAACGTGGTCGGGAGGGGGGTCGGGAGGGGTTCGGGAAGGGCGTCCGGAACAGCACGCGGAGGTGCTGGCGCGCGGACATGCTGGCGTGCGGACGTGTCAGGCGTACAGGATGAATATCGGGGAATCCCCGTGCGCGGTCGACTCGGCGACGGAGAATCGCGGGCTTTACGGCTCCACGCGATGTCGGTCGAACCAGCTCCGTGCCGACTGCCGCGCCACGGCGACAGTCGGATACACGGAAACGGTGAAGGTGCCCCCAACGGGATTCGAACCCGTGCTACCGCCTTGAAAGGGCGGCGTCCTGGGCCACTAGACGATGAGGGCTAAGGGCCCGCCTGGGCGCTTTGCAGCGCGTCGGGGACGTGAGAAGCATATGGGATCGGTGAGCGATCGCCAAAACGGGTTACGGAGCAGGTGCGGGGGCGGGTACGGGTGCGTCCGGCGGGGTCCGCGAGGCCGGTCCTGTCCGGGCGCCCGGGAACGGTCCTGCAAGCCCCTCGCCTCCCGACGGGTTCGGGGACGGCGATGAGTCCGGTGATGTGTCCGGTGACGTGCCCGGTGACGTGCTCGGTGACGGCGACGGGCTCGCGCCCGGAGTACCCGCCTCCTTGGGAAGATGGCGGCTGACCTCCGCCGTCGTCAGTCCGAGACCGCCCAGGGTGATCTCGTCCCACGCCTGGAGCCGCTTGGTCGTCCGGTCCAGATAGAGCACGGAGGTGCGTACCTTCTCCGGCTCGTCGTTCTGCACGGCGCGCAGCCCGCCGCCGCCCGTCGACCCCTCGATCTTCAGCCGGGTGCCGTGCGCCATCACCTCGGTCTCGCGGTGGTGGACATGACCGGACAGGGCCAGCGGGACCAGGCCGTCGGTCTCCCGCGCCGCCACCGGGTTGTGGGCGACCGCGATATGGACGGGGGTGCCGGCCGCCTCCTGGTCGCGCAGGGCGGAGGCGAGCTGGATACCGGCCATGCGCTCCGCCGGATCGCCCCCCACCTCCGTCGAGCGGTCGGGGGTGAACTGCGGATCGCCCGTGCCCGCCACCCGGAGCCCGGCGACGGTCACCGCCCGGCCGTCGTCCAGGACCCGGACGTTCTTCATGCGTTGCAGATACTTCTGGGTGATCTCGGAATCGTGGTTCCCGCGTACCCAGACATAGGGGACACCGAGGTCGGCGATCGGGTCGAGGAAGGTGTTCTCGGCGGAGGCCCCGTGGTCCATGGTGTCGCCGGAGTCGATGATGACGTCGATCCCGTACTGCTCCACGAGCGAGCCGATGATGTGCCAGGACGCCGGGTTGAGATGGATGTCGGAGACATGCAGGACCCGCAGGGTCGCCGGGTCCGGCTGATAGGTGGGCAGCGTCGAGGTCGCGTCGTACAGCTTGGTCACATTGGTGACCAGCCGCGCCAACTCCTTCTGGTAGACGTCGAAATCGGTGACGATCGAGCGGGCGCTGCCGACGACCTGGGGGGCGGAGGAGAGCAGTCCGGAGAACTTGGGCTCCAGCACGGACTTGGGGTTCCAGGTGGCGTACGCGCCGACGCCGGAGGCGGCCAGCAGCGTGAGCGCGAGCCCGCCGGCGGCGAGCGCGCGGCGCGGGCGGCGGTAGACGGCGAGCCCGAGGGCGGTCGCGCCGGAGACGACGGCGACACAGGAGCGTACGGCCAGTTCCGTGGTGCCGTCCGCGACATCGTGGGTGACCTCGGCCTGGAGCCCGGAGAGCCGTTCGGGGTGCTCCACGAGCGCCGTGGAGCGCACCGGGTCGAGCTGGTCCACATCCACGTCCAGCCGGATGGGCGCGGTGTGCGTCTTCATCTCCAGCGCGCCCAGCGGCGAGACATTGATCTTGGTGCCGCCGGTGAGCGAAGGACGCAGGGTCATCCGGGTGTCCATCGGGCCGACGGGCGTTTTCACGCTGCCGACGACCAGCAGACCGAGCCACGCGCCCAGCACCACGACGGCGACCAGACCGAGGGCGCGGGAGTACGGGTGCGGGGCGTGGGTCAGCGCGCTGGTGGGCCCCTCGCGACGGGAGTGGAGATGGCCCAGGATGCGGGTACGTGTGGCACGGAACGGGAAACGCAGTACATCACGGGCCATTGGGCCCGTATGCCCGGAGCGGCGGGCGGCCATGCGTGCGCTACGCCAACGTGCGTAGTCTTTTGATCCTCCTGATCCTCCTGATGACCGGGATGTCAGGGATGTCAGGGATGCGCCTGTGACACCTGTGGCCGCCGCTCCGGCGCGGGGAGCGCGCCCGGGAGGGCGGGCGCGGACGGGCGGGTGGCTGCGGGCGGGTGGGTGGCTGCGGACGGGCCGCCGCCGGGGCGCGGGTGGCGCTCGGCGGCGTGGACACCCTCAGCCCCAGCCCAGCTCGTGCAGACGCTCGTCGTCGATGCCGAAGTGATGGGCGATCTCATGGACGACGGTCACGGAGACTTCGTGGACCACGTCCTCCGGGCTCTCGCAGTAGCGCAGGGTCGGCCCCATGTAGATCGAGATGCGGTCGGGCAGGACTCCCGCGTACCACTCGCCCCGGTCCGTGAGCGGTGTTCCCTCGTACAGCCCCAGCAGTTCGGGGTCGGACGGGTCGGGCTCGTCCTCGACGAAGACGGCCACATTGTCCATGACCCGGGTCAGCTCCGGGGGGATCTGGTCGAGGGCCTGGCCGACCAGCTCTTCGAACGTCTCGCGCGTCATCTCCAGCACAGGGCCATTGTCCGTGATGACCGGCCGATCCGGTGGGGGCGTACAGACGCGGGAAGGGACGTTTCCCTATCCGCTTCCGGGCGATATGGCGGCTGTTTCCAGTGATTTCGCGATTGGTCGGGGCGGTGCGCGCGGCGCGTGGCCGGGGACCGGTGTGAACGCGTCACACACGAGGCCTGAACACGCCCCGGGCGTGTCCCCGGCGGGGAAAAGGAAGTTGGGCAGGGAAACCCCCTCGCCGTCGGCAGGGGAGCCCATAGGGGAACCCATTCCCGTGCCCCGGAGGTGCCGCCGTGCGTCAGTTTTCCGCCTTGTCCGCCCCAGGCCGTCTCGCCGTCCGTATCGTCACCTCACTGGCGGTCGCGGCGTCCGCCGGCTGTATGAGTGTCGGTCAGGACGAGGGCAAGCCGGCGCCGTCGCGCTCCGCCGGCCGCCAGGGTTCCGCCGCGGAGTCCGACGGGGGTACGGGGGCGGGCGCCGGCGCGCCGCACGCCTGGCAGGGGTACACGGGCGAGGGTGCCGTGCAGGGCGCGGGCGGCGCGGGGGGAGTCGGCGGGGGAGCGGGCGGCGGGGACGGGCGCACCTCGCCCAGCCCCAGCTCCGCGGACACCCCCTCGCCCGAGCCCTCGAAGGGTGAGCGGCCGCGGCCCGGGAAGTCGACGCCGCCGCGGAACGAGCCCGTACCGACCAAGGAGCCCACGCGCCCGGCGCCGTCGCCCAGCCAGCCGCCGCAGCAGAGCCCCGATCCGGCGCCGGAGCCCGAGCCGGAGCCGACGAAGCCGCCGGAGCCGCCGTCCGGTTCGCCGCCGGGAGACATCCGTACGAGCCTGACCTCGGCCGGGGAGACGGCCGGGGCGGGGTCGGACACGGGTGCCGGGCCCGCGTCGGGCAAGTCGTCCGGGAATGCGTCCAAGAAGTCGCCGGGCAAGGCGCCGGGTACGGCGTCCGGGAAGGGAATGCGCAAGCAGCCGACGGCATCACCGCAGATGGGACCGGTGTGAGACCGGTCTGACGGGGGTCGCCGGGGTGGCGGTTTGCCTTGGAGGGGGGTAGGTGCGTATGGTAGTAGATCGTTTGATCATTGCCTGGCGCCGACACAGAAGAGCGCCACGTGGCGCGTACTCTCCCTTGCCGTGGCTGACCGCATTGAGGCGGTCGATTTGCGAATCACGGAGTTTGGGCGCGTGCCGAGACTCCGGAAGGTTTCGCATTTCGCATGTCCATTTCCAGTACTGACCACGCCGTCATGCCCGAGAACGTCCCCACCGAGCCGGTGGAGACCGTCGAGGGTCCGGAGGCCGCTGCGGCCACCGGAACGGCCCCCGCCGAGACGGCTGAGACCGTCCGGATCCCCGAGTCCGCCGAGTCCCCCGAGCAGTCGGCCGTGGCGCCCGTGACCGCCGAGTCCGCCGAGACCGTCGCCCCGTCCGCGACCGACGAGTCCGCCAAGACCGAGTCCTCCGAGACCGAGTCCGCCGAGACCGGGCCCTCCGAGACCGTGGCCGAGTCCGCCGAGGATTCCGCCGCCGAGTCCGCCGAGGAGTCTTCCGAGACCACGGGGCTGACGTTCACTGATCTGGGCCTGCCCGAGGGCATCGTCCGCAAGCTCGCGCAGAACGGCGTCACCGCCCCCTTCCCGATCCAGGCGGCGACCATTCCGGACGCCCTGGCCGGCAAGGACATCCTGGGCCGTGGCCGTACCGGTTCCGGCAAGACCCTCTCCTTCGGTCTGCCGCTGCTGGCGACGCTGGCCGCCGGCCACACGGAGAAGAAGAAGCCCCGGGGCATCATCCTCACCCCGACCCGTGAACTGGCGATGCAGGTCGCGGACGCGCTCCAGCCGTACGGCGATGTGCTCGGCCTGAAGATGAAGGTCGTCTGCGGCGGTACGTCGATGGGCAACCAGATCTACGCCCTGGAGCGCGGCGTCGACATCCTCGTCGCCACCCCGGGCCGGCTGCGCGACATCATCAACCGTGGTGCCTGCTCGCTGGAGAAGGTCCAGATCGCGATCCTCGACGAGGCCGACCAGATGTCGGACCTGGGCTTCCTGCCCGAGGTCACCGAGCTGCTCGACCTGGTGCCGGCGGGCGGCCAGCGGATGCTCTTCTCCGCCACCATGGAGAACGAGATCAGCACGCTGGTCAAGCGCTATCTGACGCACCCGGTCAGCCACGAGGTCGACAGCGCCCAGGGCAATGTCACGACCATGACGCACCACGTGCTCGTCGTGAAGCCGAAGGACAAGGCCCCGGTGACCGCGGCGATCGCCGCGCGCAAGGGCCGCACGATCATCTTCGTACGGACGCAGCTCGGCGCCGACCGGATCGCTGAGCAGCTCCGCGAGTCGGGGGTGAAGGCGGACGCGCTGCACGGCGGTATGACGCAGGGCGCGCGGACCCGGACGCTGGCGGACTTCAAGGACGGTTACGTCAACGCGCTGGTCGCCACCGATGTCGCCGCCCGCGGTATCCACGTGGACGGTATCGACCTCGTACTGAACGTGGACCCGGCCGGGGACCACAAGGACTATCTGCACCGCTCGGGCCGTACGGCGCGGGCCGGCAAGTCCGGAGTCGTCGTCTCGCTGGCGCTGCCGCACCAGCGCCGCCAGATCTTCCGGCTGATGGAGGACGCGGGCGTCGACGCCTCGCGCCACATGGTCGGTGGAGCGGGCGCGTTCGACCCGGAGGTCGCCGAGATCACCGGCGCGCGTTCGCTGACGGAGGTCCAGGCCGACTCGGCGAACAACGCGGCCAAGCAGGCCGAGCGCGAGGTCTCCGAACTGACCAAGCAGCTCGAACGCGTCCAGCGCCGCGCCGCCGAACTCCGCGACGAGGCCGACCGCCTGGTCGCCCGCGCGGCGCGCGAGCGGGGCGAGGACCCGGAGGCCGCGGTGGCCGAGGTGGCCGCCGAGGCCGAGCGCGCGGTGGAGGAGGCGGCTGCCGCGGCCGCCGCCGTACCGGCGCAGCGCGAGGAGCGCAGGGACAGCCGCGACGACCGGGGGAACTTCGGGCGTCGTGACGACCGTGGCGAGCGCAGCGGACGGGGCGGCGCGCGTGGCTACACGCCGCGTGACGGCGGCGGGGACCGGGGCGAGCGTGGCGGCTTCCAGCGCCGCGACGACCGCGGTGGCGACCGTGGCGGTGACCGCGGTGGCTTCCAGCGCCGGGACGACCGCGGCGGCGAGCGCCGTGACGACCGTGGCGGCTTCCGCCGGGAC
Organism: Streptomyces sp. NPDC002018; assembly: GCF_042890865.1. Classification (NCBI taxonomy): domain Bacteria; kingdom Bacillati; phylum Actinomycetota; class Actinomycetes; order Kitasatosporales; family Streptomycetaceae; genus Streptomyces; species Streptomyces sp. NPDC002018. The sequence goes on from NZ_JBIASO010000020.1 coordinate 152,822, forward strand.
GACCGGGGCGGCGAGCGTGGCGGTGACCGCGGTGGCTTCCAGCGCCGGGACGACCGGGGTGGCGAGCGTGGCGGTGACCGCGGTGGTTTCCAGCGCCGTGACGACCGTGGCGCGGAGCGCGGCGGCTTCAACCGTGACCGTGGCGAGCGTCGCGACGACCGTGGCGGCGAGCGCCGTGACGACCGTGGCGGCCGTTCCTTCGAGCGCCGCGACCACCGGGCGCCGAGCGACCGCCCCTTCAACCGTGACCGCCGGGACGACCGTCCGGCCGGCGGCGGCTTCCGCGCCGGCGCCCACGACCGCCCGTCCACCCGCCGCGACGACCACCGCGGCGGCTCCACGGGCACCGGCACCGGCTCCTTCGGCCGCCGGGACGACAAGCCGCGCTGGAAGCGCAACGGCTGACCGTCACCCGATCTGACGCCTCACCAGGGCCCGTGATCCACCCCCAGGGTGGCCCACGGGCCCTCGCCGGTCCCCCGCCTCCCGCCCCCGCACCGAGGCACGACATCCCCACGACCGGATACCCGATCGGCGCACCGCCCCCGGCGGGCTATGCTCGTGGGTGTTGAGCCGAGGGCCGTTAGCTCAATTGGCAGAGCAGCGGACTTTTAATCCGTTGGTTGTGGGTTCGAGTCCCACACGGCCTACATCTCAGCCCCAGGTCAGAGCCGGTTACTGATCTGGGGCTGTCGCATGTTCGAGTTCATTTCGGACATCTGCTCCACCGATGCTCGTCGAAGTGCAAACGATCACGCGGAAGAGCCCCGGTCGCGCGTGCGACCGGGGGTCGGGCACGATATGACCTCGCTCATCGCCCACTGCCGGCATACCGGGGTTTTCCCTGCCGAGCACACCGGTTCGTCATCCCACATCACCCACATCACCCACATCGCCCACATCGGGCTCACCGGCCGGCCTCACGCCTGCGGCAGCGCGGCCACGGTCGGCCTGCGGGGAGGAGCACCGCCGGAGCACGCGCGCACGGGCTGTAAGTCGTTGACAGTGCAGACGGCTTCTCGTCCAAGTGACATTCTGGGAGCCGCATAGCGGCGAAGGGGAGTTGGCTCATGCGGTGGACGGTTCATGGCGAGCGTCAGATTTACAGCAACCCGTGGGTCAACCTCTGGCTCGTGGACGTCCAGCAGCCGGACGGCCGACGCTGGGAGCACCATGTGGTCCGGATGCGGCATCTCGCGGTCGCCGCGGTGGTGGATGAGCAGAAGCGGGTGCTGATGATGTGGCGCCATCGGTTCATCACGGACACGTGGGGCTGGGAGCTGCCGATGGGCCTGATCGAGGCCGACGAGACGCCGGAGCAGGCGGCGGCCCGTGAGGTGGAGGAGGAGACCGGCTGGCGGGTGGAGGGCCTGAAGCCTCTGGTGTACGCGCAGCCGGCGAACGGCATCACCGACTCGGAACATCACGTCTTCCGCGCTCAGGCTGCCGCTTACGCGGGCCCGCCGACCGAACTGAACGAGTCGGACCGTATCGAGTGGATCCCGATGTCCGAGATGCGCGGCATGATCGACCGTCGCGAGGTGGTCAGCAGCGGAAGCCTGGTCGGCCTGCTGTACCTGCTGCTGGACGAGGCAACCGGCGCCACGAATTAGCCGAGGGCCTCGCGCATCCGCTGCTCGAAGCGGAACACCCCCGCCTGCGCGGGGACCACCAGCGCATCGTGTGCAGGACCATGACCTCGTCCGGAACACCCCCGCCTGCGCGGGGACCACACGGCCCGACGGACGGCAGCGAGCTCGTCACGCGGAACACCCCCGCCTGCGCGGGGACCACTCACTCTCCGGCTGCACTCGCACGCCGTTTTGCGGAACACCCCCGCCTGCGCGGGGACCACACGGCGACGGCCGCCTACGTCCGCACGGAGACCGGAACACCCCCGCCTGCGCGGGGACCACGACTACTGGATCATCCACCTCAGCGTCGACTCCGGAACACCCCCGCCTGCGCGGGGACCACGAGAGTGGCTGTACCCATACGAGCGTTGGTGCCGGAACACCCCCGCCTGCGCGGGGACCACCATCAGGAGCTTGATCGTCTCGTTCAAGGTCGCGGAACACCCCCGCCTGCGCGGGGACCACAGCCGGACGTCGTCCGGCCGCCCGCCCCCCAGCGGAACACCCCCGCCTGCGCGGGGACCACCAAACCTGCCTGCGGGCCTTGGTGACGGCGCGCGGAACACCCCCGCCTGCGCGGGGACCACAGCCGGACGTCGTCCGGCCGCCCGCCCCCCCCAGCGGAACACCCCCGCCTGCGCGGGGACCACTTGACCTTGCGGGCCTCGCGGCGGACCTTCGCCGGAACACCCCCGCCTGCGCGGGGACCACCGGCCCGGCGGCGGAGGCAGCAGCGGGCGCCGCGGAACACCCCCGCCTGCGCGGGGACCACCGTGCCGACCTACGTTGGCGTCACCCTCGGAGCGGAACACCCCCGCCTGCGCGGGGACCACACCGACAGCACCTACCGCGTGCCCTGGCACGTCGGAACACCCCCGCCTGCGCGGGGACCACCATGGGACGGGGCGGCTGTTGCGGGCAGGGCTCGGAACACCCCCGCCTGCGCGGGGACCACGAGGAGGCACCGGACGTACCGGCGGGCACGAGCGGAACACCCCCGCCTGCGCGGGGACCACTCGGTCACGAACGCGCGCGCCTCGGGTGCGAGCGGAACACCCCCGCCTGCGCGGGGACCACGGTCCACGCCACCAGGGACGTGTCCGTGGGATCGGAACACCCCCGCCTGCGCGGGGACCACCGGAGCACCGGGGCCGGCGCCGCCTTCCCGTCCGGAACACCCCCGCCTGCGCGGGGACCACGAGTTCCTGGCCGTGGCCGCGTACCTGGTCATCGGAACACCCCCGCCTGCGCGGGGACCACCGGGGCCCGAACAAGGTGTATCTGAACTCCAGCGGAACACCCCCGCCTGCGCGGGGACCACGTCGCCGATGTCGGCGAAGCCGATCCGGCCCTCGGAACACCCCCGCCTGCGCGGGGACCACCGGGGCCCGAACAAGGTGTATCTGAACTCCAGCGGAACACCCCCGCCTGCGCGGGGACCACGTCGCCGATGTCGGCGAAGCCGATCCGGCCCTCGGAACACCCCCGCCTGCGCGGGGACCACATCGTCGACAACTGCGGCGTCAACACCCGCTACGGAACACCCCCGCCTGCGCGGGGACCACGAAGGGGTCGTCGATGATGCCGAGGTTGAAGCCGGAACACCCCCGCCTGCGCGGGGACCACCACCTCATCCACACCCCTGGCGAACCCACCCCCGGAACACCCCCGCCTGCACGGGGACCACTTTGCCCAGGTCGTCGCGGATCTCCTTGAATGCGGAACACCCCCGCCTGCGCGGGGACCACCCGGCGAACACCCCGGCTGGCGCCGACCCGCGCGGAACACCCCCGCCTGCGCGGGGACCACGGCCGCCCCGACCAGCCCACTGCCCCCGGCGACGGAACACCCCCGCCTGCGCGGGGACCACGTGGTGGCCCATGACCGTCATGCTGTCTTTTCCGGAACACCCCCGCCTGCGCGGGGACCACGCTTCCTGAGCTGCGGCGTTAGAGGGGCTTTGCCGTTTCTTGACCCAAGCTCGTCCGCATAGCTACATGGTGTCAGAGCCATGTGGCGACGTCCCCATCACTGGGGAAACGCGCTGGCGAGGTGGGATGGTGCTCCTCCGTAGTCGGGGTCCAACCGAGCGCCTCTGCCTGGTCGCGTTAGTCGGCCCGGCCCGGTCGGGAGGCTGTCGAGGTATCGGAAGAGTTAAGCGCGCCTGGTCAGAACGGCAGCTTGCGTGAGCGATGCGTGAGCGGATGGGGTGGCACGGGGCGTTTTGGGGTGGCTCCCGTAGCACTGTGGGGTGCTCTGACCAGGTAGTTCTGGACGGCGGACAATCACGCAGAGCTGCCCGGCACGGCTCAAACGGGTCTGTGAATCCGTTGGTTGTGGGTTCGAGTCCCACACGGCCTACATCTCAGCCCCAGGTCAGAGGACATCCGATCTGGGGCTGTCCCCGTAAACGAGGCTTTGAAGATCATTAGCTGGCCCACTGCTGGCCCGAGATCTGGCGATCATGACATGGAAGAGCCCTGGCCGCGTGTGCGGCCGGGGCTCCTGTCTCTCCCGCGTTATGCCGATTGCCGCGCGGAACTGTCACGCAGCACGTTCAGCTTCTCCTTGTACAACGGGCCGGCGTGATAGGCCGCTTCGTCGTGGGACGGGGCGGACTCCTCGATCAGGTGATGGGCCGCGGCCTTCAGGTCAGCGGCCCACAGCAGCACATGCTGCTGCGCGCTCTGGCCGCACTCCTGCGGTTCCCCGGGGAGGCACAGCGGGAGATCACGCACGCTGAGCTTGTTGTACGCGTGGCGCACGTACATCGCGGTCCGCTGCCATTGCTCGTCCGTCCGCGCCATGCCGCCTCCTATGATCCGATCTGCCCGGAAACCTCGATCGTAGCCTCCGCGTCGGGCGCGCACGGTGAGCATGGTCCACACCAAGGAAGGCACTGCGGAGGCGTGCACGAACGCGCGGGCAGCGGCCGGTGAACGGCTTCGATCTCGGCGCGCGCCCGCCTGGTCGCCGGGCCCACCCAAATGTCCTTCAGCGGGGACACCAGGACATTCCCCATGCTGATGAACCGGCCGATGACGCAGGGCCACACATCCCCGTCGGGGCCGATCGCGAGCTTCCCCTGAGCGCATTGCCCGCACAGATCCGCAACGGTGGGCCGGGCGCCCTTGCCGGCTCGCCCGATCGCCCGGGTGTGGTCCCCGCCCACGGCCGTCAGCCCAAGGTCCGTAAGGTCCCGGAAGGCGTCGTCGGCCCGTTGTCCGGGCAGCGCTGAAATGACCGCGCCGCGCAGGGTGAGGCCGAGTTCCCACGCGCGTTGGATGTTTGCCCGTGTACGCCTGTGGGACCCCGGCCGTACCGTAACGGCGTCGTGCTCCTCGGCGGTGTCCGAGTAGTACGACGTGGCGAGCCTGACGCGGTACTCGGCGAACGTGGCCCACAGCTCGTCCGAGACATGCGTCAGGTTCGAGAACACCTCCACGGCCAGGCCGGCGCGCGCCGCATGCGCGATGAGGTCGGTGAGGTGCGGGTACAGGGTGGGTTCCCCGCCGATGAACTGAACGTCACTTACGCCCATGGCGGCGAGCTGGTCGATGCAGTCCTTCCAGCGTTCCGCGGTCATGGTGCCGTGCGTGCCGCGGGGGGATGAGTCGGCGTAGCAGTGGGTGCATTCGAGGTTGCAGAACCCGGTGACCTCCAGCCAGGCGAAGGCCAGGGCGGATTGGTCGGAGTTGGTGTCGCGTCCGGGTAAGGCTGAGCGGGTAGTCATGGTGGTGCCTCCCGTTCTGGTGGATGGGTGGTAACCCGCCTCCGGCCGGAGTCCTTGCCGGGATGCGTCGGCCGGGGGCGGGGGTCAGTGGGGGTGGTGCAGGCCGGCCCGCACGTAGGGGCGGACGGGGGAGAGCAGCGCTTCGGCTCGCTGGGCCATGAGGTCCTGTTCGCATGCCCGGCACGCGTACAGCGGCACTTCGGTGTCGCTGTGGCCGGGGCCGCCGGGGCCGATGATCGAGCCGACGCGGACGGTCTGGAGGCCACGGCGCGGGCAGCGGAAGCAGTCGCCCATCATGAGGGACTTGGGGCCATCGAGGCGGAGGCGGACGTTCACGGCTGATCGCCGCCCATCTCGTCCGTGTCGCCGGGCGTGTCCGGCTGGCTGGCGTCGCTGGCGTCGCTGGCGGGCGGGGAGTGCCACACCAGCGTCACGCCGTGCTCGGGGCAGTAGGCGCCGGCCTCGTCCTCGATCGGGACGGCGTGCTGCCCCTTGGTGCAGCGCGTCATCGCGTCTCCCGGAGGTGGCGAGGATGGACGCGGGGAACCAGACCGCCGAGGACCCGTGCACCGCTACGGGCCGGGTGCCGAGGTTGGTGACGTCACCCGGCCGGAGGGGGGAGTCCGCAGAACACGCAGTCCGCGCCGCGTAACTGCCGCTCGGACAAATCCTCTACGGCGGGGAGTTCGACGTCAGGTGGTTCGGTCTCGTTGGACATGGCAGACCCCTGCGGTAACTGTGGGCGTTCCCCGAGGAACACCCCGTACATGCATGGTCCACCGGTGGACTAGTCAGATCAAGGTGTGGATGCGAAAGAGCCCCTACCAACGGCAGGGGCTCACGCAAGGATTGACGGGGAATCAGCCACCCATCGGGTACTCATCCGTCCGCGCCCAACGGCCGGCCGGCGTGATGCCCACCTCGTAGGCGAGCGCCCTCCCGTCCGCGTCGTAGGCGACATGCCGCGCCTCCGCCACAGCCGCCGGACCGTCCAGGTGAAGAAGCTCCAGCTCCTCATCGGTCGCCAGGCGAGCACTCCACCAATCCCGGCCGGTATGCGGGCGCCGGCTGGTCTGCATCTCCACATACCGCGTCGTGCCCTCACGGACCCGCTCGCGCAGGAGCAGCCGCGGTGCGGCCTCGCCCACCTCCGCCGTGAACCACGAGTACGACGTGGCAGTCGGCGTCTCACCCTCGAAGGTGACGCGGTGACGGCGCACAACGCTGTCACCCGCCTCGATGCCGAGCCCCGTCGCGACATGCTCGGGCGCGGGGACCAGCTCGGCGGACAGGATCTCCGCATACTCGCCAGCCGTGTAGATGTTCCCGGTGGCGACAGAGGTGGCGTAGCGCTCGCCCGCCGTCCGGGCCAGCGGCACGCGCTCCTTCACCAGGGAGCCGGTGCCCTGGCGGGTTTCGATGAGGCCTTCCTGACGGAGGACATCCAGAGCCTTGACGACGGTGGCGCGCGAGACCTTCCAGCGCTCGGTCAGTTCCCGTTCAGACGGCAGCACTTGGCCCGCCGCGAGTTCGCCGCGCACGATCTTGCCTCGCAAGTCGCCTGCGATCTGGTCGTACTTGGGCAGTGCCATTGCTCTTCCCCTGACTAGTGGACTGGTCCACCTGGCATGTTGAGGGGTTACGCCCGTAGAGGTCAACCCACCTCGGCATGCGAAAGCGCCCCGCCCTCCCGGAGGAGAGCGGGGCGCTGTCATCGCCGCCAGGGCGTCAGATCCAGATCAACGGGCGGGTCCGGCGGCGGCCCGGCCTGAGTGTCCGGCTCCACCCGCTGAGCCCACTTGAGCAGGTCCATCACGAACGACGTAAGCAGCTTCCGCTGCACGCGCTCCGCCGCCAGGTCCTGCCGCAGCTCACCGGCAATCGTCGTGAAATCGCTGCGCCGGTTCGTGGCCCGGGACAGGCCCCACGTCAGCAGCCTCACCAGCAGCGCCACCCCGGCCGCCGCCATCGCACCTATGTCCACTCCGCCCCTTCCGTAGACGTGCGGGCGGCGGGTCGTCCAGACCCGACAGCCACACGATGGCCAGTGCGAGCGCCACCCAGATGCACGCCGAGCCCGACGCCGTCGGATACTGCGGCACCGCGGTGGTGAACGCCGCGGCCCACAGGCCTGCCAGCGCGGCGAGCCCGGTGAAGCCGGCGGCCTGCCAGCGCGGGCAGCGCACCAGCAAGCCCGCCACGATCGCGACCGTACCGGCCGCCACCCACAGCCAGCCGAGGGCGGCCATGGGGACCCAGCGGTTGATGACGTCCAGCATCTGGGTGGTGCCGGAGCGGGGGTTGGCGAGGATGCCGAGCGCCCCGTATCCGGCCCAGCCCGCGCCGAGGGTGACGAGGATCGCGCGGCGACGGCTGAACGGCGCCCCCGTCGCCGCGTACATCAGACGCCTCGGGCGAGGGACGCGGAGTTGGTGATGTCGCGCCAGCGGGCGATCCAGCCCTTGATGAGGGCGAGTCCGGCGCCGACTCCGGCCGATCCGGCGGCGTACCACATGCTGCCGTTCAGGGGCTGGGTGACGACGATTCCGGCGATACCGGCCTGGAGGGTGGTGGACAGGATCCGCTCGGTGAGGTCGCGGCCGTAGGTCTTGACGGTCTTGATGACGGTGTCGGTGTTGGGCAGCTCGAAGTCGGACATGGTGAATCCCTTCATTGGTGCAGGTCGGAGGGCATGGCCTGCGTAACGCAGGTCATGGTCAGGCGAAGAGGAGGTGCCAGGTCAGCGGTCCGGGCAGCCCGTCCGCGTCGCCCTTGAGCTGGGCGTGGGACCGCTGGAACGCGGCGGTCGCCTGGCGGTGCGCGTCGCCCCAGCGCGGCCCGGGGCCGACCTTGTAGAACCGGCCGTACCCGCGCTTGACGAGCTGCTCGCCGAGCTTGGTGACGTAGCTGTTGTTCTGGCCCGGCCCGAAGTAGCCGCGCCCCGGGAACGCCGGCCGCGCGGGCGGCTTCGGCTTGGCCGGGGGCTTCGGCTGCGCAGGCGGCTTCGGCTTCCCCGCCGCCGGGCCGTCGAGGCGGACGTCGACGCGGCCCCGCATGGACGCCATGGAGAACCCGCGCGGATCCACCTTCCCGGGCTGCCACTCCAGATGCCCGATCACCGAGGCCGCATCCCAGCCGTGCGCGCGGCAGATCGCTGCGGCGGCCTTCTCGATCGCCTCCAACTGGGCGGCTGGCCACGGGTCCTTGCCGTCGCCCATGTTGCCGCACTCGAAGCCGTAGAAGTGCCGGTTGCCGTCGGTGTTGGCCTCGCGGTCCGGCGGCAGCGCCGATTCGCCGATCACGGCGCGCAGGACCTCGTCGTCACCGAGCCCGGCGTGGTTGGCCCGGCCGTAGCCGACGAGGTGGACCGCGCCGTCCTTGTCGATGACGCCGTGGCACAGCGGGCCGGGCAGGGCGGAGTGCCCGTCCCTGCACAGGCGGACGCTGCTGTCGGTGCCCTTCGTGACGGTGTGGTGGATCATCACGCCGTGCACGGGACCCCAGGCGCCCTTGTGGTTGCGGTTGTGTGTCTTCCAGTTGCCGACCTCGACGACCTTCAGGCCCTCGTCTCTGAGGGCCTTGAGTAGCCGGTCGGCGGTCAGGGGTGTGGCCATGGGTTTCCCCTCTCCGGGGCATGACGAGAGCCCCGGCCGGGTCGGCGCGGGGCTCGGGGGTGCGGGCGGGTCAGGTGATGGACTGTGCGCCGGTGACCGTGTCGGCGGCACCGATGTCCTCGATGTGGAGGCTGGTAGGCGTGCCTGCCGAAGCCGCGATCAGGATGTTGTCGCTGCCCCAGTCTCGAAGCAGGCTTACGACGAGGGAGGCAAGAAGACCCTCACCCTGAAACAGGTCAGCGACGCCACCACCATCAACGGCACCACCGAGATCGAGATCGAGGTCAACGACCTCGACAAGACAGCCGAGCTCCTCACCGCCCTCGGACTGCGCCAGGTCCGGTACCAGCAGAACTACCGGGAAGAGTGGCAGCTCGGCGACATCACCTACGACCTCGACACCTGGCCCGATCTCCCCACCTTCATCGAGATCGAGGGCCCCTCGGAAGAAGCGGTCCGCAAGGCGGTCGCCGCCTTCGGCTTCGACTACAACAGGCCCGCTACGGCAGCATCGACCTCATCTACAAGAGCGAACTGAACCGCGACATCCTCGCCGAGCCAACGCTGCTCTTCACGGAGTAACTGATGCGCAGCAGGTGGGCCGCGCCCAGCGAGGACGACGGCCCACCCGTATGTCCCACTTCCCAGGCCGAGCTTCGAAGAACAAAGAAAAGCAGTGCGTCCGTGGACACGGATGAGTGATCGGCCACGTCGAGGCGACGCTCGCCGCAGGCTCCAAGCAGGCCGCCCGCCCAGACCGAGGCCCGTCTGTACACATACTCGCGCAGGAGGCCGCTTCGAGCGGCGCCTGGTGCACGGGCGGTGGGCACGTTTTCGCCGATGGCGCCGTGACGGACGATGTCTGTCTCATTTGTTCCAAGGCCGGTCGTGCGGGTGCTGCGTCACGGATGGCTCGCCAACGACATGGACCTACTAGGACTTGTCCGGTCGATCATGTGACTGCTTCGTGTGCGGGTCGTTGGTGTGGGCATGGGGCGGGGTGATCTGAGCGATGCTGAGTGGGAGCG
>NZ_JBIASO010000021.1:0-102125 GCF_042890865.1 Streptomyces sp. NPDC002018
CCGGAACAACACCCACAACTCATCCGGCACCAACCGCTCAACCAGATCCGCCATGCATCGTTCAACGACTGACCACGCCATAAGAAACGACGTCTAAAGGGAGTCGGCGACCTGCCGTACCAGTTCCGGCAGCGTGGCCGACTTGCGGGTCGGGGCCCGGAAGAAGCCTAAGATCGACGTGCAAAGGCTTTTCGGGGTTGCTGTCACCGGGGTCGAGACATAGACGATCGGTGCGTGGAGATCACGGGTGCCCGGCAGAGCCTGGGGGTTGAGGTGGCTGTGGAGTTCCAGCCACTGCTTTTCGAAGACGGCCCCGGCTGAGCAGACAGACGCGGTCTTGCCGTAGTTGCCCCAGCCGCTGATCATGATGCCGGCGCGGGTCGGGTCGTTCTTCTTCCTCGTGTTGCCGCTCAACCGGCGCCGGATCAGCTTGCCGACCTTGTCATGCATGGGGGTGTCCTGCAGCGGGAGGTTCGCGTTCGTCAGCTCCCGGTAGAGGTCGTAGTCGTACCGGCGGCTCTCAGGGAGCATCGACCACTTTTGCGGGGAGATCGTCGGAGCGGGGACGAGTAGGTCGTAGTGGGTGCGGTAGTGCTGCCAGCCAACGTAGGTGTCGAGGGGCGGGCGGCTGCCCAGGATCAGCTCGGCGATCCTGGCTCGTGAAGGCAGACCGTCCAGCGGATCATCGTGAGAGAGGGCTCGGGTCACGTGTGGTCCTCCTGGACAGGTGTATCGGCTTCCGAGCCGTCGGGGGGCGGAAGCCGAAACATGGGACGCCGGTTCAGGGCCTCGTGCAGCGTTGCCGGGGCCACGGGCTTGACGTCGGCGAGGGCTTCTTCGCGTCGTCGACGGCGGTCGGCGTCGACCGCGTGGTCGATCGTGCGGGCGTGCTCGGCCCAGGCCGCGGGCATCTCAGCCGGAGCTAGCTCATCCGCGATGGCGGGTGCGGCGGGGCGGTCAGCGGCCGCAGCCTGTGCGCGGGTGATCTCGCGGGCTTGGGCGACGCGCTGCTTCTTTCCGGCCTTCCTCTTGGCCTGGCTGGGCCATTGGTCGACTGGGGTGACCGAGCCGAGGATCCCGAGCAGATGTTACAGGAGCTCGCTCTCGGAATGGATCCTGATCTTGTTCGCCCTCACGCGTGTCAGCAGGGCGTCGGCAGTCTTGTCCGAGAAAGCAGGGATCTCACCTTCGGGCGGCAGTCCTCTCCAGCGCAGAATATGCCAGGTCTCGTGGTCGGCAGGGTCCTGGAAGAACACCTGCCGGCGGTCCCTCCGGTCACTGCGGACAACCCACTTGCCCGCGTGTTCGCCGCCCCGGGCGGAGGGTTGCTGGAAGCGCGGCTCGTCGAAGACCGGGTGGTGATACCAGAGCCCGAGGATCTTCACCCCGCGACCAGGATGGATCTTCACGTGGTGTTTGCGCAGGACCTTGTAGTAGAAGCTCGGTTCGGGGAAGTCCAGGTCGAAGCCGCCCTGTTCCATCGCGGCAGCGAACAGGGTGTTGGGGCTGTGGTCTTCACCCGGCGCCCAACTCGGGGCGTATTCGCCTAGTTTACGGTTCTGCCAGATCTGGACGATCCAGGTCGCGATGATGTGCTCGGCTTGCGCGAGCGTGAGGCTCGCATCGCGTTCCGGGTCGGCCCCGCGGTCCGCGACGTCACCGCCGGTGAATCCCAGCAGGTGCTCGAAGAGCATGGTCTGGATGGTGAGGAACTGGCGCTCGACCGCGAACTTGTCGGTCTGCCGCAGGACGCGAGCAGGCAGGATCCGGCAGCCGATCTCCGTTTCGGCTTCCACCAGGTCGTGATTCTTGTAGGGGCCCCCGTGGTCGGTGGTGACCGTCTCCGGGGCAAAGAACGGCAGAGCAGCGACCCGGTGCCCGGTGAACTCGGCGATTTACCTCGGCCGGCACCCCTGCGTAGGGCCATTCCATGTCCTTGCCCCAGCCGTCCCGCATCGGAAGCGGCAGCATCACGTCCCGCAGCAGCATCGCGATGTCGACCGAGGTGTCGGACTGGAGCGTGAGCCGGAAGGCCGGCAGCCCGTGCGTGTAGAGATCGAGTGCGAGGGTCAGCGTCGCGGTGATCGCGTCGCCGAACACGGTCTCGCGCAGCTTCACCGGCATCGGGGTCGAGTCCAGCACCAGAACCTGGCCCGGCCTGTGGACCACCACCCGGCCGGAGACCCCGGCCTCCGCGGCCGCCTCCGCCGTCCGCCCGTAACGCGGCCGAGCTCCGCCGGGCCCGAACCACTCCTTCCAGACGGCCGCGAGCGTCCAGCGTGAAGGGATCTTCTCAGCGGGAAACGTCGGGAACCGCTCACGCATGTACTGGTGCATCAACCGGTGCTTGGCACCCTGGCTCAGGCGGGCGCGTGGGCCGCACTCGGCCTTTACCGCGAAGATCGCCTCCCGGACCTCCTTCGTGATGGTGCGGTGCCCGCTGCGTCGCCGCGTCCAGCGCCCGTCCGCGCAGGCCAGCAGGAGACTGTCGCCCGCCAGTCCCGACAGACGTACCAGCGTCCGGTAGCTGAGGTGCTGCAGACCGCACCGGACCGCCTCCGGACGGGGCATCGCCTCTATCTCCGCAGCCTTCGCGTACCGACGCTGAGTCAACGTCGTGCGGTCCGGGTCGTAGGCCAGCCGGGGCTCACCCAGCAGGGCCCGAGCCGGGTGGCCCTCCCGGAACCCCGTCTCGGCCTCCAGCACGTGCGCCGCCCGCAACCGGGCCCGCTCTAACTGGTCCTTGGTCAAGTCGGCCAGTGTCCTCGGCTGCCGGGCGACCGGCGGCGGGCGCCCTGACTCGACTGCCGGAAGAAGCCGCAGGTCAGCATGGTTGATGAGCCAACGGAACGAGCGGGTCTCCGCGCGGCCGTCGTCATCCACGAGGACGAGCCGGCCGAGTTGACCGTGGACGTCGCCAACCGTCCACTCGACGCCATTGAGCGCGACCCGCCTACCCGGCGCGATCTGCAAGAATCCCCTCGCAGCCATCACACCGCCCAGATCAGTGAGCTGTGGCGGGACTGCCCAGGTCAACGCCGAGCTCGCGGTGCCAGAGCAGCCGGACGATGTTCGCCCGGCCAACGGAAGGCACGCTGGTCGCCTCCGCCAGGTCGGAGAACGTCATCGCCTGCCCCTGCTGCCCGCTGATAGCGGTGAGCAGCTGCTCGCGCATGCCGAGAAGGTCCCTCGCCGGCCGCCGGCGCGAGGACAGGTGGTCAAGGACGCTCCAGACATGCGGTCGCCAGCCCGCGACCACCGAGTACCGCCAGCCGCAGGCAGCCGCCACTTCCCTGGCCGCCGCGAACTTCAGCGCGTCCTCTTCCTTGATCAGTTCCATCGGGCGGACGTCCAGCAACCACATCCCACCGCCGATCACGGCCAGGAAGTCCGGGATGTGCCAGGCATGCCCGCCCGCATGCTCGAAGTCCAGCCGGAACGGCTGCGACAGCACTTCCGATGCCCTCAAGAAGTCCAGCGCGACCAGCAGGCTCACTTCCTTCAGCGACTCGAAGCCATGCTTCCCGCCCGCTGACGCCATTGCCTCCAGGCCGGGGCGGTGCCGCTGCTTCGCCCGCCACGTGAACCCCCGCATCGGCCGGGACGACAGCACAGGTACGTGAGCCATATCGCGGATCGGCCAGCAGATCTTGCCGTCGCCCACCTGCCATGTCGAGCTCCACCGACGTACCCAGTCATCGCCGAGCCGCAACCGATCCTGCAGCCCGGCGTCCCCGTCGTACGCAGTGACAAGCTGGTCCAGATGACTTGAATCCGACGGGATCTTCGCAAACGCTGCCTCGCCCACTCACTTAGAGCAGCACCGCTCGGCCGACGATGGGGGCGCTTCTTCGGTACTGACCGCAACACAGCGTTACGGATCCAAGATTTGCCAACTAGCGCGCTCCGTGTGCCAACTAAAATTCTCGGTCACAACAGGCCCAGGCGGCGGCGTAGCACACCATTGCATAATGCTGCGGGCGAACGTATAGTCATGCCATCGCCGGAGGAGGACTTTCGATGACTGTACGCGTGGCAGTGGCTGGAGCGAGCGGATACGCGGGCGGGGAACTGCTGCGGCTGCTGCTCGGCCACCCCGGGGTCGAGATCGGGGCCCTCACCGGGAACTCCAACGCCGGGCAGCGGCTCGGGGGGCTTCAGCCGCATCTGCTGCCGCTCGGCGAGCGGGTGCTGGAGGCGACCACCGCCGAGGTGCTCGCCGGGCACGAGGTCGTGTTCCTCGCACTGCCCCACGGACAGTCCGCCGCCGTCGCCGAGCAGCTCGGGGACGAGGTGCTCGTCATCGACATGGGCGCCGACTTCCGGCTGAAGGACGCCGCCGACTGGGAGCGGTTCTACGGCTCCGGCCACGCCGGGACCTGGCCCTACGGGCTTCCCGAACTGCCGGGCGCCCGTGCCGCGCTGGAGGGGTCCAAGCGCGTCGCGGTGCCCGGCTGCTATCCCACCGCCGTCTCGCTCGCGCTCTTCCCGGCGTACACCGCCGGCCTGGCCGAGCCCGAGGCCGTGATCACCGCGGCCTCCGGCACCTCCGGCGCGGGCAGGACGGCCAAACCCCATCTGCTCGGCTCCGAGGTGATGGGCTCCATGAGCCCGTACGGCGTCGGCGGCGGCCACCGGCACACCCCCGAGATGATCCAGAACCTCAGCGAGGCCGCGGGGGAGCGGGTCACCGTCTCCTTCACGCCCACCCTCGCCCCGATGTCCCGCGGCATCCTCGCCACCTGCTCCGTCAAGGCGAAGCCGGGCACCACACCCCAGGACGTACGGGACGCCTACGAGAAGGCCTTCGCCGACGAGCCCTTCGTCCATCTGCTCCCCGAGGGGCGGTGGCCCGCCACGGCGTCCGTCCACGGTTCCAACGCCGTACAGATCCAGGTCGCCCACGACGAGTCCGCGGGCCGCATCATCGCGATCAGCGCCATCGACAACCTCACCAAGGGGACCGCCGGCGGCGCGGTGCAGAGCATGAACATCGCCCTCGGAATCCCCGAGGACACCGGACTTTCCACGATCGGAGTGGCACCTTGAGCGTCACCGCAGCGCAGGGATTCACGGCAGCGGGCATCGCCGCCGGGATCAAGGAGAACGGCAACCCGGACCTGGCCCTCGTGGTCAACAGGGGTCCGCGCCGCGCCGCCGCGGGCGTCTTCACCTCCAACCGTGTCAAGGCCGCCCCCGTCCTCTGGTCCGAGCAGGTGCTCAAGGGCGGCGAGGTCGGCGCCGTCGTCCTCAACTCCGGCGGCGCCAACGCCTGTACGGGCCCGAAGGGCTTCCAGGACACCCACGCCACCGCCGAGAAGGCCGCCGAGGTGCTCAACGGACCCGGCGGGCCGGGCGGAGCCGAGCACAGCGCCGGCGAGATCGCCGTCGCCTCCACCGGGCTCATCGGTCTGCCGCTCCCCATGGACAAGCTGCTGCCGGGCATCGAGAAGGCCGCCGCCGAACTGTCCGAGCACGGCGGCGAGAAGGCCGCCATCGCCATCAAGACCACCGACACCGTCCACAAGACCGCCGTCGCCGCCGGTGACGGCTGGACTGTGGGCGGCATGGCCAAGGGCGCGGGCATGCTCGCCCCCGGCCTGGCCACCATGCTCGTCGTCCTGACCACCGACGCCGATGTCGAGGCGTCCGTGCTGGACACCGCCCTGCGCGCGGCCACCCGTACCACCTTCGACCGCGTCGACTCCGACGGCTGCATGTCCACCAACGACACCGTGCTGCTGCTCGCCTCCGGCGCGTCCGGTGCGGCCCCCGCGTACGACGAGTTCGCCGAGGCGGTCCGTACGGTCTGCGCCGATCTGGCCCGTCAGCTCATCGGGGACGCCGAGGGCGCCTCCAAGGACATCCGTATCGAGGTGATCAACGCCGCCACCGAGGACGACGCCGTCGAGGTGGGCCGCTCCATCGCCCGTAACAACCTCCTCAAGTGCGCCGTGCACGGCGAGGATCCCAACTGGGGCCGGGTGCTCTCCGCCATCGGCACCACGAGCGCCGCCTTCGAGCCCGACCTGCTCAATGTCGCCATCAACGGTGTATGGGTCTGCCGCAACGGTGCCGTCGGCGAGGACCGCGAGCTGGTCGACATGCGCTACCGCGAGGTGCGGATCACCGCCGATCTGGCCGCGGGCACGGAGTCCGCGGTCATCTGGGCCAACGACCTCACGGCCGAGTACGTCCACGAGAACAGCGCGTACAGCTCATGACCGCCCGTAAGCACACCGCGCTGCCCAAGGCGCAGATCCTCATCGAGGCGCTGCCCTGGCTGACCCGCCACAACGGCAGGACCGTCGTCATCAAGTTCGGCGGCAACGCCATGATCGACGAGGACCTCAAGGCCGCCTTCGCCCAGGATGTCGTCTTTCTGCGGCAGGCCGGCCTCAAGCCCGTCGTCGTGCACGGCGGCGGCCCCCAGATCAACGCCCAGCTCGACCGGCACGGGCTGGTCAGCGAGTTCAAGGCCGGGCTGCGGGTCACCACCCCGGAGGCGATGGACGTCGTACGGATGGTGCTGGCCGGGCAGGTCCAGCGGGAGCTGGTCGGACTGCTGAACCAGCACGGCCCGCTCGCCGTCGGAATGACCGGCGAGGACGCGCACACCATCTCCGCGACCCGGCACCGGCCGCGGATCGACGGGGAACTGGTCGACATCGGCCGGGTCGGCGAGATCACCGCCATCGAGACCGGCGCCATCGAGGCGCTGCTCGGCGACGGCAGGATCCCGGTCATCTCCTCCATCGCGCGCAGCGCCGACGACGGCCATGTCTACAACGTCAACGCGGACACCGCGGCCGCCGCGCTCGCCGCCGCGCTGGGCGCCGAGACGCTGATGGTCCTCACCGATGTCGAGGGGCTGTACGAGGACTGGCCTCACAGCGACGACGTGATCAGCCGGCTCACCGCCACCGAGCTGGAGAAGCTGCTGCCCGAGCTGTCCAGCGGCATGGTGCCGAAGATGGAGGGCTGTCTGTACGCCGTACGCAACGGTGTCAGGACCGCGCGGGTGCTCGACGGCCGGGTACCGCACTCGATCCTGCTGGAGATCTTCACCGACTCGGGCATCGGCACGATGGTCGTGCCCGACGGACCCGACGGGGTCCACGCACGCAACGCAAGCGAAGAGGGAGCGAAGTGACCGGCAACCAGGAGCTTTCACAGCGCTGGCAGAACGTCATGACGGACAACTACGGCACGCCGAAGCTGTCTCTCGTACGCGGTGAGGGAGCCAGGGTCTGGGACGCGGACGGCACGGAGTACACCGACTTCGTCGGCGGTATCGCCGTCAACGCGCTGGGCCACGCGCACCCCGCGATCGTCGGGGCCGTCTCCCGTCAGATCGCCTCCCTCGGCCATGTCTCCAACCTCTTCGTCGCCGAGCAGCCCGTCGCCCTCGCCGAACGGCTGGTCCAGCTCTTCGGCCGGCCGGGACGGGTGTACTTCTGCAACTCCGGCGCCGAGGCGAACGAAGCCGTCTTCAAGATCGGCCGGCTGACGGGCCGCCGGCACATGGTCGCCACCGACGGCGGCTTCCACGGCCGCACCCTGGGCGCGCTGGCCCTCACCGGCCAGCAGCCGAAGCGGGAGCCCTTCCTGCCGCTGCCCGACGAGGTCACCCATGTCCCGTACGGAGACGTCGAGGCGCTGCGCGCGGCGGTCACCGAGGAGACGGCCTTCGTGATCATCGAGCCGATCCAGGGCGAGAACGGCGTGGTCGTCCCGCCCAAGGGCTATCTGGAGGCGGCCCGGGAGATCACCCGCGCCACCGGCACCCTGCTCGTCCTGGACGAGGTGCAGACCGGTGTGGGCCGCACGGGCCACTGGTTCGAGTACCAGGCCCACCAGGGGGTCGAGCCCGATGTCGTCACCCTCGCCAAGGGACTGGGCGGCGGTCTGCCGCTCGGCGCGACGGTCGCCTTCGGAGTCGCGGCCGATCTGCTCAAGCCGGGCCATCACGGCACGACGTTCGGCGGCAACCCGGTTGCCTGCGCCGCGGGACTCGCCGTACTCGACACACTCGCGGCCGACGGCCTCCTCGACCAGGTGAAGCGGCTGGGCGAGAAACTGCGCGACGGAATCGAGGCGTTCGGCCATCCGCTGGTCTCCCATGTCCGTGGCTCCGGTCTGCTCCTGGGTATCGTGCTCACCGAGCCCCGCGCGCCCCAGGCGCAACAGGCGGCTCAGGGTGCCGGATTCCTGGTGAACGTGCCCGCCCCCGACGTCGTACGGCTGATGCCGCCGCTGATCATCGGCGACGCCGAGGTGGACGCGTTCCTGCGGGCGCTGCCCGGCATCCTCGACAGCGCGTACGGGGACGGACGATCCGGGGAATGAGACGACGATGACCGAGGCCCAGGGCACCGAGCACGGCGGGCAGTCCGTGCCGCAGACCAGAACCGCCCGCCACCGCCGGATCGTCGACATCCTCAACCGGCAGCCGGTGCGCTCCCAGAGCCAGTTGGCGAAACTGCTCGGGGACGACGGGCTGAGCGTCACCCAGGCGACGCTCTCCCGCGACCTGGACGAACTGGGCGCCGTGAAGATCCGCAACACCGGGGGTGAACTGATCTACGCGGTCC
The DNA here is from genome assembly GCF_042890865.1 of Streptomyces sp. NPDC002018. Taxonomy (NCBI): domain Bacteria; kingdom Bacillati; phylum Actinomycetota; class Actinomycetes; order Kitasatosporales; family Streptomycetaceae; genus Streptomyces; species Streptomyces sp. NPDC002018. The sequence continues at coordinate 8,595 of NZ_JBIASO010000021.1, forward strand.
CCAGCGAGGGCGGCTTCCGCACCCCGCACGCCCCGCTCGGCGAGTCGGCGAAGGAGGAGCGGATGCGCCGGCTCGCCGGTGAACTCCTCATCTCCGCCGAGGCCTCGGCCAATCTCGTCGTCCTGCGCACACCCCCGGGCGCGGCCCAGTTCCTCGCCTCGGCCATCGACCAGGCCGAGTTGAGCGACATCCTCGGCACCATCGCGGGTGACGACACCCTGATGCTGATCAGCCGTGATCCGGCGGGCGGCCAGGCGCTGGCGGACCATCTGCTGAAGCTGGCCCAGAACGACCGCTGAGGGCCGGGCGGTTCAGCGCCGGGGCCCCGCCCCCGTCTCCCCGGCCCGGGGTCCCGGCCCCCGTCTCCCCGTCCCGGGGCGTCGGCGCGTCCGGCCCCGGGACCCGGCGGAGTCCGCGCCGCTCCGCTCCGCACCGGGTCAGACGCTCACCTCGGCGACGGAGTCGGTGTAACGGCCGAAACCGCTGGTCGTCCACCGGCGGCCGTCGGCCAGCACACCGAAGCCCTCGGTGTTCGCCAGCCCCTCCAGCCACTCCTGGGCCTGCCGTCCCATGGCGTACGCGGCCGTCGCCCGGCTGTCGGCCACGGTCAGTCCCCCGGGGCAGACCACGGTGACCGACGCGGGGCCATGGACCGGCGGCCGGCCCGTACGGGGGTCGAGCACATGGCAGCCGCGCTCGGCCGGTCCCGAGGTCGCCACCCCCAGGGTGCCCTCGCTGGCGATCACCGTGGCCAGTCCACCGGGGCGCAGCGGGTCGGTGACCCCCACCCGCCAAGGCCCGCCCACCAGTTGGATGTCGCCGCCGCCGTTGAGACAGACGGCGGAGGCCCCGGCCGAGACGAGCGTCCGGGCCGCGCGTTCCACCGCCCAGCCCTTCACCAGGCCCGTGGGATCGAGACCGCCCGCGTACCGGGGCGTGAACCACCCCTCGCTCTCCCGCTCCGCCATCGCGCACAGCTCCAGCACCTCGCGCACCTCGTCCGCGCACTGGGACAGCGCCAGCTCGCCACGGGCCAGCCGGCTGATCTGGCTGTCGGCGCGGAACGTCGAGAAGATCTCGTCGGCGCTGTGCAGCGAGGCCACTGCGGCCCGCAGCCCGGCACGGACGCGTTCCTCGTCCCCTATCCCGCGGATGTCGAACGAGAAGACCGTGCCCATCGACTCCTCCACATGGCGGAGCCGTCCGCCCCCGTGGCGCATCAGACCCCCGCCTTGTCGAGGGCGCTCTGGAGCGAGTCCTGGTACCCCTCGCTGGTGTAACTGGCGCCGGACACGGCGTCGATCCGGGCGCTCTGGGCGGTGACGGCGGCCTGGTTGAGGCGGGGGACGGCGTTGGCGGAAATGCCGCCGTCCGGGGACTGGACCGCCTCGGCGGCGGTGATTCTGCCGCCGCTCAGGGTGATCCGTACCTGGACCGGGCCGTACTGGGTGTCCACGGCGTTCCCGAGCACGCTCCGGGCGCCCCCGCCCCCGCCTGCGCCCCCGCCCCCGCCTGTGCCCCCGCCTCCGCCTGTGCCCGCGCCGGTACCCGTGCCGGTGCCCGCGCCTGTGCCAGGATCCGTGCCGGCCGTGCCGCCCGTGCCCGGGGCCGCACCCGCGTTCTTCCCCGGGGCCGCGGCCCCCGCCCCCGTCCCGGCGGCTCCCGCCGAGGCGGCGACCCCGCCACCGGGCCTGGCCGCACCCGCCGCGTCCGCCGCACCCGTCGCGCTCGCCACCGACGAACCGCCGGGCTGCTTCAGCGCGAGCAGCAGGACGACGCCCGACGCGGTCGCTGCGACGCCGATCATGATCCGCCGGAACGGATGCTTCCTCTTCACCGGCTGCCTCACATTTCGAAGGACTCGTGATGGATACGACGGGTGGGCACGCCCGCCTCGCGCAGTGCCTCGTACGACTGACGGGCCAGTCCGGCGGGTCCGCAGACGAAGACATCGTGGTCGTCGATGTCCGGGAGCAGCTCCCGCAGCCGCCGTGGGGTGATCTCGGGGCGTACACCGTCCGGACCGTTGACGGCGTACAGCAGCCGCGCGCCCCGCGCCGACGCGATCGCCCGCAACTCGGCCCAGAGCGCCAGATCCTCGGTCTTGCTCGCCCGGTAGAGCAGGGTCAGATCGCCCGGCCCGCCGGGCAGCGTCTCGAACAGGGCCCGCATCGGCGTGATCCCGGCGCCGCCCGCGATCATCAGCACCTTCTCCCTGCTGCGCCGCTCCGCCGTCATCGCCCCGTACGGCCCCTCCGCCCAGACCCGGGTGCCCGGCTCCAGCCGGGCCAGGGCCTCGCTGTGCTCGCCGTTCGCCTTCACGGTGATCCGCAGCAGATCCGGCCGCGGCGGGGCCGACAGCGAGTACGGATTGGAGCTCCAGCGCAGTCCGTCGGTGAGGAACCGCCAGCGGAAGAACTGTCCGGGCTGGGCGCCCAGCCGGTGCAGCCGCCGTCCGGTGATCAGTACGGAGACCACACCGGGCGCCTCGTACACCGTCCGCTCGACCCGCATCCGGTGACGCCGGTTGAGCAGGATGGGATCGAGCACGCGGTACCGGAGCAGCAGCGCGCCGGCCGCGCCGTACAGCACGTACCAGGCGGTGCGGGCCGCCGGGTTCCCGACGAACTCGGCGCCGGTGGCGAGCTGGTGCCAGAAGGACAGATAGACCGCGAGATAGGTGAGCAGATGGAGGTAGTACCAGGTCTCGTACCGCATTCTGCGGCGCACCGCCCCCGCCGAGACGAAGCCGATCACCAGAAGAAGTACCGTCCCCACCGTCGCCTCGATCATCCGGGGGAACTCGGTGACGACCGTGACGGTCTGCGCCACGACCGCCGAATTCGCCTGGAGCGCGTACCCCCCGACGGTCAGCGGGACATGGGCGACCACCAGGCCCACCGCGTACCGCCCGCCCGTCGCGTGCCAGCGCGTGACCCGGTCGGACCCCACCCGTCGCTCCAGCGCGGGAACGCGTGCCATCAGCACCACCACGAGGGCGATCGCGTACCCGCCGAGCAGCCCGGTCAGCCGCCCGGCCCCGAGCAGCCACTCGGCCGCGTCGAGATGGACGACCGGGGTGTTCTGCCACCACAGGGTCATGACGGCCGCCGCGCCCGCCCAGCACATCACGAGCAGCGGCAGCGCGCCCGACCTCCGCGGGCGTATCGCGCGCATGGTCTGCCGTCTGGCGGCCCGGCCGTTGTGCAAAATCGCCACAGGACTGCTCCTCACCTTCCTTCGTGACCGCCGATACGGATTTGAGCGACGGCGGGTTCAACGAAGTGGCGTGGGAAGGCGACGAGTTCGTTCTCCGGCCGGTCCTGCGAGCGTGGTCAGACGGCGCCCAGGCGGTGCCCGAGGGTCACTTGGCGACGGCGGTGATGGCGGTCGGGCCGGACGGGGTGCCGATCGCGATATGCGGCGCGCGGCGCGGATCCGCCCAGGTCAGGATGCGTTTCATCGCCCCGGACGGCACGGACACGCAGCCCGCCGTGGACCCCTTGCCGTTGGCGTGGAGGAAGATCCCGGCGCCCCGGCCGCGCACCGGCCGGTCGTAGTTGAAGCCGATGACCAATCCGTGGTCGTACTGGCGCCGGTAGTCGGCCATCCGCTCGGACTCGCTCGCCCGGCAGTCCATGGGCAGAGGGCCCTCCACCCAGCGGTTGTACGAGCGCGAGCCGGTGTCCTGGCACCACCAGGACGTGGGTGTCACCCGGCGGTAGCCCGTCCTCGTCCCCCGGGGCGCCGGGGCGATCCCGAACGCGTACGGCAGGTCGTACAGCCCGGTCGGGGTCGTGGACGTTCCCTGTGCCCGCCGGGCGCCGTTCACCAGACCGCCCGCCCCGAAGCGCGCGGGGGCGGACCCGGCCTTCACCCAGCGCCCGTCGCGCCGGTCCCACCAGGTCACCCGGCCCGTGGTCGCTCCGGTGCGGCGGGCCTGCGCGGTGATGAGCTGACTGCCGCCGCCGGTGTCCGCCATCCGTTCGGGGAGCGTCATGCCGGCGACGGAGGCGGTCCCCGGGGCGGTCCCTGGGGCGGCGGCCGGGACGGCGGCGGAAGCCGGTGCGGCGGGGGCGGGGGCGACAGCGGCGAGCAGTGCGGCGGCGAGCACAAGAGCGGTACGCATGGTTCGGACCGTATGCCGACCCCCGTGGCACGGCCTCCCGGGCCGCCGCCGCGTTACTCCGTACAGCCGTGCCGTCCCGCGCCGGCACGCGACACCGGTCACGCGCCCGGTCCGGGACACCGGTCACCCACCCGTCCGCCCGACACGGCCGCCGACCGGCGTACCCGCGCCCTCGGCACACCGTTCGCCCTCAGCCCACCGTCCGGTCCTCAGGCCACCGTTCCGTCCACCCGCTCGGGCAGCGGCAGTGGCAGCGCGGGCAGCCCGTCCAGGCTCACCCCGACATGGTCCTTCTTCGCGCAGTACGCGGCGAACTCCTCGTCCGACTTCCGGCCGAAGTGCTCGGCGTGCTGCGTCCGTTCCTCCCGGTAGTCCATGAAGGGCACCGCGAATCCGCACGCGTCCCCGATGCGCACCGCGTGGATCACGATGATCGCGCGGGCGCCGGGCCCGTCGGTGTCCTTGAAGTACGGGATGTACGCGGCCCAGCGCGGGTCGTCACGGAAGACCGGCTCGCCCCGCCCGTGCACCCGCAGCACCTTGGGCGGCCCGGTGAACGCGCACCACATCAGCGTGATGCGGCCGTTCTCCCGGAGATGCGCGATGGTCTCGGCGCCGCTGCCGCCGAAGTCGAGATACGCCAGCGTCAGCTCGTCGATCACGACGAGCGTGCCGGCCCGCCCCTTGGGCGAGAGATTGACATGGCCGTCGTCCGCCAGGGGAGCGGTGGCGGTGAAGAAGACGGGTTGTTCCTCGATGAAGGTGCGAATCCGGCCGTCGATCCGTTCGTAGCGCTTTCCCATGGCGCCGATTATCCGCGCCCGCGCCCGTCCGACGGGGGAATTCCGGGTCGTGGGACCGCTCCGCCGGACCGACCATGGAGCGATGACGAAGAAGCGGGAGCACGAGGTGCGGGTACGCCGGGTGTACGAGGCGCCGGAGCCGGAGGACGGGACCCGTGTCCTGGTCGACCGGCTCTGGCCCCGTGGTCTGGCGAAGGAGGCGGCGGAGCTGGACGCGTGGCTCAAGGACGCCGCCCCCTCGGCGGAGCTGCGGAAGTGGTACGGGCACGACCCCGGGCGGTTCGAGGAGTTCGCGGAGCGGTACGGCGCGGAGCTGGCCGCACCGGATCACGCGGAGGCCCTCGGCCGGCTGCGTGAACTCACCGACGGGGACACGCTGACGCTGCTCACCGCCACCAAGGATCTGCGGTACTCCCACGCTCCGCTGCTGGCGGCGGAGGTGCGCCGGGGAGCGCACCGGGGAGCACACGGAAGAGGCCGCGAGGGAGGCCACGGGGGAGGCCATGGGGGAGGCGGAGCATGAGGCCACGAGGAAGCGCTTTGACAAAACCATACGGTGTCCCGCATAGTTATACCCATCAGTGAATGCACCGTAAGGAGATACCCGTGACCGAGCGCGTCGTACTCGCCTACTCGGGCGGACTGGACACCTCCGTCGCCATCGGATGGATCGCCGAGGAGACGGGCGCCGAGGTCATCGCCGTCGCCGTGGACGTCGGCCAGGGCGGCGAGGACCTGGACGTCATCCGCAAGCGCGCGCTCGCCTGCGGTGCCGTCGAGGCCGAGGTCGCGGACGCCAAGGACGAGTTCGCCGAGGAGTACTGCCTGCCGGCGATCAAGGCCAACGCCCTCTACATGGACCGTTACCCGCTGGTCTCCGCCCTCTCCCGGCCGACGATCGTCAAGCACCTCGTCGCCGCCGCCCAGAAGCACGGCGCCGGCACCGTCGCCCACGGCTGCACCGGCAAGGGCAACGACCAGGTGCGGTTCGAGGCCGGTATCTCCGCTCTCGGCCCCGATCTGAAGTGCATCGCCCCGGTCCGCGACTACGCGATGACCCGGGACAAGGCGATCGCCTTCTGCGAGGAGAAGGACCTCCCGATCGCGACCACCAAGAAGTCGCCGTACTCCATCGACCAGAACGTCTTCGGACGGGCCGTCGAGACGGGCTTCCTGGAGGACATCTGGAACGCGCCGATCGAGGACATCTACGAGTACACGCAGAACCCGGCCGTCGCCCGTGAGGCCGACGAGGTCGTCATCTCCTTCAAGGAGGGCGTGCCGGTGGCCGTCGACGGCAGGCCCGTCACCGTCCTCCAGGCGATCCAGCAGCTCAACGAGCGGGCCGGCGCCCAGGGCATCGGCCGGATCGACATGGTCGAGGACCGGCTCGTGGGCATCAAGTCCCGCGAGGTGTACGAGGCCCCCGGCGCGATCGCGCTGATCACCGCGCATCAGGAGCTGGAGAACGTCACGGTCGAGCGCGAGCTGGCCCGCTACAAGCGGCAGGTCGAGCAGCGCTGGGGCGAGCTGGTCTACGACGGTCTGTGGTTCTCCCCGCTCAAGCGGGCCCTGGACGGTTTCATCAACGAGGCGAACCAGCATGTCACCGGCGAGGTCCGGATGACCCTGCACGGCGGCCGGGCCGTGGTGAGCGGGCGCCGGTCGGAGGAGTCGCTGTACGACTTCAACCTCGCGACCTACGACTCCGGCGACACCTTCGACCAGTCCAAGGCGCAGGGCTTCATCGAGATCTTCGGTCTCTCGTCGAAGATCGCCGCCCGGCGCGATCTCCAGGCCTAGCCGGAACTCGCCCTCACTCTCGCCCTCACCCCACCCTCGCCCGACGCGGACGCCGGGTGCGGCGGCCGACACGGCCGCCGGCCCCGGCGGTCCGTCCCCCCGCTCGGTCCGCCTCCCCGTTCCTCCGCGGCGGGGAGGCGGTCGTACTTCCCGATCCCTTCAAGGAGCAGCTGTGAGCAGCAACAACGGTGACGTCCGGCTCTGGGGCGGCCGCTTCGCCGACGGACCCGCCGAGGCCCTGGCCAAGCTCTCCGCGTCGGTCCACTTCGACTGGCGGCTCGCGCCGTACGACATCGCCGGCTCCCGTGCCCACGCCCGTGTCCTCCACAAGGCCGGACTGCTCACCGCTGACGAACTGACCCGTATGCTCGCCGGTCTCGACCGGCTCGAAGCGGATGTCGCCGACGGCTCGTTCACCGGCACCATCGCCGACGAGGACGTCCACACCGCCCTGGAGCGCGGACTGCTGGAGCGCCTCGGCCCCGACCTCGGCGGCAAGCTGCGCGCCGGACGCTCCCGCAACGATCAGGTCGCCACGCTCTTCCGGATGTACCTGCGCGACCACGCCCGGATCATCGGCGGGCTGATCGCGGATCTCCAGGACGCGCTGGTCGGACTGGCCGAGGCGCACCCGGCCGTCGCGATGCCGGGCCGTACGCACCTCCAGCACGCCCAGCCCGTTCTCTTCGCCCACCATGTGCTGGCGCATGTGCAGTCGCTCTCCCGGGACGCGGAGCGGCTGCGGCAGTGGGACAAGCGGACGGCGGTCTCTCCGTACGGTTCGGGCGCCCTGGCCGGTTCGTCGCTCGGGCTCGACCCGGAGTCGGTCGCCGCGGACCTCGGCTTCGAGCGCGGCTCCGTCGGCAACTCCATCGACGGCACGGCCTCCCGCGACTTCGTCGCCGAGTTCGCCTTCATCACCGCGATGATCGGCGTCAACCTCTCCCGGATCGCGGAGGAGGTCATCCTCTGGAACACGAAGGAGTTCTCCTTCGTCACCCTGCACGACGCCTTCTCCACCGGTTCCTCGATCATGCCGCAGAAGAAGAACCCGGACATCGCGGAGCTGGCGCGGGGCAAGTCCGGCCGGCTCATCGGCAACCTCACCGGCCTGCTGGCCACGCTGAAGGCCCTGCCGCTCGCGTACAACCGCGATCTCCAGGAGGACAAGGAGCCGGTCTTCGACTCCTGCGACCAGTTGGAGGTCCTGCTGCCGGCCTTCACCGGGATGATGGCGACGCTGACCGTCAACCGGGCACGGATGGAGGAGCTGGCTCCGGCCGGTTTCTCGCTCGCCACGGACATCGCCGAGTGGCTGGTGCGGCAGGGGGTGCCGTTCCGGGTGGCGCACGAGGTCGCGGGGGAGTGCGTCAAGGAGTGCGAGGCGCTGGGCATCGAGCTGGACGGGCTGACGGACGAGCAGTTCGCGAAGATCTCCCCGCATCTCACCCCCGAGGTGCGGTCGGTGCTCAATGTGCCGGGCGCGCTGGCGTCCCGTGACGGCAGGGGCGGTACGGCCCCGTCGGCCGTGGCCGTCCAGCTCTCCGAGGTCAAGGCCGATCTGGTGATACAGCACGCCTGGGCCGCCGCCAAGAAGTAGCGGGAACCGGCCGGCCGGCGAGACGAGCCGGCCGGGACGTACGACAAGCCCCGGCCGGGACGTACGGCGGGAGCCGGTCCGGGGTACCGGGCCGGCTCCTCGTCATTCCAGCGCCGCCGCCCACTCCGCGAGCGCCTCGAAGTCCGGCCGGGCCAGCCCGGTCCAGGGATCGATCGACAGCAGCAGGGCGGCGGGATGCCGCTGGTCCACCCACGCACGGTCGTACGACGTGATCTCGTCGTCGACCCACGCGAACGGCCGCCCGGCCGCGTACTCCAGCACGTACTGCGTCTTCCACAGGGTCCCGCGAGGGGCCCATCCGTGTGTTTCGGGCCAGGCGATGTACGGCAGCTCCGGCAGCCCGAGCAACGGTGCGATCCACTCGTTGGCGTCGTTCTCCCAGGTGGTCGCCCAGACCAGCTCGTACAGCTCCGAGAGCGCCAGCAGTTCCGTGCCGTGCCCGGGGCTGAGCAGCACGGGCAGCGGACCCGGCCGCGTCCGCGCCCAGAGCGAGGGCCGCATCAGATGGCGGGCATAACCGTCAGGAGGCCGTGGGGCGGCCAGTGCGGCATACGGGTTGAGCGGACCGTCGATGTCGATCAGCAGAAGCGGCTTCCGCGAGGACTTCATACGCGTGTTCCTTCCCGCCCTCAAGGGGCGTGAGTCGGAGCGGTCATGTATGGAATGAGACGTCCATGTCTCATGTGGGTTATGGTTGGCTCATGACCGTCGATCGTGATCAGGTGCTGCGCACCGCCGCCGCGCTTCTCACCCGTAAGGCGACCGCCACCATGGACGAGGTCGCGAGGGCCTCGGGCATCGGGCGCGCGACGCTCCACCGGCACTTCGCGGGGCGTGACGCCCTGGTCAAGGCGCTGGAGCAGCTCGGTATCCAGGAGATGGAGACGGCGCTCGACGCCGCCCGGCTGGACGAGGGCACGGCGGCCGAGGCGCTGCGCAGGCTCGTCGGCCGGATCGAGCCCTCGGCCGGACTGCTCGCCTTCCTGCTCACCGAGAACCAGCTCTTCGAGGGCGAGGTGTCCGACGGCTGGGCGCGGATCGACGCCCGCTGCTCCGCGCTCTTCCGGCGCGGCCAGGAGCGGGGCGAGTTCCGGATCGATCTCAGCCATGTCTGGCTGACGGAGGCGCTCTACGGGCTGATCAGCGCGGGCGCCTGGGTGACCCAGGACGGCCGGGTCGCCACCAAGGACTTCCAGTACATGATCGTCGAGTTGCTGCTCGGCGGCGCACAGCGGAGCGTGAGGACATGACCAGCACCCACCGGACGGCGACGGCCACGGCGTCGGAGACGAAGCCCGTACCCCGTCCGGGACGGTGGCTCGCGCTCGCCGTGCTCGTCCTGGCCGTCCTGCTGGTGGCGGTCGACGCGACCGTACTCGGCCTCGCCACCCCGTTCCTCAGCGAGGATCTCGCGCCGTCCGGGACACAGCTCCTCTGGATCGGCGACATCTACTCCTTCGTCATCGCCGGACTGCTGGTCTCCATGGGCAGCCTCGGCGACCGTATCGGCCGTAAGAAGCTGCTGCTGACGGGCGCGGTCGCGTTCGGCGGGCTCTCCGTGCTGAACGCCTACGCGTCGAGCCCGGAGATGATGATCCTGGCCAGGGCGCTGCTCGGGGTGGCGGGCGCGACCCTGATGCCGGCCACGCTCGCCCTGATCCGCAATATCTTCCACGACCCCAGGGAGCGCAGCCTCGCCATCGGTATCTGGGGAGCGATGGCCTCGGCGGGCGCCGCGGTCGGCCCGGTCGTCGGCGGCTTTCTGCTGGAGCACTTCTGGTGGGGCTCGGTCTTCCTGATCAACCTGCCCGTGATGGCGGTGCTGGTGCTCGTCGGCGCCAGGCTGCTGCCCGAGTCGAAGAACCCCGCGCCGGGCCCGTGGGACATGACCAGTGTGCTGCTGTCCCTGGTCGGCGTCGTCGGCCTCGTATACGCCGTGAAGGAGGCGGCGGCACACGGTCCTGGCTGGGACGTCGCGGTCGCGGGGGCGGCCGGCGCGATGGCACTGCACCGGTTCGTACGGCGTCAGCTCACCCTGCCCGCGCCCCTGCTGGACATGCGGCTCTTCCATCACCGGGGCTTCTCCGGCGCGGTGCTGGCCGATCTGCTGACCATCCTCGGTCTGTCGGGGCTGGTCTTCTTCCTGTCGCAGTTCCTGCAACTGGTCCAGGGGCGCGGGCCCCTGGAGGCGGGTCTCGCGGAACTGCCCGCGGCGGTCGGCGCCGTGACGGCGGGGCTGATCGCGGGGACGGTCGCCCGCCGCTACTCGGTACGGGCGGTGGTGGCGGGCGGTCTGGCGGCCATCGGGCTGGCGCTGGCGGTGGTCACGGTCCTCAGCCGCTCCACCGGCTATCCGCTGCTGGGTGTGGTGCTGCTGGTCGTCGGGGTCGGCGCGGGGTTCTCGTTCACCGTCACGGCGGATGTGATCCTCTCCAGCGTCCCCAAGGAACAGGCCGGTTCGGCCTCCGCGGTCTCGGAGACGGCGTACGAACTGGGCGCGGCGCTCGGGATCGCGCTGCTGGGGTCCGTCGTCACCGGGGTGTACCGCGCGTTCCCCACGCCCGCCGGAATCCCGGCGGACACGGCCTCGGCCGCCCATGAGTCGCTGGGCGGGGCGGTGGAGGCGGCGGCGGGCCTGCCAGGCCGCTCGGGCCCGGCCCTGGTGGCCGCGGCGCAGGACGCCTTCGTCGACGGGTTCCGGCTGGCGGCGGGCGTGGGCGCGGCGGTCCTGCTGGCGACCGCGGTGGCGGCCTGGTTCCTGCTGCGAGGACAGCGGCTGGAGGAATCCGTCACACACTGAGGAGAGGCCGGAGAGGCCGGAGAGGCCGGAGAAGCGGGGCACACGAGGTCGCCCGGAGTCGCGGGGGCCGCGCGGGCCTGGAACCGGAGCCTCCGCCCCGCGCCCCCGTCGCCCGCCGTCTCGACGGCCTCGCCACCGCCCCGCGCCGTTCCCGCTGACGGCGGATACGGAGCGGAACGCGCGGCGACCGGGACGCGCGGCGACCCGGGCGCGCCGCGACCGGTCCGCGCGGCGACCGGTGCGGCCGACCCGGCAGGTGGCCAGGTCCGGCCGGTCGGCCGAATGGACGGCGGGGGCTACGCCGCCTTCGCCTTCGTGGCGTACATGTCCACGTACTCCTGCCCGGACAGCTCCATGACCTCGGCCATCACCGAGTCCGTCACCGCCCGCAGCACATACCGGTCGCGGTCCATGCCCTCGTACCGGGAGAACTCCATCGGCTTGCCGAAGCGGACCGTCACCTTGCCGGTGCGCGGCATGCCCGTGCCGTTCGGCTGGAGCTTGTCCGTACCGATCATCGCGAAGGGCACCACCGGGGCGCCCGTCATCAGCGTCAGCCGCGCGATGCCCGTACGGCCCCGGTAGAGCCGGCCGTCGGGGGAGCGGGTGCCCTCCGGATAGATACCGAAGATATTGCCCTGCTCCAGCACCCGACGGCCCGTCATCAGCGCCGCCACACCGCCGCGCCCACCGTCGCGGTCCACCGGGATCATGCCCACACCGGTGAAGAACCAGGCCATCAGCCGGCCCTTGAACCCCTTGCCCGTGACGTACTCGTCCTTGCCGATGAAGAAGACCTGGCGGTCGCAGACCAGCGGCAGGATCATCGAGTCGATGAAGGTGAGATGGTTGCCGGCGAGGATCACCGGCCCGCTCCCCGGAATGTTCTCGGCGCCCTCCACACGGGTGCGGAACATCAGGCGCATGATCGGTCCGAGCGCTGCCTTGATGAGCGCGAAGCGGGACAACGGTTCCTCCGGTGGCGAGGGACGGTGGTGGACGGAGGCGAACATCTCCGCAGGTGAGCACGTTACTCGCGGCTCACGGGGTTCGCACATCGGGTTCACTGGCTGGATACGCAGTGTTGACGTGTGTTTCCGTCACGTTCGTCCAAGGTCTCCCACGCGGAAGACGGCGCCGCCTACGCTCGGCCTCGCTTGACAGGCACAGAACACCACATCAAGGAGCGTTCATGACACAGGGTGCGCGGAACACGCCCGGCCGGCGGACCGTACTGGGAGCGGCGGTGCTCGGCTCGGCCGCCGCCATGGCACTGCCCGCGGCGGCGCAGGCCACCGAGCGCGGAGGCAGCGGCGGCCACCACCCGTCCCGCCCGGAGCTGCCCGTGCCCACGATCGTCGGCCACCGCGGCGCCAGCGGCTACCGCCCCGAGCACACCCTGGGCTCGTACCAGCACGCTCTGGACCTCGGCGCGCATGTGATCGAGCAGGACCTGGTGCCCACCAAGGACGGCCACCTCGTCTGCCGTCATGAGAACGACATCACCGGCACCACGGATGTCGCGGACCACCCGGAGTTCGCGAGCCGCAGGACCACCAAGTCCGTCGACGGCGTCAGCCTCACGGGCTGGTTCACCGAGGACTTCACGCTCGCCGAGCTGAAGACCCTGCGCGCCAAGGAGCGCATCCCGGGCACCCGCCAGCACAGCACGGTCTACGACGGCCGCTGGGAGATCCCCACCTTCGAGGAGGTGCTGCGCTGGGCCGACGAGCAGGGCCGCCGCCTCGGCCGCCGGATCTGGCTCTACACCGAGACCAAGCACCCCACCTACTTCCGCGGTCTCGGCCTCGGCCTGGAGGAGCCCCTCGCGAAGCTGCTGCGCCGCTACGGGCGTGACCGCCAGGACTCCGCGATCTTCCTCCAGTCCTTCGAGCCGACCAGCATGCGCCGGCTGGCCAAGCTGGTCGGCTCGCCGCGGGTGGTCCTGCTGTCCGGCGCGGGCACCCGCCCCTGGGACTTCGAGGCGACGGGCGACCCGCGCACGGTCGACGACCTGGTCAAGCCCGAGGGCCTGAAGTGGATCGCGTCCTTCGCCCAGGGCCTCGGCCCGACGCTCGACCTGGTCATCCCGAAGGACGCCTCGGGCCGGCTGACCCGGCCGACCACGCTGGTGCGGGACGCGCACGCGAAGGGGCTGATCCTCCACCCCTACACGATGCGCAACGAGAACAGCTTCCTGCCGGCCGAGTTCCGCCGCGGCACGGACCCGAACGCGTACGGCGACGCCTTCGGCGCCTTCCGGGCCTACTTCGCGACGGGGATCGACGGGATCTTCACCGACAACCCGGACACGGGTCTGCTGGCGCGGGCGGACTTCGTCAGCCGCTGAGCGCGCGTTCCCCGGTCGGGTGACCGCCCGGCCGGGGAGCAACCGCCCGTCACCGCGTGGACGTCACGCCGGGCATGACGTCCACGCGAGCCACCTCGCCCCGCCGCACCGCCACCCCCGCCTGCCGGCCGGCCGCGGTGGCGCACCCTCCCGCGCCGCCCGCGGCCCGCTCCGCGCCGGCGCCCGCGCCTCATCCCGCGCCGCCGGCCGCGAGGCCGGAGCCGCCGCGGATGCCGGACCTCTTCCGGGCGCTGCTCCCCCTGGTGAGCGCGGAGGCGGCGGCCGAGGTGCCCGGCACCGGGATCGAGGCCGTCGACCTCGAACAGAGCGTCTGGGTCAGGCTGTTGGAACGGCTCGACGGCGAGGAGCCGCCCGGCGACCTCGCGCACTGGGTACGGGAGGCCGTGCGCGAGGAAGCACACCGCGCCCGCCGTACGGCCGCCGACGAGCACCTGTACCGGGACCGCCCGTACCGCCGCCACACGCGCCACGAGCCCCTGTACCGCGACGAACCCGCCGAGCCCCCGGAACCCGCCGAACCCGCGGCGGGACCCGAATCCGACCCCGAGCGGGCCGCGCTGCGCACCGACCGCCGCCGTACCCTCCGCGCGGCTGTGCGCCGTACCCCCGGGCACTGCCCCCGGCTGCTGACCGCGATGCTGTCGCCGAAGGACCCCACCTACCGCGAGATCGCAGGCGAGTTGGGTATGTCACAGGGCAGTTTGGGGCCGTTACGTTCGAGATGTCTGGGATGCCTGCGCAGAATGCTGGCGGCGGAGGTTGCGGCTCCTGAACCGTGGGGAAAGGAGCGGTAGACAATCGGCGGATCAGGTGAGCGGGAGGCATGCACACATGGGCATGAGCGTGACCATCGTGGCGGCGAGCGCGCAGGACGCGGAGCACATCCTGAAGTTGCAGTACCTGTGCTACCAGAGCGAGGCCGAGCTGTACGGCGACTACACCATCGAGCCGCTGACCCAGACGCTCGACGATCTCAAGGCCGAGATCGACCGCGGGTACTGCCTGGTGGCGCGCCTCGGTGACGAAGTGGTCGCCTCCGTCAGAGGATCCGTCGATGCCACCGGCACCGCCCGGATCGCCAAGCTCATCGTCCATCCGCGGCTGCGCCACCACGGCCTCGGCGGCAGACTGCTCGACGCCATCGAGGCCCACTTCGCGGCGGAGCCGGCGGCCAAGCGCTTCCAGCTCTTCACCGGCCACCGCAGCGAGGGCAATCTGCGGCTCTACCGCAGCCGGGGCTACGCGACCGTCTCGACGGAGCAGATAGCTCCCCGACTGCGGCTCGTCACCATGGAGAAGCCGGCCGGCGCGGACGCGTACGCGGCGAGCGCCTGACACGGACCCCGTCCGCCTCGGCCGCGACCGGCGTCCGCACGACCGCCGGGGCGGCCGTCCCCGCCGTCCCTCACCGGGCCGGGACCGGGCACGGGCCCTGTCGGTGCCCGTGTCCGGTCAACGCCGGGTCTTGCGCAGCCAGAGGATGCCGGTGACCGGCAGCAGGACCGGGATGAAGAGGTAGCCCATGCCGTAGTCCGACCAGACCGTGGTGTCCGGGAAGGCCGAGGGCTCGGCCAGCGTCCAGGTGCCGACCGCCAGCACCCCCGCGAGTTCGGCGGCGCAGCACACCAGCGCCGCCTTCCGCGCCGTCTCCCCACCGCGTACGAGCGTGTAGGTGATGAACGCGTAGACGACGGCCGCCACGGCCGACAGCGAGTACGCCAGCGGCGCGTGCCCGAACTCGGTCGCGATCTGGTAGAGCGACCGGGAGACCGCGCCGACGGACATCACTCCGTACAGCCAGACCAGCAGCAGACCGGGGCCACGGACCAGCCGGGTCGCGGACCGGTCGCCCGCCCGCTCAGTGTGGCCCGCCCGCTCCGCGTCGCCCGCCCGCTCCGCGTCGCGCGTCGGTCCCGCCGTCGCGCCGGTGGTGGGCTCGCCCATCGTCAGCCTCCCCAGATGTCATGGAGCCGTACTTCCAGCACGGCCAGGACGACCGCTCCCGCGGCCACCGTCGTCGAACCCCACCGGGTCCGCTCGGCCAGCGACAGGAAGCCGGCCGCCGGCACTGCCAGCAGCGCGCCGATCAGATACGACACGAAGATCACCGAGCCCTGGTCGGCCTTCTCCCCGCGCGCGAGCTGCGCGATCCCGATCACGAGCTGGACGAGCGCCAGCGCGGAGACCACGGCCATGCCGATGAAGTGCCAGTCCTTGGTGGGCTGGTCGCGGTAGGCGGCGAAACCGCACCAGGCGGCGAGGGCGAGCGCGGCCACGGAGACCGCGACCGTCAGGGCGACGAGCATGGCCCGAGCGTATTACGGCCCAAAAGGCACCCCGCGCGCACCCCCGTGCCCGCGCACGGCGGCGGACCGTGGCCTTGGACACAGCGCACCACCCGGCCGCGCCGGCCGAAGCCCTGCCCTCCATCGGGCACTCTTCGTCATCCGCGCAGGTCACGGCAGGAGAAGGGACCACACGCGCCGGCGAACGGATGGTGAGACAGAAACGTCCGATATACGGATGAGCCCCCTGGGGCGGTCTTGATGTCTGCTTTACTACTCGCATGACCACGATGAGCTACCGCGCCCCCGCGACCGAGGCGATCACGACGCCCGGTGCTCGTTGTCTGTGTCGAATGTGCGCCAACTGAGGGCCCCTGCCTGAGCCTCGCGCCCCGAAGCGAGACCCGACAGCCACGCCGCCGCACCGAGTCCGAATGCCATGCGCGCCATGGTCCGGACCGCGGTGAGCGGGCCCGCCCCTGCCACGCCGCCCCCGGTGTCACCCACCGTCCCGGCGTGATGCGTCGGAATGACCCATGCCCCGTGCCGGCGGACCCTTCGCCGCGCACTCGACAGTGACGGATACCCCTGTGATCACTACTACGGGCCTGACGAAGGTCTACCGGTCCGCTTCGTCACGAGGCCGCGAGGTCACCGCGCTCGACAGCGTGGACCTCCATGTCCGGGAAGGTGAGGTCTTCGGTGTCGTCGGACAGAGCGGCGCCGGCAAGTCCTCGCTCATCCGGTGCGTCAATCTCCTCGAACGTCCCACCTCGGGCAGCGTGGTCGTCAACGGCCAGGACCTCACCGCCCTCGCGGGCCGCGGCCGGCGGGCCGGCAAGGAGCTGCGGCGGGCGCGCAGTTCCATCGGCATGGTCTTCCAGCACTTCAATCTGCTGTCCTCCCGCACGGTCAAGGACAATGTCGAACTGCCGCTGGAGATCCTCGGCATCACCCGCCAGGAGCGTGCCCGCCGCGCCCTGGAGCTGCTGGACCTGGTGGGGCTCGCCGACAAGGCCGCCTCGTACCCCTCGCAGCTCTCCGGCGGCCAGAAGCAGCGGGTCGGTATCGCCCGCGCCCTGGCAGGCGACCCCAAGGTGCTGCTCTCCGACGAGGCGACCAGCGCCCTCGACCCCGAGACCACCCGCTCGATCCTCCAGTTGCTGCGCGACCTCAACCAGCAGCTCGGGCTGACCGTGCTGCTCATCACGCACGAGATGGGCGTGGTCAAGGCGATCTGCGACTCGGCCGCGCTGATGCGGAAGGGGCAGGTCGTCGAGTCGGGCACGGTCGGTGAACTGCTCGCCACCCCGGGCTCGCAGCTCGCCCAGGAGCTGTTCCCCGTGGCCGGCGCGCCCTCGGGCCCCGGCCGTACGGTCATCGACGTCACCTTCCAGGGAGAGGCCGCCACCCGGCCGGTGATCTCGCAGCTCTCCCGTACGTACAACCTCGACATCTCGATCCTGGGCGCCGCGATGGACACCGTCGGCGGCCGGCAGCTCGGCCGGATGCGGATCGAACTGCCCGGCGGCTACGAGGAGAACGTCGTGCCGATCGGTTTCCTGCGTGAGCAGGGACTCCAGGCCGAGGTCGTGGACGAGGAGTCCACCGACGGCCGGTCCGCCGGCACACCGTCCGGCGGCCCACGGTCCGGCGAGGAAGAGTCCGCCGAGGGCGAGGCGCCCGCACTGGTGAAGGAAGATGTCAAGTGACCTGGTCGGAAATGCAGCCGCTGCTGTGGCAGGGGACCCTCGACACCCTCTACATGGTGCTGTGGTCCGCGCTCGTCACCATCGTCGGCGGACTGCCCCTCGGCGTTCTGCTGGTCCTCACCGACAAGGGCGGGCTGCTCCAGAACGCCCCGGTGAACAAGACCGTCGGGGTGATCGTGAACATCGGGCGCTCGCTGCCGTTCATCATCCTGCTGATCGCGCTGATCCCGTTCACCACACTGGTCGTCGGCACCTTCATCGGGCCCACCGCGATGATCGTGCCGCTCGCGGTCGGTGCCATCCCGTTCTTCGCGCGCCTCGTGGAGACCGCCGTCCGTGAGGTCGACCACGGCCTGGTCGAGGCCGTCCAGGCCATGGGCGGCTCCGTCCCGACCATCGTCAGCAAGGTGCTGCTGCCGCAGTCCCTGCCGTCGCTGATCTCCGGCGTCACCACCACCGTCATCGCCCTCATCGGCTACTCGGCGATGGCCGGCGCGGTCGGCGGCGAAGGCCTGGGATCCAAGGCCGTCACCTACGGATTCCAGCGCTTCGAGAACGGCTTCATGATCGCCACGGTCGTGGTGCTGATCGTGATCGTCACCGTCGTGCAGCTCCTCGGTGACGGCGTCGTACGGCTGCTGTCCCGCCGCGGCCGTACCGCCTGAAGCCCAGGCCCAGGCCGCCCCCAGACCCCCCAGCCACCAGACCCCCACATCCGTACCGCCCAACGGCCCGTACTCCTTGTCCGGGCCTCGACACCCGTATCAGTGGAAAGAGGCACTCTTCGTGCGTACCACCGCCAAGCTCACCGCGGCCGCCGCCGCCACCGTCGTCCTCACCCTGGGCCTCAGCGCCTGCGGCACGTCCTCGGACCCGGGCTCCTCGGACAAGGCCGGCTCCGGTGCCTCGGCCGACACGGCCAAGCCGCTGCTCGTCGCCGCGTCCCCCATACCGCACGCCGACATCCTGAACTTCGTCAAGGACAATCTGGCGGCGAAGGCGGGCCTCAAGCTGGAGGTCAAGGAGTTCACGGACTACGTGCTGCCGAACACCGCGACCCAGAGCGGCGAGGTCGACGCCAACTTCTTCCAGCACAAGCCCTATCTGGACGACTTCAACAAGAAGAACGGCACCGACATCGTGCCCGTCGTCAATGTCCATCTGGAACCGCTCGGTCTCTACTCCAAGAAGATCGACGATCTCAAGGGCATCAAGTCCGGCCAGAGCATCGCCATTCCGAATGACACCACCAATGAGGGCCGCGCGCTGAAGCTGCTCGCGGACAACGGTGTGATCACGCTCAAGGCCGACGCGGGAATCGACGCCAATCTCTCCGACATCGAGGACGCCAAGGGCATCAAGTTCAAGGAGCTGGAGGCCGCCACCCTGCCGCGTGCCCTCAACGATGTCGACGCCGCCATCATCAACGGCAACTACGCCCTCGAGGCCGACCTCAAGCCCGCGCAGGACTCGCTCGCCCTGGAGAAGTCCGAGGGCAACCCGTACGCCAACTTCCTCGCCGTCAAGCGGGGCAAGGAGAACGACCCCCGCGTGCAGAAGCTCGCGACCCTTCTCAACACTCCCGAGGTCAAGAAGTTTATCGAGGACACCTACGACGGCTCGGTCGTCCCCGCCTTCGGCCCCGCCCAGTAACTCCGGCGGTTTCCGGGCGGCCCGTGTGCCGCTCAAGTGGCCGGAGCAGTAACGTTCTTGTCTCCGAGTCTTTCGGTGCGGCCCCGCGTACGTCTTCCGTACGCGGGGCCCGCGCATCCACCCGGACCCGGCCATGCGCATCCCCGTCCGATGCTGCATGCTGTGCATTTACGACGGACTGAGGCATGGAGCTGCGCATGACTACCACCTTTCCGGACGTTTCCATCAGCACGGACCGGTTGGTGCTGCGCCCCTTCGAGGCGGCGGACATCCCGGCGCACATCGAAATGATGAACGACGAACTGATCACGGCGTGGACGCCCGTGCCTCATCCGTATACGCGCGAGGACGCCGACCAGTGGGTCGCCAGCATCGCCCCCGCCGAACGCGTCGCGGGGCGCGGAATCGCCTTCGCCGTCACCGAGTTCCTCACGCAGCGGCTCGTCGGCATCGTGCGGCTGCGCAGAACCAATTGGCACGCGCTCTCCACCGAGATGGCCTATGTGACCGCCCCCTGGGCGCGCGGTGAGGGATACGCGACGGAATCGGCGCTCGCGGTCGCGCAGTGGCTCTTCCGGGACCAGAAGTTCGAGCGCATCGAAGTGCGCACCCCCGCCGACAACACCGCCTCGCAGCAGGTCGCGCAGAAGATCGGCTGCATCAGCGAGGGTGTCCTGCGCAATGCCTGGATAGCGCGTACCCAGACCGAGGACGGCGGCTGGACCGATATCCGCACCGACCTCATCGTCTGGGGCCTGCTGCCCGAGGACCTCGAAGGGGTCGCCGAGCAGATGGCCGACGCGGGCGGCTACGCGTCCTTCACCGACTGGAACTGACGGCGGCACCCCGCCACCCGTGTCACGGCCCGACGACGGACCCCCACCGCCCGTCGGCGTCCGCGCCGGGCCAGGTACTCTCACCGTGCCTCGTGGTGCCCACGGCCACCGGCGACGAACCGCCGTACAGGCCGCGTCCGCTCCAGGTACGACCACGCGCGCCCGTGCGACGGCGCACGTGACCCATGCAGAGCCCAAGCGACGACTTTCGGGAGACTGACGACGATGGCCGACCGCGTCACAGTGATCGGCTGGGACGGCTCGCCGCTCACCGCCGCTGCCGGGTCCGCCCTCTCGGCCGCCACACTGGTGGCCGGAGCCGCCCACCATCTCGCCCTCCCCGAGGTGCCCCCCGACGCCGAACGCATCCGGCTCGGCTCCATCGACCTGGCGGCCCGGCGGATCGCCGGGCACCGCGGCAGCGCCGTGGTCCTCGCCGACGGCGACCCGGGCTTCTTCGGTGTCGTACGGACACTCCGCGCGCCCGAACACGGTCTGGAGGTCGAGGTCGTCCCGGCGGTCTCCGCCGTGGCCGGCGCCTTCGCACGGGCCGGGATGGCCTGGGACGACGCCCAGATCGTCGTCGCCCACCGCCGTACGCTCCGCCGCGCCGTCAATGTCTGCCGGGCGCACCCCAAGGTCGCCGTCCTCACCTCCCCGGGCGCCGGACCCGCCGAACTGGCCCTGCTCCTCGACGGTGTCCACCGCACCTTCGTCATCTGCGAGGAACTGGGCACCGAGCGGGAACAGGTCAGCGTCCTCACCTCCGACAAGGCCGCCGACCATGTCTGGCGCGACCCCAATGTCGTGATCGTCATTGGCGGGATCGGCACCGCCGTCTCCCCGACCGGCGGCTGGATCGCCGGACGCGACCCCGGCTATCCGCCCGCCGACCGCGGCTGGGCCCTGCCCACCGCGGAGTACGGCATCGAGCTCGACGAGGGCGAGTCGACCTGGCTGCGCGCCGCCCAACTGGCCCGGCTGGGCGCGCGTACCGGCGATCTGATCTGGGACATCGGCTCCGGCAGCGGAGCGCTGGCCGCCGAGGCCGCCCGGTTCGGGGCGGCGGTGATCGCGGTCGACGACGAGCCGGGGGCCTGCGCCAGCACGGCCGCCGCCGCCCGCCGCGCGGGCGTGCAGATGCAGGTCGTCCAGGGCCGGGCGCCCCAGGTGCTGGAGCGGCTGCCGGAACCCGATGTCGTACGGATCGGCGGCGGCGGTATCGATGTGGTCACCGCCTGCGCCGACCGCAGGCCCGAGCGGATCGTCACCCACGCGGCCACCCGCGACGAGGCCGAGGCCGTCGGAACTGCCTTGGCCGAAGGGGGATATGAGGTGGAGTGCGTCCTGCTCCAGTCCGTCGGCCTCGACACGGGCGCGTGGACGGAGCGGGAGCGTTCCGTCGTTTTCCTGGTCGCGGGACAGCGACCGGACAGCGCCCCCTGACCCTGTTCCGGCGCCGCGCGCGGTAGGCTGGCAGATCGTTGTACCGCGGCCGGGCGTTCATCACTTCGTTAGTCAATGTCCGGAAAAGGGGCCCGTTTTGGACCCTCATGTGGTACGGCGAACCGGGGGGACGCGCGACGTGGCGCAGTCCACAGCGGGGCCGGGGCGGAACCTCCGCCACGGCCGCGAAAGGCCGCGCGAAGCCGCGAGACTTCGGGGTGACCGCGCGCCGTTCGTGCCGCGCGGCGCTCACGCTCGTTGTTCCTGACGGGCGCCGGAGGCGCCGCGGATCGGGCGCCCCGGGTGAAGGGCCGAAGGAGCAGAACCAATGGGCGAGGGGTACGCATGACTGACACCGGCCAGGTTCCGGGCGAGGGACTGCCGGAGAACGCAGGCATGGTGGAGCAGCCGGGCATCCCCGCTCCCGGCGCGTACACCTACCTGGACCCCTCCGGTCGCGTCACCGAGGACGAGGATCTGCTCCTGATGCCGAGCGCGCAGGGGGGGTGGAGCGATCCCCAGGTGGTCCCGGCGGAGGCGCCCCCCGTCTATGCCGCCCCGGACGGATACGCCGCGCCCGCGGGCTATCCGGCACCCGAGGGCTTCACCGGGCACGAGGGGTTCGCCGCGCCCCAGGGCTTCGCTCCGGAGGGCTTCACTCCCGAGGGGTACGCCGGTCCGGAAGGGTACGCGGCTCCCGAGCAGATGCCGGTGCAGCAGCAGGCGCCGCCCATAGAACAGCCGGCGCCGATGGCGGAGCCGGTGTCACAGGTCCAGGTCCAGATCCCGGCGCAGCCTCCGGTGGAGGCGCATGCCCAGGTGCCGCAGGCGCAGCAGGTTCAGCAGCCCGCGCAGACACCGGACGCGTATCAGCCGCGGCAGGAGTTCCCCGCCGAGCAGGGGTTCCGGACGGGGTCCGCGTCCATGGGACAGCAGGAGTACGGGGGACAGCCCGAGTTCCCGGCGCAGACGCACGGGCAGGCGCAGGCGCAGGCGCAGACTCAGGCACAGCAGGGCGCGGTCGCGGTGGCCGAGGCTCCCGCCGATGCCTCGGGCCAGTTCGCCGTGCCGGTCCAGGAAGCCCCCGCCGGACCCCCGGCCGGGCCCGCGGCGGCGCCGGCCGCGCCCCAGGGAGCGGAGCCGCAGCGGGAAGCACAGCCGGATCCGTCCCAGGAGCCGCAGCAGGGGTCCATCGGGCGGGGACGGAATCTGCACCAGGGCGCGCACGAGGCGGGCGGGCGGGATTCCGGTTCGGTGGACCTGAGCGGTGTACGGATGCCGCCGCCCATGGCGACCGCTCCCCCCGTAGCCGCCCCGACCCCGCCCCGCCGTCCGTTGCACATGGGCCCGCCCGTGCCCGACGCGACCGGCGGAGTGGTGCGCTCGCTCGCCGACCGGGGGCCCGCGGGTGCGCACACCCAGTCCGTGCAGATCCGGGCCCAGGCCCAGGCCCAGGCTCAGACCCAGGGGCCCGCCACCACGGGACCGGAGTATCTGGACGTCCCGCGCGAGGAGCCGCCCGTACCGGCGGCCGTGCCGGCGGGACCACAGCTCAGCGAGATTCCGCCGCAGCCCGGCGCGCCGTGGGGCCCCGAGCCGTCGGCGGGACCGGTGGTGACGGAGGCGCACGCAGAAACGGTCGTGCCGGAGACCCCGGCGCAGCCCGAGACCCAGCTCCCGCCCGAGCCCGTGGCGGAGGCGGCGCCGGAGCCGGAGACGGAGCCGGAGCCGGAGACGGAGTCGGCCCAGGACACCGGGCCGGTCGAGGCCGTTCGGCCGCCCGAGGCCGAGCCCGAGCCCGAGCCCGCGGCCGAGCCCGCGCCGTCGCAGGTGGTGGAGCCGGCCGCGGCCGAGGAGCCGGTCCAGCAGACCGAGCCCCAGCCCCAGGCCCAGGCCGAGCCCGTCCAGCAGGCCGCCGAGGCGCCGGAAGAGCCGTCGGCCTCCGCGAAGCCTCTGGCCATGGCTGTCCCCGAGTCCGTACCGGATCCCCAGCCGGAGTCCGGGCCCGTACCGCCGCCGCGGGCCGAGCCGGTGCCGGAAGCCGTACCTGTGGCGGAGGCCCCCGTGGAGGCCACCCCCGTAGCGGAGTCCGAGTCCGAGCCGTCGGGCGCGGAGGTGCCCGAGGCCGTGACGGTGTCCGAGGCCGAGTCCGTGACCGAGGCGGCCCCCGAGCCTCAGCCGGAGTCCGTGCCCTTGACCGTGCCCGAGGCCGGGGCCGTGACCGTGCCTGAGGCCGGGGCCGAGGCACAGGCCGAGGCCGAGACCGCGCCCGCACCGGAGGCCGACGACGCGCAGGCGCCCGACGGCCTGCCCGTGCCCGAGGACGGGCCCCGGGCCGAGGTCGTCTCGGGCGCCGGAGCGGTGCCCGAGACGGAAGCCGCGCCCGAGTTCCCCGTCGCGCCCGAGGCCGCCCCCGAGACCGTGCCCGCCCCGCAGCAGGGCACCGCCGCCGCCTCCGGCTACGACGACGCCGAGCGCGAGGCCGTGCTCCGGGTGATGCGCGAACGCCGCGACATAAGGAACGGCTTCCGCTCCGACCCCGTCCCGCACGAGGTGCTGCTCCGCGTCCTGGAGGCCGCGCACACCGCGCCCAGCGTCGGCCACTCGCAGCCCTGGGACTTCGTCGTCATCCGCTCCGCCGAGACCCGGCGGTCCATGCACGAGCTGGCACAGCGCCAGCGTGACGCGTACGCCAAGTCACTGCCCAAGGGCCGGGCCAAGCAGTTCAAGGAACTGAAGATCGAGGCCATCCTCGACACCCCGGTGAACATTGTCGTCACCGCCGATCCGACACGCGGCGGCCGGCACACCCTCGGCCGCCACACCCAGCCGCAGATGGCCCCGTACTCCTCGGCGCTGGCCGTCGAGAACCTGTGGCTCGCCGCCCGCGCGGAAGGCCTCGGCGTCGGCTGGGTCAGCTTCTTCGACGAGCGCGAGATGGTCCGCGCGCTGGGGCTGCCTGAGCACCTCGAAGTCGTGGCGTATCTGTGCGTGGGCTACGTCGACGAGTTCCCCGAGGAGCCCGAGCTGCTCCAGGCGGGCTGGTCGAAGCGACGGCCGCTGTCGTGGGTCGTCCACGAGGAGACGTACGGCCGCAGGGCGCTGCCCGGCGAGGAGCCGCACGATCTCCTCCAGGAGACCATCTCGAGCATCCGTCCGCTGGACGCCAAGGCGCTGGGGGAGGCCTGGGAGCGGCAGAAGCGGATGACGAAACCCGCGGGCGCGCTCGGCATGCTGGAGATCATCTCGGCTCAGCTCAGCGGTCTGTCGCGGCTCTGCCCCCCGCCGATCCCGGAGCCCGCGGCGGTCGCGATCTTCGCCGGCGACCACGGTGTGCACGCGCAGGGCGTGACCCCCTGGCCCCAGGAGGTCACCGGCCAGATGGTGGCCAACTTCCTGGGCGGCGGCGCGGTCTGCAACGCGTTCGCGACGCAGGTGGGCGCGGAGGTGTGTGTGGTCGACGTGGGCGTCGCGGGTGAACTCGTGGCGACGCCGGGCCTGTTGCCCCGTAAGGTCCGGGCCGGTACGGCGGACTTCACGACGGGTCCCGCGCTGAGCCGTGAGGAGGTGCTCGCCGCGATCGAGGTCGGCATCGAGACGGCCCGTGATCTGGTGGCGGCGGGCAACAAGGCACTGCTCACAGGGGAGATGGGCATCGCCAACACGACGGTCTCGGCCGCGCTGATCTGTGTCTACACCGGCCAGGACCCGATGGAGGTCACCGGGCGGGGTACGGGCATCAACGACGAGATGCACGCCCGCAAGGTCGATGTCGTCCGCCGTGGCCTCGAACTCCACCAGCCGGACCCGGCCGACCCGGTCGGCGTTCTCGCGGCGGTCGGCGGTCTGGAGCACGCGGCCCTGGTCGGCTTCCTGCTCGGCGGGGCGTCCCTGCGTACGCCGGTGATCCTCGACGGCGTCAGCGCGGGCGCGGCGGCCCTGGTGGCGCGGGCCATCGCCCCCGAGGCCCTGGCCGCCTGCATCGCCGGCCACCGCAGCGCCGAACCGGGGCATGTGGCGGCTCTCAACAAGCTGGGTCTGCGCCCCCTGGTCGACCTGGACCTCCGCCTGGGCGAGGGCACGGGCGCGCTCCTTGCCCTCCCGGTGGTGCAGAGCGCGGCGCGGGCGATGCACGAGGTGGCGACGTTCGACTCGGCGGGAGTCACGGAGAAGTAGCCCGCCCGCCGTACGTCCTGTTCCGGTGCCCGCGGCGCCACCCACCGCCCGCGGGCACGCGCCAGGCGGTGGGCGTACGGTCCGGTGCCACGCCGTGCGTACCGCTGTCCCGGCTGTCCCGGCTGTCCCGCCCCCTCGGGCCCGAGGGGGCGGGCACGCGCCGCCGGGGCGGCCCGGAGCATCGACGGGCCGGTCGGCCCATCGGCGCCGGCGCCGTCCTCCCTCGGTACGCGCCGTGTGGCATGCGGCATGTACCGAGGGCTGTGGAGGGCCGCCGTCGCGGGCGTCGCGCGCCCCGGCCCGGCGCGGGTGCCGGCCCCGCCCACGGCCGACCGGACGCGGACCGCTCGTACCCGCCGTACGGCACGTGCCCTACGGGCCACCGGCCCCGCCCCGCCCCTGCGCGGAACCGGGGTCCGGGGCCGGCCCCCGCTTCCGGGAAGGGACGGCGCGGGAGAAAGGCTCCCGTCACCACGGACCCGGCTCCGACCGTGACCCGCGCGCCCCCTCCCCGTAAGGTGGTCGCCGGGACCGTACCCCGTCCCACCAGCCGCTTCACCGCCACACCGGGGGTCGGCCACCGTCCCGTCCCCGCACCCCGCCCGTCTTCGGACAGTCCCCGTCCCGCACATCCACACGCCCGCCCGAGGAGCCCCTACCGACATGGCCGAGCACGCCGCGCACGCCGATCACCCCGCCTACCCCGTCGGACTCCGCCTGTCCGGGCGGCGCGTCGTCGTCGTCGGCGGCGGACAGGTCGCGCAGCGCCGGCTGCCCGCGCTCATCGCGGCCGGTGCCGACATCGTGCTCGTCTCGCCCTCCGCGAAGGCGTCCGTCGAGGCCATGGCGGAGGCGGGCGAGATCCGCTGGGAACGGCGCCGCTACGAGGAGGGCGACCTCGCCGGTGCCTGGTACGCCCTCATCGCCTCCAGCGACCCCGCCGCCAACCGCACCGCCTCCGCCGAGGCCGAACGCGACCGCGTCTGGTGCGTACGCAGCGACGACGCCGAGGCCGCCACCGCCTGGACCCCCGCCACCGGCCGCAGCGAGGGCGTCACCGTCGCCGTGCTGACCGGACGCGACCCGCGCCGTTCCGCCGCCGTGCGGGACGCCATCGTCGAGGGCCTGCGCGACGGCACCCTCGCCGCGCCCCACCACCGCACCCGTACCCCCGGTGTCGCCCTCGTCGGCGGCGGCCCCGGCGACCCCGATCTGATCACCGTGCGCGGGCGCAGGCTCCTCGCGGAGGCGGACGTCGTCATCGCCGACCGCCTCGGTCCGCGCGACCTGCTGAACGAACTCCCGCCGCATGTCGAGGTGATAGACGCGGCGAAGATCCCGTACGGCCGTGCCATGGCCCAGGAGGCCATCAACGACGCGCTGATCGAGCACGCCAAGGCGGGCAGGGCCGTGGTCCGGCTGAAGGGCGGTGACCCGTTCGTCTTCGGCCGGGGCATGGAGGAGGTCCACGCGCTCGCCGAGGCCGGGATCCCCTGCACGGTCGTGCCCGGGATCTCCAGCTCCATCAGCGTGCCGGGCGCCGCCGGAATCCCCGTCACCCACCGGGGAGTCGCCCATGAGTTCACCGTCGTCAGCGGCCATGTCGCCCCCGACGACGACCGCTCACTGGTCGACTGGGCCGCGCTCGCCCGGCTCCATGGCACGCTCGTCCTGCTGATGGCCGTCGACAAGATCGGCGCCATCGCGGAGGCGCTGGTCGCGCACGGCAAGGCACCCGACACCCCCGTCGCCCTCGTCCAGGAGGGCACCACGGCCGCCCAGCGACGGGTCGACGCCACGCTCGCGACCGTCGCGGAGGCCGTACGGGCCGAGCGGGTACGGCCTCCCGCCGTCATCGTCATCGGCGACGTCGTGGCCCTCGGCGACGGCCGCTGACCGCTTCCGCCCCCCGCCCGGACCCGATCGGACAAGGCTGTGTCACCCCGTGGCTGAACTCATCACCGTCGACGACCCCGACGACCCGCGCCTGCGCGACTACACCGACCTGACGGACGTCGAACTGCGCCGCAGGCGCGAGCCCGCCGAAGGCCTCTTCATCGCCGAGGGCGAGAAGGTCATCCGCCGGGCAGGCCAGGCCGGATACGCGATGAGGTCGATGCTGCTGTCGGCCAAGTGGATCGACACCATGCGGGATGTGATCGACGAGGCCACCGCCCCGGTGTACGCGGTGAGCCCCGGTCTCGCCGAGCGCGTGACCGGCTATCACGTCCACCGCGGCGCCCTCGCCTCCATGGCGCGCAAGCCGCTGCCCCCGGTGGCCGAGATCCTCCGTACGGCCCGCCGGGTGGCCGTCATGGAAGCCGTGAACGACCACACCAACATCGGCGCGATCTTCCGCAGCGCCGCGGCCCTCGGCATGGACGCCGTCCTGCTCTCGCCGGACTGCGCCGATCCGCTCTACCGCCGCTCGGTGAAGGTCTCGATGGGGGCGGTGTTCTCCGTGCCGTACGCCCGGCTCGACGGCTGGCCGCGGGCGCTGGACACCGTACGGGAAGCGGGCTTCCGACTGCTGGCGCTCACCCCCGACGAGCGCGCGTCCGCGATGGACGAGGCCGCACCGCACCGGCTGGAGCGCGTCGCGCTGATGCTCGGTGCGGAGGGTGACGGTCTCTCCGCGCGTGCGCTCGACACCGCCGACGAGTGGGTCCGTATCCCCATGGCGCACGGGGTGGACTCGCTGAACGTCGGCGCCGCGGCGGCGGTCGCGTTCTACGCCGTGACAACGGGCCGGCCGGGGAACTGACGACCGGACCTGAAACGCCGCGCGGGACCCGGCGGACCCCGGCCCCGGACCACGGACTCAGGGCCCCGGCCCCGGACTCAGGGCCCCGGCCTCGGACTCGGGGCTACGGACCCCGGCCACGGACCCCGGCCCCGGGCCCTGCTCAGAGCTGCTGGGCCGCCGCGATCCCCAGGGCGACGATCAGCGTCACGACGACGAAGACGATCAGCCGCTGCCGCAGCAGCCGTGGATTGGCGGGCCGCCGCCCCGCCGAGGTCGAGCGCCCGCCGGTCGGTCTGCGGTCGCCCGTACGCCCGGTGCCGCGCGGCTGCTGCGGACGCGAGCCGCCGGTACGGGACGAAGAGCCCCCCGTACGGGAGGAAGCGCCGCCGGAACGCGGTGAGGAGCCTCCCGTGCGCGGTGAGGAGCCCGTGGACCGCGCGGATCCGGAACGGGACGCGGACGGCCCCGAGCCGCCCGGGGTACGGCTCTGGGGGGCCCGCTCGACGAAGCGCTCGGTGTACCGCTCGGTCAGCCGCCCCGTCGGCAGCTCCTGTGCCTCGCGTACCCGCTGGGCGGGCGGCCGGCTGTCCGAGAGTCCCTGGGCCTCCCTGGCCGCGATCTCCTTGAGCCGCATCGACAGTTGGAGTGTGCTGGGACGCTCGTCGGGATCCTTGGCGAGACAGGCACGCAGCAGCGGCGCGAGAGCGTCGGGCACTCCGTCGAGATGGGCTTCCTCGTGCACCACCCGGTAGAGCATGACCTCGGAACTGCCGTGTCCGAAGGGGGAGTCGGCGGTCGCGGCGTACGCGAGCGTGGCGCCGAGCGAGAACACGTCCGTCGCCGGGGTCACCGTGGCGCCCCGCACCTGTTCGGGGGCGAGGAACCCGGGCGAACCGACCGCCGTTCCGACATGCGTCAGCGTGCTCGCCCCGGTCGCCCAGGCGATACCGAAGTCGATGATGCGGGGACCCTTGGGCGAGAGCAGGATGTTCGACGGCTTGAGATCGCGGTGGACGACCCCGGCCTCGTGCACGGCCACCAGGCCCTCGGACAGGGCGGCCCCGACGGAGGCCACCTCAGCGGCCGGCAGCGGGCCCTCCTCGGCGACCTTGTCGTGCAGAGAGGGGCCCGGCACATACTGCGTGGCGAACCACGGCCGGT
The DNA here is from genome assembly GCF_042890865.1 of Streptomyces sp. NPDC002018. NCBI lineage: Bacteria > Bacillati > Actinomycetota > Actinomycetes > Kitasatosporales > Streptomycetaceae > Streptomyces > Streptomyces sp. NPDC002018. The sequence goes on from NZ_JBIASO010000021.1 coordinate 38,137, forward strand.
CCGCCTCGAGGTCGGCGGCCACCAGCCGTGCCGTACAGCCGCCGCGGATCCGGCGCGCGGCGGACACCTCGCGGGCGAACCGCGACCGGAACTCCTGATCCTCCGCCAGATCCGGGCGGATCACCTTCAGCGCGACCCGCTGCCCGCGCCGGTCGGAACCCAGATAGACGACGCCCATCCCGCCGGCGCCCAGCCGCCGGTGGAGCCGGAACGAACCGACGACACGCGGGTCCTCGCGCCGGAGCCGCATCATCGCCATGTCCATCCCCGCTGCCCGGTCGTCCGTGTGACGTGGCACAGCTTACGTACCCGCGCCCCGGCGCGCTCATAGGCCGCGCCCTCGTGGACCGACCGATTGTCAGTGCGGGGTGGGAAACTTGAGTGGTGGTCGGAGGATGGTGGATCCCAAGTCCTCCTGGCCCGTGCGAGATCTCAAAGGTCCGTCGCAGAAGGGGGATTGGATCGTGAAGGGTGACCGGGTGGAGATAGTCGTGGACGCGGGGGACACGACGCGTACGTATGAAGTGGTGGCGAGCAGGGCGGGCCGCCGGGTGGAGACGGCGGTGCGCCGGGGCGTGGTGGAAGTGAGCGAAGTCACCCGAAACGGGTCGGTGGTCCGGACGGCCCGCTTCATGGCCACGCGGGTCCTCGCGCTGGTCGAGCAGCCCATGCCACGGCAGGACGCCTCGGAGCGCCCCCTCCGGGACGGCCCCACCGCCTAGAACCGCGCCCCGGTGACCCGCCGGAGACATCCCCGGGGCGTCGCCTCGTCTCCGGGATGACCCTCGGTCCTGCGGCGTTCTCTCCACCCAGGGGAGTACTCCAGCGGCAGGAGGCTCATCCTCCGGGAGGCCCGGTAATCGGTACGCGGGCATGACGACCCGGGCCTGGCGCGTCCCTAGTGTGGAGGTTGAGCGGCGGGTGCAGCACTCGTCCCCCGAGGTCGACACTCGCCGCTCTCCGGACAGAACAGGGGAGAGGGACCATGGCGGGCACGGCACCGCGGGCAGCGATCCGTACGCAGGGACGCAGAGCGTTCGACGCGTTCGGCGGACGCCGGTCCGGACCGCGCCACCCGCTGGTGGCGACGGCCATGGTCCTTCCTCTGGCGGCACTGCTCGTGGTCGTCTTCGGCGGCTGGGAAGCGGTGGTCACACAAGCGTCGTCCGTGGGCGTGATGCTGGGGCGCTGAGCGGCGCCCCGGACCCGGGAGAGCGGCCCGGGTCGGGGACATCCGGCCAACAACCCCGTGGGGACGGGGGTGCGGCGGACGGCAGCGTTTGGCCGGTCAGCTGGGGAGCTGACCGGCCATCGCGCTGCCCGGACAACGGTACGCCTCCCGGGTGCCCCCCGACGCCTTTTCCCGCACAGCCGGCCGACACCGCGAACTGCCGGCCGGCGCCCTGGGACCCTGCGCCCCGGCACTAAGCGGACCCGACCCGACACGACAGGACAGGGGGAAGGGCCGGGGGCGTTTTCGGCGGGTGGGCGCCGATCGTAAGGTTCTCGTGGGAATTCATCGCATCGGGGGGCCATGACCGCATCCGTCGTCCACGCACTCGGCCGTGTCGCCCGCCGCGCCGCCCACGCGGCGGACCCCAGCCACGATCCCAGCCACGATCCCAGCCACGATCCCGGGACCGATCCCCGGGCGGACGCCGGGACGGCCCCCTCGCGCTGCCGTGCCTGCGGGCATCCGGAGGCCGTGCTCGCCGAGCGTGGCGGAGGAGTCGTCGTACGCCACGGGAAGGCCGTCGCCAAGGCGCACGCGGACGGTACGGATCCCGCCGGGCACCGCGCCAGGCTCGCCCTTGCCGCGCACCCGCGCCTCGCCGGGATTCTGCTGCCGCCGCTCCCGGCCGACGCCGGGACGGTGCACGGCCGCCCCGTCACCGCGTGGCCCTACGGGAGCCCCGTCGATCCCGCCGACCCCGACGCGGCCCCCTGGGAGGAGGCGGGCGCACTCGTCGCCCGGCTCCACTCCGTACCGCCGCGGAGCGTGCGGGCGGACGGCGGACTGCCCTTCATGCGCGGGCCCGCCAAGGCCGCCCGCGCCCTCGCCCGGATGCGGGCCGCGGGACCGCACCCCGCCGCCGGCCCCGTACGGCGTGCCTGGGAGCGGCTCCCCGCCTGGGCGCGCGACGAGGCGCCCCCGCCGGGGCCGCACACCCTCTGCCACGGTGACCTGCACCTCGGACAGCTCGTCCGCCACCCCGCCCCCGACGGCCCCTGGCTGCTCATCGACGTGGACGATCTCGGACTCGGTGATCCCGCCTGGGACTTGGCGCGCCCGGCGGCCTGGTATGCGGCGGGGCTGCTGGCGCCGGAGGTCTGGCAGCGCTTCCTCGGGGCCTACCGGGCGGCGCGCGGCCCCGCCGTGGATCCCGCCGTGGATCCTGCCCTGGAACCCGCTGGGGCCCCCGGCGCGGACCCCTGGCCACGGCTCGACATCCCCGCCCGCGCCCTCACTGTCCAGACGGCCGCTCTCGCCATCGCCAAGTCCGTCGCGGAGAACCGGGCGCTCGACGAGGTCGAGCGTCTGATGATCGACGCCTGTGCCCGAATCGCTTCGCTCCCCGCCCCGTTGGAGGGCCCTCGCTCGTCGTAGGCTGAACCGACCGTCGCCGGGCAGGTGTTCCGGCGATGACGGACGAACGGCGAGGAGCTGAGCCGACGATGCAGTGTCCCAAGTGTCACGCAGCGATGCACACGTACAACCGCAACGGTGTCCAGATAGAACAGTGCAGCGGCTGCCGGGGGATCTTCCTCGACTACGGCGAGCTGGAGGCACTGACCCGTCTGGAGTCCCAGTGGGGACAGCAGGCCCCGCCCGTGCCGCCGGCCCCGCAGGCCTACCCGGCCGCCCCCGCGCCCGCCTGGGGCGCCCCGCACCACGGCGGCCACCACGGCGGCCACCACCGGCAGAAGAGCTTCGGACGGATGCTCTTCTCCTCCTGAGACTCCTGAGACGGTACGACGAAGCCCCCGGCCGTCGAAACGGCCGGGGGCTCCGGACTGTGCGCGATACTGGGATTGAACCAGTGACCTCTTCCGTGTCAGGGAAGCGCTCTCCCGCTGAGCTAATCGCGCAGGTGAACCTGCGTTTTCCACACATTCCCGCGATCTTGGTTCCCGGGATCTCGCGATCCGGTGCGGGTACTGCGTGCGCGATACTGGGATTGAACCAGTGACCTCTTCCGTGTCAGGGAAGCGCTCTCCCGCTGAGCTAATCGCGCGGGAATCCAGAAGGATCCAGTGGACGATACTGGGATTGAACCAGTGACCTCTTCCGTGTCAGGGAAGCGCTCTCCCGCTGAGCTAATCGTCCTTGGAGGTGGAGACGGGATTTGAACCCGTGTAGACGGCTTTGCAGGCCGTTGCCTCGCCTCTCGGCCACTCCACCAGGAGCAGTGGGGACAGGAAAAGATCCCCCACATCGAGCGGACGACGAGATTCGAACTCGCGACCCTCACCTTGGCAAGGTGATGCTCTACCAACTGAGCCACGTCCGCCTGTCGTTTCCCGGACCGTCTGCACGGCCCGGCGACGTGTTGAACTCTAGCGGATTCCGGGGCCAGCACAAAAACGCGTTTCCGCAGCGTGCTGCGGTGCGTTCACCGTGCGTTCGGGCCGGAGCGGCCCAACGGGGCCTGTTCTAGACTCGCAACCGTGCACGACCTCGCTCCTTTGGCACGCTTCGGCGACCTCGTCGCCACCGGTCTGCTGGATGTCACCCATGATCCGGAGGCGCTCGACTCCGCCGGTTTCTGGGCTGTCGCCGCGGACTTCGAAGGCCGGCTCACCTGCGCCCGCTTCGGGGAGGTACGGACCGAACCCGTACCCGTTCCCGTACCGGGCCGGTGGCGCGGACCCGGTCCCGGCGACTGGACGTCGTCCCTCGATCACGCCGCGTACACCCAGGGGGTGCGGCGCATCCGCGAGCACATCGCGTCCGGCGATGTCTACCAGGTCAACCTCTGCCGCGTTCTCTCCGCGCCGCTGCCCGATCCGGCGGCCGCCGACGTCGACGCGCTGACATCGCTGCTCGCGCGCGACAATCCCGCGCCCTACGCCGGCACGATCCGGCTGCCGTCCCACGGTGTGGAGATCGCCACCGCCTCGCCCGAACTGTTTCTGGGGCGGGCCGGCCACACCGTCGAGTCCGGGCCGATCAAGGGCACCGGACGCACCGCCTCCGACCTGCTGGAGAAGGACTACGCAGAGAACGTGATGATCGTGGACCTCGTCCGCAACGATCTCGGCCGTGTCTGCGCCACCGGCTCCGTGACCGTCCCCGCCCTGTGCGCGGTGGAGCCCCACCCCGGCCTGGTCCATCTCGTCTCGACCGTACGGGGGGAACTCGCCGAGAAGGCCGGCTGGCCCGAGCTGCTCCCCGCCACCTTCCCGCCCGGCTCGGTCACCGGCGCCCCCAAGTCCAGCGCCCTGAGGATCATCGAGGAGCTGGAGACGGCGCCGCGCGGTCCCTACTGCGGGGGCGTCGGCTGGGTCGACGCGGACCGTGGCACCGCGGCCCTGGCCGTCGGGATCCGTACCTTCTGGATCGACCGTGCCACGGGTGCGGGACCCGTCCTGCGCTTCGGCGCGGGCGCCGGGATCACCTGGGGCTCCGACCCCGAGGGGGAGTGGGAGGAGACCGAACTGAAGGCGTCCCGGCTGCTCGCGATAGCGTCGGGCGTGTACGAGGCAACCGGAAGGACCGCGTCATGAGGATCTGGGTCAACGGCGGACTGCGGCCGGCCGAAGCCGCGCGGGTGTCCGTGTTCGATCACGGACTGACCGTGGGCGACGGAATCTTCGAGACGGTCAAGGCCGTCCACGGCAAGCCTTTCGCCCTCACCCGCCATCTGGACCGGCTGGCCCGCTCGGCCCGGGGCCTCGGGCTGCCCGAACCCGATCCGGACGAGATACGGCACGCCTGTACGGCCGTCCTCGACGCCAACCCGATGGAGCTGGGGCGGCTGAGGATCACCTACACCGGCGGACTCGCCCCGCTCGGCTCCGACCGGGGCGACGAGGGCCCGAGCCTGATCGTCGCGGCGAGCGCGACGAAGCGCCGCTCCGACACCACCGCCGTCGTCACCGTCCCCTGGACACGGAACGAACGCGGCGCGCTGACCGGGCTCAAGACCACCTCGTACGCCGAGAACGTCGTCGCCCTCGCCCGCGCGCACGAGCGGGGCGCCTCCGAGGCGCTCTTCGCCAACACCGTCGGAGCGCTCTGCGAGGGCACGGGCTCCAATGTCTTCGTCGTCCTCGACGGAGAGCTGCACACCCCGCCCCTCGCCTCCGGCTGTCTCGCCGGTATCACCCGCGCCCTGGCCGCCGAGTGGGCGGGCGCCCGCGAGACCGATCTGCCGATGGACGTCCTGGAGCGCGCGGACGAGATCTTCCTGACCTCCAGCCTGCGCGATGTGCAGGCCGTGCACCGGGTCGACGACCGTCAACTCCCCGGCGCCCCGGGACCGGTGACCAGCAAGGCGATGCGCCTCTTCGAGGAGCGCGCGGGGGCGGACCTGGACCCCTGAGGCCTGGGCGCCGCCGTCCCTGATCCTGGACGGCTGATGGCTGATGGCTGATGGCTGACGGCTGACGGCGGATGGCCGTCGGGCGCCGCCGTTCCCCGGCCCGCCCGGTCCGTGGCGGGGAAAAACGGCGGCTCCGGTCCGCAGGGCGGCGGCTCCGGTCCGCAGGGCGGGGACTCCGGTCCGAAAACCGGATGACTCGACCGCGTGTGGCGGGTACAACTCCCCTGATGACCACCACCCTGCGGCCGACCGGGCCGCTCCGGCAGACCGACGACGGCGGAAAGTCACGTTCCTACGAGGTATGCGTGAACAGCCGTCCCGTCGGGACGACAGAGATCGCCACGGAGCCCGGCTTCGGCCACACCGCCGGGAGCATCCGGGCGCTCCGGATCGACGAACCCGACCGGCGGCGCGGCCGTGCCACCGTCGCCGCGCTCGCCGCCGAGGAGGTCCTGCGCGGCTGGGGCTGCGCCCAGGTGCTGGCCTCCGTACCGCCCGACGCCCTGCCCGCGCTGCGCATGGTGGAGTCCCTGGGCTATGTCGAACGCAGCCGCAACATGGACAAGGAACTCCCGCCCGGACCGCCCGCCCTGCCCCAGGACGTGGCCGGCCGTCCCATGACGGAGGCGGAGTACGGCGCCTGGGAGGCGCGGGCCGTCGAGAACTACGCACGGAGCTGGATCGACCGGGGCACGCCGCCGGACCAGGCCTACGCGAAGGCGGCGGCCAGCCACCGCGACCTGCTGCCCGAAGGACCGGCCACCCCCGGCGCCGAGCTGTATGTCCTGGTCCACGAGGGACGGAGGGTCGGCCATGTCTGGGTCGCGCCCCGCGAGGTGCGCCCCGGCAGGCCCGGATCGTATGTGTACGACGTGGCCGTGACCGAGGACCAGCGCGGCAAGGGGTACGGCCGGGCGCTGATGCTGCTCGCCGAACGGATCGCCCTGGAAGCCGGTTCGACGCTGCTCGGACTCCATGTCTTCACGGGCAACACCCCGGCGATCGGGCTGTACACATCACTCGGCTACCGGACGACCCACCTCAACTTCTTCAAGCAGCTCCTCTGAGCGCCCCGCACACCGGCCTCGCGTACGCCCGCGTACCGGCCTCGCGTACGCCCGCGTACCGGCATCGCTGCTCCGCGACTCCGCGCACGACCTCAGACGGCCAGTAGCCGGTCGGCGATCTCCTCGATCCGGGCGCGCAGCCCCTCCTGGCTCCCGCCGCCGTCGAGGAGCTCCCCGCCGATCCCGTACGTCGGGGTGCCGGTCACCCCGATCGCCTTGCCCTCGGCCTGATCGGCGTCGACGGCCAGGAGATGGCGGCCGTCGATCAGGGCGGTGTCGAACTCCTCGGCGTCCAGGCCCAGCTCACGCGCGATCTTCAGCAGGACGGGCTCGCCCCCGGCGGTCAGCTCCGCCGTCCTGGCGAGGAGGGCCTCCGCGTACTCCCACCCCCTGCCCTGCTCCGCCGCTTCCTCGGCGGCCTGCGCGGCGGCGTAGGCGTGCCGGTGCCGCTCCAGCGGGAAGTGCCGCAGCCGCGTCTCCAGCCGGTCGCCGTACCGGGCGCGCAGCGCGCGCAGATCCTCCACGGCGGTGTGGCAGTCCGGGCACTGGAGATCGAACCAGACGTCGAGGACGACGGGTCCCGCGGTGGTGAAGTCGCTCATGGCGGCAGTCTCCCAGCACGTGGCGCCCCCGCCCAAAACCGGGACCTGGGGAGGACACCGTCCCCCAGATCTCCCCGAGATCCGCCGGCCGGCGTTCCGCACCGTGGCCCCGAGCGGGTGGTCAGGTGCAGGATGGAGGACGGGAAGGTGTTCGGCCGACGACCCGCTCTGCCTGGAGGACCTGATGATTGCCGAGACCATTTGCTCCGCGGTGTCAGCAGCGGGTGTGGGCATCGCCGCGATCACGGCCTACCGCAAGCGATTCCTCGCCGCGACGCGGATCCTGGCCTACGCGCTGGTGCCGGTCGCCCTGGTGATGACGGGCCTCGTGAAGTGGGCCGCCGGTACGGCCTTCAGCCTGACGGCGTGGGTGGGTTTCGCTCTGCTCGCCGTGGCGTGGCTGCTCTTCCTGACGACGCGCGCGGTGGAGCGGCGCGGCGGCCGGACCCGTAAGCAGCGCAGGGAGGCCGCGAAGGCGGCCCGGCAGGGGGCGGTGGAGCCCGCCGCGTCCGCACCCTCGCTCGGCCCCGGCGGCGGGACCGTCGCCCGGCCCAAGGCCGACGAGCGCGCGGCGCAGCCCGGTGACGACTTCAGCGACATTGAGGCCATCCTCAAGAAGCACGGCATCTGAGACAAGCGCGACGTCTGAGGCAAGCATGGTGTCTGAGACAAGCGTGGCGTCCGACCCGCCTCCGGGGCTCTGCGCGCCTCCTCCGCGCTCCCCCCGACGATCTTCGCGCCCCCCGTCCACCGGGTGATCGCGCGAGAGGATCGCAGGTGAGCGGCGTTCCGGTGGCGGTTCCAGTGATTTGTCCACGGAATAGGATGAACTCCCGGGCCGAAAAGGCCTCTTGGTCATGGGCGTGCTCCGGGGTACGTCATGATCGCCCCGAGATGCTCGATACCTCCCGGGATGAAGCCCCGGTACCCACCGATGAGCAGCGCGGTTGCCTTTTCGCGCTGTCCCAGCCGCCGTTGATGATCTTCCTGACGGTGATCGGCTCGCTGCTGCTGATGGCAGCGGTGCACGATCTTTTCCTGCTGTGAGTTTCAGCCGGCCGCTTCCTTGCGGCGAGCCCGGTACGCGGCCACATGCAGCCGGTTGCCGCAGGTGCGGCTGTCGCAGTAACGGCGTGAGCGGTTGCGCGACAGGTCGACGAACGCGTGCCCGCAGTCCGGGGCCTCGCAGCGGCGCAGCCGCTCCTGTTCGCCGGCCACGACCATGAACGCCAGCGCCATACCGCAGTCGGCGGCGAGATGATCGGCGACCGAGGCCCCCGGCGCGAAGTAGTGCACATGCCAGTCGTAGCCGTCGTGGTCGGTGAGCTGCGGAGTCGTCCCCGCGCCCGCGACCAGCCGGTTGATCAGATCGGCCGCGGCGCGGGCGTCGGCCGCCGCGAAGACCTCCGCGAAACGCGCCCGTACGTCCAGTACGGCCCGCAGATCGCGCCGGCCCAGCTCGCTCACGCCGCTGAGGTTGTGGCTCCGTACGAAGCCGTACAGCGCCTCGATGTCCCCGAGACCGTCGGAGGTGCCGTTCCGCGTACCGCCCGTGCCACCCGTGCCGCCTGTGCCGTCGTCGGGGGCGGTGTTCACCAGATCGACCACCGTGTCGAGGGCGATCCGGGTGTCGTGGGGAATCAGCACGCTGCGCTCCCTGGCCTGCCGCGAGCCGGTGCCCGCCGAATCCCGCTGACTTTAGCGGCTGCCCCGAGCGGCCGGGCGGGGAACGGGCCGTCGGCCGGCACACCGACGCGGGAACGCATCGGCGCCGGCGTCGCGGTGGGTTCCGCGGCGTCGGCGCCGGTGTCCTCCTGTATGCGATTGTCCGCGCGGCGCCGTCTCCCCGAGTAGGACGGCGCCGAGCAGCCCTCTGCCTGGCTCAGCTCTCGGCCAGGATGTGTGAGAGCTCCGTATCGAGGTCGAAGTGACGATGCTCGGTGCCCGGTGGCACCGCGGCGTCGGTCCTTTTGAGGAACGACTCCAAGGCCCGCGCCGGGGCCTCGAGCAACGCTTCTCCCTCCGGGGAGCTCAGAGCAATGCAGACGACGCCCTGACCGTGACTGCGGGACGGCCAGACCCGGACGTCGCCCGTGCCGGTGGGCCTGTGCAGCCCCTCGGCGAGAAGGTCGCGGGCGAAAACCCACTCGACCGTCTCCTCGGCTCCGGTGTGGAAGGTGGCGTGCACGGCATAGGGATCGGCCGTGTCATACCGCAGGCCCGCAGGTACAGGCAGTGAGGACTCGCTCGATACAACGAGGCGCAGGTGCAGCTCGCAGCTGACCGTGGTGTTCATAAGCGCCAGGGCCTTTCGCTCAGTGTGCGCTCGGGGATTCGCACGTCGGCGAATTCGACATGCCACCTATGGTGCCGTTGTAAACCCCTCTGTCTCTTTTGTGCGCCTTCAGGTACCTCGTACGGCGGTGTATGACTTCAGGTCATACGGCCATTCCAGTGATGTGAGGGGTTCGGGTAGGTTGGGCCTTATGCATGCGGAGAGTGACGAGCGGGGGAGTGTCGTCGTACCGACGACCGCCGGACCCGCCACGGGGGATGTGACGGAAGGCCCGGGGACCGCCCCGGAGCGTGAGCTCGGCTCGCGCGCGCCGGGATTCATCCAGGCGTCGCGGACACTCCATCTGAGCTGGCAGGTCGGCGTCTTCGTGGTCGGTCTCGCCGTGGTCGGGGCGGGCGCCGCGATGCTCGTCCTGCCCGGCCCCGGCTGGCTGGTGATCTTCGGCGGGATGGCGATCTGGGCGACCGAGTTCGTCTGGGCCCAGCTGGTGCTGCGCTGGACCCGGCGCAAGGTCACGGAAGCGGCCCAGAAGGCGCTCGATCCCAGGGTCCGGCGGCGGAACATGATCCTGACCACTATCGGTCTGGTGATCATCGCCGCGCTGCTCGGGATCTACGTCTGGAAGTTCGGGATCGTCATGCCCTGGAAGATCGCGGCCTGACCCGGCACGCGTCGTGGGACGCCGCTGACATCGGGTAATGTGTGCGGTGCACCCGGGGCGATTAGCTCAGTGGGAGAGCGCTTCGTTCACACCGAAGAGGTCACTGGTTCGAACCCAGTATCGCCCACCCGGAACCGAGGCCCCGAAGACCGACAGGTCTTCGGGGCCTCGCCCGTTCCCGGTACGCGTGCCGTCGCCGGTGCGTCCCCGTTCCCGGTACGCGTGCCGTCGCCGGTGCGTCCCCGTTCCCGGTACGCGCCCCGCCTCCGTGCGCCCCGCCTCCGTCCGCCCGCTCAGCGCATGCGGCCCAGGCTCCGGCGCACCCTGCGGGCGTCCTTGAGGCGCTGTTCGTAGGTGGCGCCCACCGCGAGCAGCAGCAGTCCCGCCAGGGCCGGCGGCAGCCAGCGCGGCAGCGCTCCCACGACCTGCACGACATACGGCGCCAGCTCGTGCACCGCCACCAGACCCAGGACCGCGCCGCCCAGGACCAGCGGCGCCTGGAGCCCCGTCCTGGCGCCCACGAGGGTGAGGGCCAGGGCGCCGAGGCCCAGCAGCAGCGGCCGCGACCAGTGTGTGTCGCCCCACGCCGCGAGCAGGCTCGGCAGCAGCGTCGCCATGAGTCCCGGGCCGTACGCCGTCCATGAGGAGGCCCGTGGATCGCGACGGCGCCGCAGCAGCCCGACCAGGAGCGCGGGGACCGTCACGGGCAGGGTGTACGCCTCGGGCACCGACACGTCCGAGGCGGCCAGCCGGACCCAGGCGGCCAGGACGAACAGCGCGGTGGCGGTGTACCCGGCCACCGTGCGGCGCTCCGGGCGGACCGCCGTGCCCGCCGCGATCACCCCGCACAGCGCGAGCACCAGCGCCAGTCCGGACGCCCGGCCCGAGGCGAGGAGCACCGCGAGGAGAGCGGCTCCGGCCGCCGTGATCTCGACCGGGGCCGCCACCGGACGCGTGTACGGCCGCGCGCCCCGGACATGGCCCAGCAGCGCCACCCCCGCGGGCACCACGAGAACGGCCAGGGCCGTGTGCCCGGCGGGCAGTCCGGCCGCCGCGCACGCGGTCGCCACCAGCGCGGTCGTGTACCCGACGGCCGTACCCGCGAGGATCGCCGCCACCGGCCGGGCTCCGCTCCGTACGCGCGCGGGCGCCTCTGCGTCACGTGGTCCCTCCGAGGGCGGGGAGTCCGCGCGGACCAGGGCCACCACCCGGACCACGGCGGCCCCGGTGAACAGGGCCGCCATGACGCCGAGCGCGGTCACCGTCGCCGCCCGGGTGCCGAGCGACATCAGGGAGCCGCCGACCGAGCCCGTCAGGGCGCAGCCCAGCGCGGTCAGCGCCACCGGTGAACCCCCGGGGACCCGGGGCCCTACGACCACCGCGAGCGCCGCCGCCGTCAGCATCTGAGGCACCGCCACGGCGAGCGGGTAGCCGGCGTCCAGGGTGAGCGGCAGCACCAGGATCCCCGCCCAGCCGATGGCCAGGGAGCCGCAGAGGGCGGGCGTACGCGCGCCCGTGGGAACGCCTGCTCCGGCGGCCCCGCTCTCCGGCCGGGCACGGTGGGCGACGGCCGCGAGCACCACGGCCGTCGTCAGCAGCACCACCGGTGCCGCGGGCGGGCGCGGCCACGCCACGGCCGGCATCCCCGTCCAGATCTCCGGGACCGCCACCACCCCGCCCAGCAGCGCGACGGCGACCGACGGCAGCGCCCACAGCACCGACAGGGCTCCGACCGCCCCCGCCGCCGCGGCCGCTCCCCGGACCACGGCCCGGGGCAGCCGGGTCCGCACCACCGTCACCAGCGCGGCGCCACAGAACAGGTACACCGGAACGGCCCAGCCGTCCGGCACGGCCGTACGCGGCACCGCGCCGCCCCCCGCGACCGCCGCCAGGCCCGCCACCGCCGCGCACACAAGAGCGACGGCTCCCCCGCGCAGGGCCACGAGCAGCCCCAGGGCCGCGCCCGCGAGCAGCAGGACAGCCGGCCCGAGCGCTGCCAGGGGCGTTCCCGCCGACACGGACAGCGCCCCCGCCGTCAGCAGTGCCCCGGCCCCCGTCGCCCCGGCGGCGGCGCCCGCGAAGCCCCGTACCGTACGGGATCCCGTCCGCGGAACGAGCGCCGTGTCCAGCGCCGCCGTCACCAGCAGCGCCCATGCCACGGTCAGCGGGGCGGCGCCATCGGCCAGTGCCCAAAGCGGCAGCGGGAGTTGAGCCGTCAGCACGGCCACGGGCAGCGGGCCGCGCAGGGCGCCCAGAGCCGTTCCATACCCGGCCCAGAGTGCGGCGAGCACGGCGGTGGCGGCGGCCGTGTACCCCAGCGCGTCCGTCCCGGGCAGCCCCACCCGGTACAGCGCGTACGCGTCGAGGACGGTCAGCACCAGGCCCAGCGCGGCCACCGCCTCCGCGGTCGAGCCGAGCCCCCGGCGCAGCAGGGGCACCGGCGCCGCCAGCGCCAGGAGGGTCACGCCGGTGAGCACCGCCGCACGGCCGCCGATCCCCATCCGGCCCCAGCTCACCAGGGTGAAGGCGATCGCGGCGACCGCCAGCAGCACCCCGCCGAGGACGAGCAGCGCGTTCTGCGCGTGGGGCGGAGAGGTCTCGTGGGGGCCGCTCGCGGCGTGCCCGGCTGATGAGGCCGAGGCGAGATGCGGGGGCCGAGCGGGCCGCAGGGGCGCGGTCGGCGGCGCGAAGGGATCCGGCGCCGCGAAGGGCTCCGGCGGCCGGAGGGCCACCGCACTCAGCAGATAAGCCCTGCGCGCGAGCAACTGACCCCTGCGCGCGTCGAGTCGGACCAGCTCCTGGTCGATGGTCGCCAGCTCCCGGGCGGGCGGCGGAGCGTTCTTCATAACAGCGAGTGTGGTCCGCGCCACACGCCACGCCATGGGCTGCCGTACTCAGATACGGCGGTGAGTACCCGGCAACCGGTTTGAAGGACACCCGCCGGGACCTGTATGGTTCAGTGCGTTCCCGGGCGATTAGCTCAGTGGGAGAGCGCTTCGTTCACACCGAAGAGGTCACTGGTTCGAACCCAGTATCGCCCACCGGGAGAGGCCGGTCCGTCCCCGACGGACCGGCCTTCGCGCGTTCCGGGCAGCCGAACAGGACAGGCACCCGGCTCCGGGTCAGGCGGCAGCGGCGGGCAGTTCGGGCCGCAGCGGCCAGGCCGGATCCACCGACTCCTCCGTACCGTTGCGCGCGAACCACGCCTGGAGACCCCGCGCCTGCGCCGCGTGCCAGACGGCCTGGAGCGTATGCAGCTCCGCCGCGCTCAGCCGCTCCATCCGCGTCGCGAACCGGCGGCCGACCGCCCGTACCACCTCCAGCGCCGCCGTCGCGTCGACGGCCGCGTCATGCGCCCCCTCCAGCTCCACCTCGTAATGGGCGCAGAGGTCGGCCAGGGTCCTGCGGCCCTTGCGGTACCGGTCGAGATGCTTGTCCAGGACACGCGGATCCAGCACACAGAGCGGGACGTTCTCCAGACGGCCGGCCAGGGACGAGGCCCGGTGACGCCGTAACTCACGGTCCAGCAGGGTCAGATCGAACGGGGCGTTCATCACCACCAGTGGATGCCCCGCCGCGCACTGCTCGGCCAGCGCCCTGGACATCTCCTCGATCGCGGGCGCCGGCCAGCGGCCGTTGCGGTGCAGGAAGTCGTCGGTCAGACCGTGCACCTCGGTCGCGGCCGGGGGCACGGGCACGCCCGGATCTATCAGCCAGCGGGTCACCCGGGGCCTGGCACCCGCCATGTCCTGGACGACGAGAGCGGCCGAAACGATCCGGTCCTCCTCGACGTCGACCCCCGTCGTCTCGGTGTCGAATGCGGCCAGTGGTCCCTCATACCAACGCGTCATCCCCGAACTCCTCGCGCATGAGCGGCAGATGGCGTCACGCCACTGCCCGAATCGGTGATACCCGGACAGGTCGTTCGGTACGCGCCGTTTACGAGAGGCTCCGTACGGTGACAACACAGGTGTCGGGCACGTGAGTTGACGTCCCGTCGCTCCAACTGACCGGTACGGCCCGGAAGGCACCCAGAGCCATGGCGCTCGCCAAGCCCGAACCGGGTGGGCTGCTGCCCGAGCGGATGGCACCGCTCCGCGGAGCACTCGCCACCACCGCCTGCATGGAGACACTCCAGGTGGGCTACCTCCACGCGGTCGCCGCCGCGGCGGGCTGCTCACTCAGCCAGCCCTTTCCCGACAACGGCATCGACTGGCACGTGAGCCACAGCGCGCCAGGACATCTCGTCGACGACGAGGTCACCATCAAGGTGCAGCTCAAGAGCACCTACCAGATACCCCCGCGTCCGGCGGGGCCCGCCTTCTCCTTCACCCTCGACAACGCCCATCTGGCCAAACTGGCCCGCACCCCGGTCTCCGTGCACAAGATCCTGGTCGTGATGCTCGTGCCCAGGACCCAGGACGACTGGCTGCGCGCCAGCCATGACCGGCTCGACCTCAGACACTGCTGCTACTGGATCAATCTGGCCGGACACCCCGTGACCGGCCGGTACCGCACCACGGTGCGGGTGCCCACCGCGCGGATCTTCGACGACCGGGCGCTCTGCGAGATCATGACCCGTGTCGGGTCGGGAGGGAGACCGTGATGCGTGGGCCGTCCGACGAGCCAGTACGTTCCCACCCGTCGCCGACCGGGATTCCGGAGCCCCTGGCCGGCGCGGAACCCTGGGGCGGGGGAGCCGTCTCGGAACCGGACCCCACCACCACCGACCCCGCCGTCCTCGGCGCCCTGCTCGCCCGGCACGGCTGGCGGCGGCGTGGCGGCGCCGCCGGGCGCTATGCCCGGTGGACCCCGCCGGGACCGGGACGCGGCACCAGCCTGCTCGTCCCCGAGAGCCGCGCCTTCCCCGACTGCGAGGACCTGCTCGCCGAGGCCCTCACGGCGCTCGCCCGCAGCGCGGCGCCGTCCGCGCGCGAGGTGCTCGTCGGGCTCGCCGTCCCCAGCGACGAGATCCGCTGGTGGCGCGATGTGCCGCCGGGCCCCTCCGGCGTGGCGGAGTGGACGGTGCAGGAACAGCTCCGTACGGCGGCCAGACAACTGCTGCTCGCCGGGGCGCTCGCCGTACGCGGCCGGGCGGGCTACTACGGGGCCCGCCACCGCAGGCAGGCTCAGGACTCCCTGGAACGGGTGCTGGTCGGACCCTCGCCGGGCGGCCGCGAGCTGACCGCCTTCCTGCCGGTGACGACGGGCCGGGCCGTGGCCGTACAGCTCCACCACGCGCTCTCCGCGGCCCGCGAGGCAGCCGACTACCAGCGGGCCACCGGGGGCATGGAGGCGTTCGACTCCGCGGTGGAGGCCGGCGTGAGCCGGGAGCTGACCGAGGCGCTGGTGGCGCTCGTACGGGGCACGGAAGGCGCGCGGGTCGCGCTGGCCTGGGCGCCGGGCGCCGGAGTGCCCGACGGATGTGCCGCGCGTCCCGAGCCGGTGGAGTTCTCGCCCGGCGATCTGCCCGTGCTCCGCGAGGCGGGCAAACGGTATCTGCGCGACGAGCCGTCCGTACCCGTACGGATCACCGGCGCGGTGATCCGGATGCGCCGGGCCGGCACCGCCGGCGACGGATCCGTACGGCTGCGGGTCCTCGCCGGGGCGGAGATCCCCCATGTACGGGTCGCGCTCGACGAGGAGTCCTACCGCGTCGCCGGACACGCGCATCTCGTGGGCCTGCCGATCCGGGTGGTCGGCAGACTGGAGAGCCGGGGCGGATTCCGCAGGCTCACCGACGCCAGCGGTGTGGTGCCCGTCCAGGTGGACGAGGCCGAGCGGGACCGGCTGATGAAGTCGCTCCAGGAGAACCTGGACTACTTCGAGGAGGCGTGCGGCGGCGGTGACTGACGGCGGCCGGCCGTGACGGGCCGCACCGGCGTGCGCCCCGGAGGCGGGCCGGGCCCCGGTAACCGTTTCCGAGCGCCCCCTCGGGCTCGGTACGATTCAGACGCGCAGTGTCCACTGCCGCGCCCCAGAGTCAGGAGAGACCGGTGTCAGACGTCCGTGTGATCATCCAACGCGATTCCGAGCGGGAAGAGCGCGTGGTGACGACGGGCACTACGGCGGCCGAGCTGTTCCCCGGAGAGCGCACCGTGATCGCCGCCCGCGTCGGCGGCGAGCTGAAGGACCTCGCGTACGAACTCGGAGAGGGCGAGGTCGTCGAGCCCGTCGAGATCTCCTCGGAGGACGGCCTCAACATCCTGCGCCACTCCACCGCGCATGTGATGGCGCAGGCCGTGCAGGAGCTGTTCCCCGAGGCCAAGCTGGGTATCGGCCCGCCGGTCAAGGACGGCTTCTACTACGACTTCGACGTGGACGCCCCCTTCCACCCCGATGACCTCAAGGCCATCGAGAAGAAGATGCAGGAGATCCAGAAGCGCGGCCAGCGGTTCTCCCGCCGCGTCGTCACCGACGAGGCGGCCCGCGAGGAGCTGGCCGACGAGCCGTACAAGCTGGAACTGATCGGTATCAAGGGCTCCGCCTCCACCGACGACGGCGCGGATGTCGAGGTGGGCGGCGGCGAGCTGACCATCTACGACAACCTGGACGCCAAGACGGGCGAGCTGTGCTGGCGGGATCTGTGCCGCGGCCCGCATCTGCCCACCACCCGCGCCATCCCGGCGTTCAAGCTGATGCGGAACGCGTCGGCGTACTGGCGGGGCAGCGAGAAGAACAAGCAGCTCCAGCGCATCTACGGCACCGCCTGGCCGTCGAAGGAGGAGCTGAAGGCACATCTGGAGTTCCTCGCAGAGGCCGAGAAGCGCGACCACCGCAAGCTCGGCAGCGAACTGGATCTCTTCTCCGTCCCCGAGGAGATCGGCTCCGGTCTCGCGGTCTTCCACCCCAAGGGCGGCGTCGTCCGCCGTGCCATGGAGGACTACTCCCGCCGGCGGCACGAGGAGGAGGGGTACGAGTTCGTCTACACGCCCCACGCCACCAAGGGCGCCCTGTTCGAGAAGTCCGGACATCTCGACTGGTACGCCGACGGCATGTACCCCCCCATGCAGCTCGACGAGGGCGTGGACTACTACCTCAAGCCCATGAACTGCCCGATGCACAACCTGATCTTCGACGCACGGGGCCGGTCCTACCGTGAACTGCCTCTGCGTCTGTTCGAGTTCGGGACGGTGTACCGGTACGAGAAGTCGGGCGTCGTGCACGGGCTGACCCGGGCCCGCGGTTTCACCCAGGACGACGCGCACATCTACTGCACCCGCGAACAGATGGCGGACGAGCTGGACTCGACGCTGACGTTCGTGCTGAACCTGCTCCGCGACTACGGTCTGACCGACTTCTATCTGGAGCTGTCGACCAAGGACGAGACCAAGTTCGTCGGCTCGGACGAGGCCTGGGAAGAGGCCACCGAAGTGCTGCGCAAGGTGGCCGAGAAGCAGGGCCTGCCGCTGACCCCCGACCCGGGCGGCGCCGCGTTCTACGGTCCGAAGATCTCGGTGCAGGCACGGGACGCCATCGGCCGCACCTGGCAGATGTCGACCATTCAGCTCGATTTCAATCTGCCGGAGCGCTTCGACCTCGAATACACCGCGCCTGACGGCTCCAAGCAGCGCCCGGTGATGATCCACCGCGCGCTGTTCGGCTCGATCGAGCGGTTCTTCGCGGTGCTGCTGGAGCACTACGCGGGCGCGTTCCCGGCGTGGCTGGCGCCCGTGCAGGCGGTCGGCATCCCCATCGGCGACGCGCACGTGCCCTACCTCCAGGAGTTCGCGGCGGAGGCGAAGCGCAAGGGGCTGCGCGTCGAGGTGGACGCGTCCTCGGACCGTATGCAGAAGAAGATCAGGAACGCCCAGAAGAGCAAGGTGCCCTTTATGATCATCGTCGGTGACGAGGACATGCAGGCGGGCACGGTGTCCTTCCGCCACCGCGACGGGTCGCAGGAGAACGGCATCCCGCGCGATCTGGCGCTGGCGAAGCTGGTCGATGTGGTGGAGCGCCGCGTCCAGGTCTGACGCCCGCGCCAGGCAGTCACCTCACGGACACGGGGAGGGCCCCCGGGAGCGTCGGGCTTCCGGGGGCCACCGGGGCAGGGCCCTGCACCACGCTTCACGGCGGCGGAGTCATATGCTGCACAGCATGACGAGTGAGCCGGAGCAGCAGATCGGAGTGGGGACCCAGGACGCGTTCCAGCGCCTGTGGACGCCCCATCGGATGGCCTATATCCAGGGCGAGAACAAGCCCACCGGGCCGGGCGCCGAGGACGGCTGTCCCTTCTGCTCCATTCCGTCCAAGTCGGACGAGGACGGGCTGATCGTGGCGCGCGGTGAGCGGGTGTACGCGGTGCTCAACCTCTACCCGTACAACGGCGGCCACTCCATGATCGTCCCCTACCGTCATGTGGCCGACTACACCGACCTGGACGAGGGGGAGACCGCCGAACTCGGTCTGTTCACCAAGCACGCGATGACCGCGCTGCGTACCGCCTCGGGCGCGCACGGTTTCAACATCGGGATGAACCAGGGCGTCGCGGCGGGGGCGGGGATCGCCGCCCATCTCCATCAGCATGTGGTGCCGCGCTGGGGCGGTGACACCAACTTCATGCCGGTCGTCGGGCATACGAAGGTGCTTCCGCAGTTGCTCGCCGACACCCGTGCGATGCTCGCGGACGCCTGGCCCATACCGCCGGAGCCCGTACAGCCGTAGCCCGCGGCCCGGTCCGGCTCGCGCCGGACCGGTCTCCGTGCGGAACCCTACGCGTCGTACGCGTCGACCTTCTTCGGTGACGGGTCCTGCACCGCGCCGAAGAGGGAAGCGGCCCGGCTGCTGAAGCCCGAGGTGTCCACGCCGTGCTCGTCCAGCACCCGCAGCGCCGCCTTGTGCACCACACGCAGGACGGGGGTGGCGGCGCGCATCGCGTCGTCGGCCATGAAGCGGTGGCGCCAGGGCTGATCGGCCCAGGCGTGCCGCAGGCCGAACGGCTCGGGCAGGGCGAGCTTGCCCCCGAGGAAGTCGAGAACCGGCGGATACCAGGTGAGGGGCGCGCGGACCGCGAGCCGGACCGCCTCCTTCGGCTCGACCAGGGGCAGCGTCCGCGAGGTGGTCTCCCAGAACCGGACGGTCTTGGGCCGGCTCACGGTCTTGGCGGACGGTCCCGAGGAGAAGAGCCCGTGGATCGGGCCCAGGGCATGGCCGGAGACCTCGATCCGCAGGGTCTCGTGCAGCACGGTCACCGTGATCATCATGGTGATCACGAGCTGGCCGTCCCAGAGGACGAACTGCACGCCGAGATAGTGGCGGTTGCCGGCGCCGAACTGCTGGTGGTTGCAGATCCGCTGTATCTCATGGGGCTTGACCTGGTAGGCGTCCACGTCCTGGCCCTCGGGCCTGGACACCGAGCCGGCGCCCTCACCGACGGGCGAGACGATCCAGTGCTTGACCGAAGGGGGCGGGAAGCCGCCGGAGTTGATCGGTCCGCGCTCCAGCAGCTTGAGCTGGTCGTGGATCGCGCGTATCACGTCGTAGCTGCGGAACTGGTGGATCTCCTTGGCCGGGTCCTTGGGCACCAGTGCCTCGGCGAGCTGCCAGCTCCCCCAGCGGGTGCCCATGCCGAGTATGCCCTTGGGGCCGGCGTAGAAGGCGACGTTGGAGTGCTGCTCGGCCGTGAGCTTCTCGATGCCCTGGCGCACCGCCTCCCTCGTCGCGTCACCGGGGTTGCCGGGGACGGCCTCGGGGACCTTGGCGCCGAGGCCGCCGCCGGCGAGGAGATCGGACCAGCGGGCGCGCAGGTCCTTGGCGGTGGACTCGCAGATCCGCCGGGCCAGCACCCAGCCGATGACAGGGGCGATGATCATGCCGCGCACATACCAGCCGAGGAAGCCGTCGAACGGCAGCCGCAGCAGCAGGATCACGGCCAGCAGACCCACGCCCAGCAGCAGGACGGTCCCGATCAGCCCCGCCCGCCGGTCCTTGGAGCCCGCGAGCGTGCGGCGGAGCTGGAAGACACCCAGCCAGACCAGCAGTCCGGGCAGGAAGAGCACCCCGAACACGGCGGTCACGGCGGTGAGTTTGAGGTCGCGGTCCTTGCGGATCCGCGTCGCGGCGAGGGCGTGCAGCACCACCGTCTGCGGCTCCATGCCGAAGGACTGGATGAGCGCGCCCCGGCCGCCGCCGAGGGTACGGAGCTGGAGGGCCCGTGCGAACGCCTCGCCCAGATTCGGCTCGAAGAGCGTGAACCTGCCCTTGGTCACCGTGGACTTGTGGACGTCGTTGTCGGCCTTGAGGATCTCTTCCATCGGGGTGTCCCGGTAGGACGCCGAGGCGAGGGCGTTCGTCGCCGCGGTCTGCCCGGCCGACCCCTGGAGCGGGATCTGTGCCCCTGGGCTGAAGTCGAATCCGTCCGCCACCGCATCCCCCTCGCCGCAAGATCCGCTGTCGCGAACTGTTCCCGGCTCGCGCGCCCCGCACACGTGCTGAGCTGGGCACCCCAGCGTAACCGGGAGGCGGTGCCCGCGTCATGGGACTGGCTCTCTTCAGCCACCGGCGTATATCGGACCGGCCACCGGCCGTACAGGTTCGGCCACATGCCCGCCACGGATCGCCAGGAACCGCCTGTACGGGCCCGGTTGGGCGGCTCCGAGGCCGCCCCCGGCGCGGAGCGCACCACCGGCACCCCACCGGGCACGCACCGGCACCCCACCGGGCACGAGGCCGCGGAGGACCGACCGGACAGCTCCTACGCCAGGACGCCCTCCTGTTCGCGGAGCCGGTCCGCGACCGCCGGCGGCACCGGCTCGTGGCGGGCGTAGGCGCGGCTGAAGCGGCCGGTGCCGTGGGTGACCGACCGCAGGTCCACCGCGTACCGTCCGATCTCCACCTCCGGCACCTCTGCCCTGACCAAGGTCCTTCCCGCACCGGCCTGTTCGGTGCCGACGACCCGGCCGCGCCGTCCCGAGAGATCGCTCATCACCGCTCCCACGTACTCGTCGGGGACGAGGACCTGGACCTCGGCGACCGGTTCCAGCAGATGGACGGAGACCTCGCCCGCGGCGTCGCGCAGCGCCAGCGCGCCCGCCGTCTGGAAGGCGGCGTCGGACGAGTCGACCGAGTGGGCCTTCCCGTCGAGCAGGGTGACCCGGATGTCGACGAGCGGACGGCCCGCCGCGACACCGCGCGCGGCCTGGGCCCGGATGCCCTTCTCCACCGAGGGGATGAACTGCCGTGGCACCGCGCCGCCCACCACCTTGTCGACGAACTCGACACCGGAGCCCGGCGCCAGGGGCTCCACCTCGATCTCGCAGATCGCGAACTGGCCGTGGCCGCCGGACTGTTTCACATGGCGGCCGCGCCCCGTCGCGCTCCCGCCGAAGGTCTCCCGGAGCGCGACCTTGAACGGTACGGCGTCGACATGGACCCCGTAGCGGCTGCGCAGCCGGTCCAGCGCGACATCCAGATGGGCCTCGCCCAGGCACCAGAGCACCACCTGACGGGTCTCCGGGTTCTGTTCGAGACGCATCGTCGGGTCCTCGGCGACCAGCCGGGCGAGCCCTTGGGACAGCTTGTCCTCGTCCGCCTTGCTGTGGGCCTGGACGGCGAGCGGCAGCAGCGGGTCGGGCATGCTCCAGGGTGCCACCAGGAGCGGATCGTCCGTGTCGGAGAGGGTGTCCCCGGTCTCGGCGCCGGAGAGTTTCCCGACACAGGCGAGGTCTCCCGCGACGCAGTGGCCCAGGATCCGCTGCTGCTTGCCGAAGGGGGAGGAGAGCGCGCCGGTCCGTTCGTCCGTCTCACGGGAGGCACGGCCGCCGTTTCCACGGCCGCCGTTTCCACGGCCGGTGGGGCCGTGGCCCGACACATGCACCGGCTCGTCCGGTCTCAGGGTGCCCGAGAAGACCCGGACCAGGGAGATCCTGCCGACATACGGGTCGGAGGCGGTCTTGACGATCTCGGCGACGAGCGGGCCCTGCGGATCGCACGGGACGGCGGGGCGCGGGGCGCCCCGCGGGGTGGTGATCGCGGGGGCCGGCCGCTCCAGGGGGCTCGGGAATCCGGCGGCGATCAGATCGAGCAGTTCGACGGTGCCCAGACCCTGCCGGGCGCCGGGCGGCGCGGGGGCCGCCGCGAGCACCGGATGGAAGATGCCGCGCGTCACCGCCTTCTCCAGATCCCCGATCAGCGTCTTGGGATCCACCTCGCCGCCGCTCAGATAGCGGTCCATGAGCGTCTCGTCCTCGCTCTCGGCGATGATCCCCTCGATCAGCCGGTCGCGTGCCTCGTCGATCAGCGGCAGTTCACCGGGACCGGGCGGAGTCTCCCGGCGCTCGCCCGAGGAGTAGTCGAAGACCTGCCGGGTGAGCAGCCCGACGAGTCCGGTGGCCGGGGCATGGCCGTCCGGGCCCTCCGGGCCGTGCACCGGCAGATACAGCGGCAGGACGGCGTCGGGGTCGTCACCGCCGAAAATCCGCCCGCAGACCCGGGTCATCTCGTCGAAACCGGTGCGTGCCGTGTCGAGATGCGTGACGATGATCGCGCGCGGCATACCGACGGCCGCGCACTCCTCCCACACGGTGCGGGTGGCCCCGTCCACGGCCTCCGCCTCCTGGGCGGCCGAGACAACGAAAAGGGCCGCGTCCGCGGCCCGCAGACCGGCCCTCAGTTCCCCGACGAAATCGGCGTAGCCGGGGGTGTCCAACAGATTGATCTTGTACCCGCCCCATTCGAGGGGGACGAGGGAGAGCTGTACCGAACGCTGCTGGCGGTGCTCGATCTCGTCGTAGTCCGAGACCGTGCCGCCGTCCTCGACCCGGCCCGCCCGGTTCACCGCCCCCGCGGTGAGCGCCAGGGCCTCGACGAGGGTCGTCTTGCCCGATCCGCTGTGGCCGACCAGCACCACGTTCCGTACGGACGCGGGACGGTCGGCCGCCCTCGCCCTTCCGGCGGCCCCGGGGTGTGTGTGCGCCTTGTCGCCCATGATTCCTGCCTCCCGGTCGATCGCGGTGAGGAGTTGGAGAGAGGCGCGGGCCGTGGGAGCCGCCGCGGCAGCTCCGGCGATGCCCGCGGTGGTCCTTCGAGCTTCGCACTCCGGCCATGGTGCGTCCATACGTCGTACGCGGCGGCACGGTCCGGGTGCCCGGCGGTACGGTGTGGGGGTCGTGGCTACGATGGGCCCGGTCCTGTCCGGCCGGTCCTCGTGGTCAGCCGTGGCGCCTGGTGGAGGGGGTACCTCCTCGTGCCCCTCGCGGTCACGAGGGGCACCGCGAGGCGGGGGATCGTGCGCGTACTGGACGTACCTGGACGATTCCGACGACTCCGGCCGTGCGGCGAGGTGTCGTGCCGGCCGTCGCGGGCCCGCGAAGAGCGGCCGGACAGGGCCTAGCCGGTGGCCGTCGGGGCCGCTCGGCCCACCGAACCTCGGGAAGGCCATGCTGAACAAGTACGCGCGTGCATTCTTCACGCGTGTCCTCACACCGTTCGCCGCGTTTCTGCTCCGGCGCGGCGTGACTCCGGACGCGGTCACTCTGATCGGCACGGCCGGGGTGATGGCGGGTGCGCTGGTCTTCTTCCCCCGGGGGGAGTTCTTCTGGGGCACGATCGTCATCACCGTCTTCGTCTTCTCCGACCTCGTCGACGGCAACATGGCCCGGCAGGCGGGGATCTCCAGCCGCTGGGGCGCCTTCCTCGACTCGACGCTCGACCGGGTGGCCGACGGCGCGATCTTCGGCGGGTTCGCGCTCTGGTACGCGGGCCGGGGCGACAACAACGTGCTGTGCGCCGTCGCGATCTTCTGTCTGGCGAGCGGCCAGGTCGTCTCGTACACCAAGGCCCGCGGTGAGTCCATCGGGCTGCCGGTCGCCGTCAACGGGCTGGTCGAGCGGGCCGAGCGGCTGGTGATCTCCCTGGTCGCGGCCGGTCTGGCGGGGCTGCACGCGTTCGGTGTGCCGGGGATCGACATCCTGCTGCCCATCGCGCTGTGGATCGTGGCCGTGGGCAGTGCGGTGACGCTCGGCCAGCGCGTCGTCACCGTACGCCGGGAGTCCGCCGAGGCGGACGCCGCCGCGTCCGGTGCCGGGCACGGGAACACCGGGAGCACCCCGCGCGGGAGCGGGAGCGCCTCATGAGCGGTGCGAGCGAGCGGCTGACCGACTCTCTGTACGGACTCGCCTGGAGCACCGTCAAGAAGCTCCCCGAGCCCGTGGCCGTCGCGCTCGGCCGGACCGTCGCGGACACCGTCTGGAAGCGGCGCGGTGCGAGCGTGCTGCGTCTGGAGGCCAATCTCGCGCGGGTCGTGCCGGACGCCGGGCCCGAGCGGCTCGCCGAGCTGTCCCGCGCCGGGATGCGCTCCTACACGCGGTACTGGATGGAGTCCTTCCGGCTGCCCGCCTGGAGCAAGGAGCGGATCAGCGGCGGCGTCGAGATCAAGGACATCCACTGTCTGACGGAGGGGCTCGCGGCCGGGCGGGGCGTGGTGCTCGCGCTGCCGCATCTGGCCAACTGGGATCTGGCGGGCGCCTGGCTCACCCGAGGACAGGGGGTGCCGTTCACGACGGTCGCCGAGCGGCTTAGGCCCGAGTCGCTGTACGACCGGTTCGTGGCCTACCGCCAGAGCCTGGGCATGGAGGTGCTGCCGCACACGGGCGGCTCCGCGTTCGGCGCTCTCGCGCGGCGGCTGAGGAACGGCGGCCTGGTCTGTCTGGTCGCCGACCGCGATCTGTCGTCCTCCGGTGTCGAGGTCGACTTCTTCGGCGAGACGGCCCGGATGCCGGCGGGGCCCGCGCTGCTGGCCCAGCAGACCGGGGCGCTGCTGCTGCCGGCGACGCTCTGGTTCGACGATTCGCCGGTGATGCGGGGACAGGTGCATCCCCCGGTCGAGGTTCCCGAGACAGGTACCCGCGCCGAGAAGACGTCTGTGATGACACAGGCGGTGGCCGATGTCTTCGCCGCCGGAATCGCCGAGCACCCGGAGGACTGGCACATGCTGCAACGGCTGTGGCTCGCGGATCTCGAACCCGGAAGGACCGGTCCCGGGGGGAGTCCCCGGTGAGGATCGGCATCGTCTGTCCGTACTCGTGGGACGTGCCCGGCGGCGTCCAGTTCCACATCAGGGATCTCGCCGAGCATCTGATCGGACTCGGTCATGAGGTGTCCGTGCTGGCGCCCGCGGACGACGAGACACCGCTGCCGCCGTATGTCGTCTCGGCCGGCCGGGCCGTGCCCGTGCCGTACAACGGCTCGGTCGCCCGGCTGAACTTCGGCTTCCTGTCGGCGGCCCGGGTACGGCGATGGCTGCACGACGGCACGTTCGACGTGATCCACATCCATGAGCCGACCTCGCCGTCGCTGGGGCTGCTCGCCTGCTGGGCCGCGCAGGGGCCGATCGTCGCCACGTTCCACACGTCGAATCCGCGGTCGCGGGCCATGATCGCGGCGTATCCGATCCTCCAGCCCGCGCTGGAGAAGATCAGCGCGCGGATCGCGGTGAGCGAGTACGCGCGGCGGACGCTGGTGGAGCATCTCGGCGGTGACGCCGTGGTGATCCCGAACGGTGTCGATGTCGACTTCTTCGCCAAGGCCGAGGTCAATCCCGCGTGGCAGGGGCGCACGATCGGCTTCATAGGCCGGATCGACGAGCCGCGCAAGGGGCTGCCCGTGCTGATGAAGGCCCTGCCCAGCATCCTCGCCGTCTATCCGGAGACCCGGCTGCTGGTGGCGGGCCGCGGGGACGAGAAGGAGGCGGTGGAGTCGCTTCCCAAGGAGATGCGGTCGCGGGTCGAGTTCCTGGGGATGGTGAGCGACGAGGACAAGGCGCGGCTGCTGCGCAGCGTCGATCTGTACGTCGCGCCCAACACGGGCGGCGAGAGCTTCGGCATCATCCTCGTCGAGGCGCTGTCGGCGGGCGCCGCGGTGCTGGCGAGCGATCTGGACGCGTTCGCGCAGGTGCTCGACCAGGGGGCGGCGGGCGAGCTGTTCACCAACGAGGACGCGGACGCGCTGGCGGGCGCGGCGGTACGGCTGCTGGGGGACGCGGAGCGGCGCGAGGCGCTGCGCGAGCGGGGGAGCGCGCATGTCCGGCGGTTCGACTGGGCGACGGTGGGGGCGGACATCCTGGCGGTGTACGAGACGGTGACGGACGGCGCGGCGTCGGTGGCGGCGGACGAACGCACGGGACTGCGCGGCCGGCTGCGCCGCCGGGTGGAGGGCGAGACCAGCGGCGAGGCCCACTTCCGCGCGCGTACCGCTCCCGCCGTCCACCCCGGCCCCGCGCTCGACTGACGGTGCGGACGGCCGCCTCCGGGGCCGGGCTCCGGGGGCGGGGAGGGGAGCGTCCCGTCCGGCCCGCCGCGCGCCCCGATAGCCTGCCCGCGTGACCGAAACTCTCATCTGGATCGTCGTCGCCGTCGTCGCCTGCGCGCTCTATCTGAGCTGGACCGCCGGCCGCCTCGACCGGCTGCACACCCGTATCGACGCCGCCCGCGCCGCCCTCGACGCGCAGTTGCTGCGGCGGGCCTCGGTCACCCAGGAACTGGCGACCTCCGGTGTGCTCGATCCCGCCGCGTCCATCGTGCTGTACCAGGCCGCGCACGCGGCGCGGCAGGCCGAGGAGGAGCAGCGGGAGGTCGCGGAGAGCGAGCTGAGCCAGGCGCTGCGGGCCGTGTTCGGGGAGCAGGCACAGGTGGAGGCCGTACGGGTGGCTCCCGGCGGCGAGGAGGCCGCGGGCGAACTGGCCGCCTCGGTACGGCGCGTGCCCATGGCACGGCGCTTCCACAACGACGCCGTGCGCGCCGCCCGCGCCCTGCGCCGGCACCGCAAGGTGCGCTGGTTCAGGCTCGCCGGGCACGCTCCGTTCCCGCTCGCCTTCGAGATGGACGACGAACCGCCCGTCGCGCTGGCGGACCGGCCCGGTTCCTCGGTCTGAGCCCCGGCTCCTCGGTCTGAGCCCCGGGCGCCGGCCGCGCCGCCCGGCCCGGCGCTCCGCCCGGCCGCCCGTTCCGGCGTCCCGCCGCGGCCCCTCGACGAGGAGAAGGATCCACCGGCTGTTCATTGGCCCTTGCTGTGGACTGCTTCCCGGGCGTTACCTGTCCGTGCGGTTTCCCATCGTTTTCAGCCAGTGAGGTCGATTTCGTGTCCACCACGCTCCCCGTCACCCCGCAGTCCGCCGAGACCGGCACCGCGCGCGTCAAGCGCGGTATGGCCGAGCAGCTCAAGGGCGGCGTGATCATGGATGTCGTCACACCGGACCAGGCGAAGATCGCCGAGGACGCCGGCGCGGTCGCGGTGATGGCGCTGGAGCGCGTCCCCGCCGACATCCGCAAGGACGGCGGCGTCGCCCGGATGTCCGACCCGGACATGATCGAGGGCATCATCGAGGCCGTCTCGATCCCGGTGATGGCCAAGTCGCGGATCGGCCACTTCGTCGAGGCCCAGGTCCTCCAGTCCCTCGGGGTGGACTACATCGACGAGTCCGAGGTGCTGACCCCCGCCGACGAGGTCAACCACTCCGACAAGTGGGCCTTCACCACGCCCTTCGTCTGCGGTGCCACCAATCTGGGCGAGGCCCTGCGCCGGATCGCCGAGGGCGCGGCCATGATCCGCTCCAAGGGCGAGGCCGGCACCGGCAACGTCGTCGAGGCGGTGCGTCATCTCCGCCAGATCAAGAACGAGATCGCGAAGCTGCGCGGCTTCGACAACAACGAGCTGTACGCCGCCGCCAAGGAGCTGCGGGCGCCGTACGAGATCGTCAAGGAGGTCGCCGCGCTCGGCAAGCTGCCCGTGGTGCTCTTCTCCGCGGGCGGTGTCGCCACCCCCGCCGACGCCGCGCTGATGCGCCAGCTCGGCGCCGAGGGCGTCTTCGTCGGATCGGGCATCTTCAAGTCCGGCGACCCGGCCAAGCGCGCCGCCGCGATCGTGAAGGCCACCACCTTCTACGACGACCCGAAGATCATCGCGGACGCCTCCCGGAACCTGGGCGAGGCCATGGTCGGTATCAACATCGACACCCTGCCGGAGTCCGAGCACTACGCGAAGCGCGGCTGGTAACCACCGATGAGCACCCCTGTGATCGGCGTCCTGGCGCTCCAGGGTGATGTCCGGGAGCATCTCGGCGCCCTGGCCGCGGCGGGCGCCGAGGCCAGGACCGTACGGCGCCCGGAGGAGCTCGCCGAGGTCGACGGTCTGATCGTCCCCGGCGGCGAGTC
Organism: Streptomyces sp. NPDC002018; assembly: GCF_042890865.1. Classification (NCBI taxonomy): domain Bacteria; kingdom Bacillati; phylum Actinomycetota; class Actinomycetes; order Kitasatosporales; family Streptomycetaceae; genus Streptomyces; species Streptomyces sp. NPDC002018. Next base: position 66,455 of record NZ_JBIASO010000021.1, read on the forward strand.
CACCACGATGTCCAAGCTGGCCGCGCTCTTCGGCATGCTGGAGCCGCTGCGGGCGCGTGTACGGGCCGGGATGCCGGTGTACGGCACCTGCGCCGGGATGATCATGCTCGCGGAGAAGATCCTCGACCCGCGCTCCGGCCAGGAGACCATCGGCGGCATCGACATGATCGTCCGCCGCAACGCCTTCGGCCGGCAGAACGAGTCCTTCGAGGCGGCCGTCGAGATCGCCGGGGTCGCGGGCGGCCCGGTCGAGGGCGTCTTCATCCGGGCGCCCTGGGTGGAGTCGGTGGGCGCCGAGGTCCAGGTGCTCGCCGAGTACGGCGGCCATGTCGTCGCCGTACGGCAGGGCAACGCCCTGGCGACCTCGTTCCACCCGGAACTCACGGGCGACCACCGGCTCCACCGCTTCTTCGTGGAGCTGGTGCGGGCCGGTTCGCGGGGCGCGGCCACCGGCGCTCCCTGAGAGGCGGTGGCCGGGGCGGCGGGTGCGCTCGTCCCGGTAGGATCTCTGCCGAGCAGAGGCAGAACCGGTTACGCGAAGGAGACAGGCAGATGTCCGGCCACTCTAAATGGGCTACGACGAAGCACAAGAAGGCCGTGATCGACGCCAAGCGCGGCAAGCTCTTCGCGAAGCTGATCAAGAACATCGAGGTGGCGGCCCGCACCGGTGGCGCCGACATCGACGGCAACCCGACCCTCTTCGACGCCATCCAGAAGGCGAAGAAGAGCTCCGTGCCGAACAAGAACATCGACTCGGCCGTCAAGCGCGGCGCCGGTCTTGAGGCCGGTGGCGCCGACTACGAGACGATCATGTACGAGGGGTACGGCCCGAACGGTGTCGCCGTACTGATCGAGTGCCTCACCGACAACCGCAACCGCGCCGCCTCCGACGTCCGCGTCGCCATGACCCGCAACGGCGGCTCGATGGCCGACCCGGGCTCCGTCTCGTACCTCTTCAACCGCAAGGGCGTCGTGATCGTCCCCAAGGGCGAGCTGGGCGAGGACGATGTCCTGGGCGCCGTGCTGGACGCGGGTGCCGAGGAGGTCAACGACCTCGGCGAGTCCTTCGAGGTGCTCAGCGAGGCCACCGATCTGGTCGCGGTCCGCACCTCGCTCCAGGACGCCGGGATCGACTACGACTCGGCCGAGGCCAACTTCGTCCCGACCATGCAGGTCGAGCTGGACGAGGAGGGCGCGCGCAAGATCTTCAAGCTGATCGACGCGCTGGAGGACAGCGACGACGTGCAGAACGTCTTCGCCAACTTCGACGTCCCGGACGACGTCATGGAGAAGGTCGACGCCTGAGGGGCGCCTGAGCCGGCGTCTGACGAGGCTTCAGCCGACGGGCCGACGGGGACACACCTCCGTCGGCCCGTCGCGTTGTCGGTGCCTGCCGCTACTGTGCTGATCAGCGCGAACAACTGAGCGAGGGGGAGGGCGCGATGCGGGTGCTGGGCATTGACCCCGGGCTGACCCGGTGCGGTGTCGGCGTCGTCGAGGGCGTCGCCGGCCGCCCGTTGACGATGCTCGGCGTGGGTGTGGTCCGTACGGCCGCCGACGCGGACACCGGTCCGCGACTGGTCGCCATCGAGCGGGGCATCGAGTCCTGGCTCGACGAACACCGGCCCGAACTCGTCGCGGTGGAGCGGGTGTTCGCCCAGCACAATGTGCGTACGGTCATGGGCACCGCCCAGGCCAGTGCGGTCGCCATGCTCTGTGCCTCGCGCCGGGGCATCCCCGTCGCGCTGCACACCCCCAGCGAGGTCAAGGCGGCCGTCACCGGCAGCGGCCGGGCCGACAAGGCCCAGGTCGGCGCGATGGTGACCCGGCTGCTGCGGCTGGACGCCCCGCCGAAACCCGCCGACGCCGCGGACGCCCTCGCGCTCGCCATCTGCCATATCTGGCGTGCCCCCGCCCTCAGCCGACTCCAGCAGGCCCAGGCTGCCCAGCAGGCCCAGGCTGCCCAGCAGGCGCAGGCGCAGGCGCAGGCGGCCCAGCGGGCGCGGGCGGCGGCGGGCGCCTCCCGTCCCCCCATCAGCACCTCCGTACGGAAGGTCACGCGATGATCGCCTTCGTCAGCGGCCCGGTCGCCGCGCTCGCCCCGACCACGGCCGTGATCGAGGTCGGCGGGGTCGGGATGGCCGTCCAGTGCACCCCGGGCACCCTCGCCGCGCTCCGGATCGGCCAGCAGGCGAAGCTCGCCACCTCCCTGGTCGTGCGGGAGGACTCACTGACCCTCTACGGCTTCGCGGACGACGACGAACGCCAGGTGTTCGAGCTGTTGCAGACCGCCAGCGGCGTCGGACCCCGGCTGGCCCAGGCGATGCTCGCCGTGCACACCCCCGACGCGCTGCGCGTCGCCGTCTCCACCGGGGACGAGAAGGCGCTCACGGCCGTCCCGGGAATCGGCAAGAAGGGCGCCCAGAAGCTGCTGCTGGAGCTGAAGGACCGGCTCGGCGAGCCGGTCGGCGCGGTCGTCGGCCGCCAGGGGGTCGCCGCCGCCCCCGCCTCCTGGAGCGACCAGCTGCACGCCGCGCTGATCGGCCTCGGCTACGCCACCCGTGAGGCCGACGAGGCGGTCGCCCTGGTGACGCCCCAGGCGGAGGCCGCCGTGGCCGAGGGGGCCAGGCCCCCCGTACCGCAGCTCCTTCGCGCCGCGCTCCAGAGCCTGAACAGAACGCGCTAGGGCCTTTCGTTCGGATCGGGCTGGGCTCCAGCCTGATCCGAACGGAAGACCCTGGCCAAGAACGCGCCGGCCCGGCGACGGCCCGGCCGGCACGGAGCACGCGACACCCCGAGGGCCCAGGCCCCGGGGCCCTACCCCGAGGTGAGACACAGAGTGAACTGGGACGACACCAGCGACGAGACGCCCCTCGACGCGGCGGACCGGCTCGTCGGCGCGTCCGCGGACGGCGAGGACCAGGCCGTCGAGGCGGCGCTGCGCCCCAAGTCACTGGACGAGTTCGTGGGCCAGGAGCGGGTGCGCGAGCAGCTCGACCTGGTGCTGAAGGCGGCCCTGGCCCGCGGCGCCACCGCCGACCATGTGCTGCTCTCCGGGGCGCCGGGGCTGGGCAAGACCACTCTCTCCATGATCATCGCGGCGGAGATGAACGCCCCGATCCGGATCACCTCGGGACCCGCCATCCAGCACGCGGGCGATCTCGCCGCGATCCTCTCGTCCCTCCAGGAGGGTGAGGTTCTCTTCCTGGACGAGATCCACCGGATGTCCCGGCCCGCCGAGGAAATGCTCTACATGGCGATGGAGGACTTCCGGGTCGACGTGATCGTCGGCAAGGGGCCAGGCGCCACCGCCATCCCGCTGGAGCTGCCCCCCTTCACCCTGGTCGGCGCCACCACCCGGGCCGGACTGCTGCCGCCCCCGCTGCGCGACCGGTTCGGTTTCACCGGCCATATGGAGTTCTACGAGAGCGCCGAACTGGAGCGCGTCATCCACCGCTCGGCCCAGCTCCTCGATCTGGAGATCGACACCGAGGGGGCCGCCGAGATCGCGGGCCGCTCGCGCGGCACGCCCCGGATCGCCAACCGGCTGCTGCGCCGGGTGCGGGACTACGCCCAGGTCAAGGCCGACGGACACATCAACCGTGAGGTCGCGGCCGTCGCCCTCGCGGTGTACGAGGTCGACGCGCGCGGCCTCGACCGGCTCGACCGGGCCGTCCTCCAGGCACTCCTCAAGCTCTTCGGCGGCGGACCCGTGGGGCTGTCGACCCTGGCGGTGGCCGTGGGGGAGGAGCGTGAGACGGTGGAGGAGGTCGCGGAGCCCTTCCTCGTCCGGGAGGGACTGCTCGCGCGTACTCCCAGGGGCCGGGTGGCCACCCCCGCGGCCTGGGCCCACCTCGGACTCGCACCACCGCCGCAGGCCTCCGGCGCGGGTGGTCAGCAGGGTCTGTTCGGGACGTGAGGACGAAGACACCGCCCGGGTCAGGAACCCGCGTGCGGTGCTGGGCGTTGTTCCAACGACGCGGACTCGCTTAGACTCCGCCGATGCCGCCCCTACCGGTCGGCGTACCCACCCCCGGATACCAGGCCGTTCCACAGCGCGGTCGTGTGAAGGAAGTACCCTCCCGTGAGTCTCGCAGCCCTCCTCCCCTTCGTCGTGCTCATCGGGGCCATGTTCCTGATGACCCGGTCCGCCAAGAAGAAGCAGCAGGCCGCTGTGCAGATGCGCAACGACATGCAGCCCGGCACCGGCGTCCGCACCATCGGCGGCATGTACGCCACCGTCAAGGAGGTGCACGACGACACCGTCCTCCTGGAGGTCGCTCCCGGCGTCCACGCCGTCTACGCCAAGAACGCCATCGGCGCCGTCCTGGACGACGACGAGTACAACCGCATCGTGCACGGCGACGACCTCACGGCCGACGGTACGGTCGTGCCGGACGACGCCTCCTCGCTGCTCGACGCCGACGCCGCCGCCCCTCGGGACGACGCCAAGGTCGACCTGGTCAAGGAGACCGAGGCCGACGGAGCCGAGCCCAAGGACGGCAAGGCCGACGGCGAGGCCGGCGCGAAGTAGTCACGCCGTCACGGCGGGCCGCACCGAGGCCCGTCGCGGCTCACGGTCCGTGCTGATTTCTGCGGGGGCAGGTCCCCACAACACTTCGTGGCCGCTCCGGCGCACACCCGGCGTGGGGCGGTTGGACAGGGAGAAACGAGAAGGTGGCAGCACCTAATAAGGGCCGAAGGCAAGCGGGGTCCCCAGGCAGGCCGGGCCGCACCCTGGCACTGTTCCTGATTGCCATGGTCGCCCTCACGGGCGGGATGTTCTGGTCCGGTCATGTCACGCCACGACTGGGAATCGACCTCGCGGGCGGCACGAGCATCACGCTCCAGGCGAAGAACACGCCGGGCAAGCCGAACGCGATCAACAAGACCAACATGGACACCGCCGTCAGCATCATCGATCGGCGTGTCAACGGTCTTGGTGTCTCCGAGGCCGAGGTCCAGACCCAGGGTGACGAGAACATCATCGTCAATATCCCCAAGGGGACGAACGAGAAGCAGGCCAGGGAGCAGGTCGGCACCACCGCCCAGCTCTACTTCCGGCCGGTGCTGACCGTCGCGGCCGGCGGCAAGACCGCCCCGGCGCCCCCGGCCAGCGGCTCACCGAGCGGCTCTCCCAGCCCCTCGTCGAGCGCTTCGCCGGACAAGGCGACGGCCGGTGACCCGTCCTCTCCGGCGAGCGAGAGCCCCTCGGCGAGCGCCACCACCCAGGGCCGCGCCGTCACGGACGCCCTGAAGAAGGACGAGACGCCCTCCCCGGGTGCCTCCGCCCCGGACGCCAAGCCCAGCTCCTCGGCCGCCCCGGACCCCTCGGCCGCTCCGTCCCCGGATCCCGCCACCGCGGCGCTGGAGAAGAAGTTCACGGACCTGGACTGCACCAAGGAGGCCGCGCGCACCAGGGCCAACCAGGGAGCGGCGCCCAAGGACACGATCGTGGCCTGCGGCCAGAACTCCGCCGGCTCGTGGGAGAAGTACGTCCTCGGCCCGGCCGAGCTGGAGGGCACGGACGTCGACGACGCCAAGGGCGTCCTCGACCCGCAGCGTGGCATGTGGATCGTCACCATGGACTTCACCGGTGCCGGCACCAAGAAGTTCCAGTCCATCACGGGCAAGCTCTCCCAGCAGCAGCCGCCGATGAACCAGTTCGCCATCGTCCTCGACGGCAATGTCGTCTCGGCGCCCTCGGTGAGCCAGACGCTCGGCGGCAGCGCCGAGATCTCCGGCAGCTTCACCCAGCAGTCCGCCCAGGACCTGGCGAACATCCTGTCCTACGGCGCGCTGCCCCTGACCTTCGAGGAGCAGAGCGTCACCACGGTCACCGCCGCGCTCGGCGGTGAGCAGCTCCACGCGGGTCTGATCGCCGGTGCGATCGGTCTCGCCCTGGTGGTCATCTATCTGGTGACCTACTACCGGGGACTGTCCCTGATCGCCGTCCTCAGCCTCGCGGCCTCGGCGGTCATGACGTACACGATCATGTCCCTGCTCGGCCCGGGTATCGGCTTCGCGCTGAACCTGCCCGCGGTCTGCGGCGCCATCGTCGCCATCGGTATCACCGCGGACTCGTTCATCGTGTACTTCGAACGGATCCGGGACGAGATCCGCGAGGGCCGTACGCTCCGGCCGGCCGTCGAGCGCGCCTGGCCCCGTGCCCGCCGCACGATCCTGGTCTCCGACTTCGTGTCGTTCCTCGCCGCCGCGGTGCTCTTCCTCGTCACCGTCGGCAAGGTCCAGGGCTTCGCGTTCACCCTCGGCCTGACCACCGTCCTCGACGTGGTCGTGGTGTTCTTCTTCACCAAGCCGGTGATGACGGTCCTCGCCCGCAAGAAGTTCTTCGCCAGCGGACACCCGTGGTCCGGACTGGACCCGCAGCGGCTCGGCGCCCAGCCGCCGCTGCGCCGCTCCCGCCGTGTTGGCGCCGCTCCCACCGACCCGAAGGAGGCGTGAGATGTCGCGACTCGGCGCACTCGGCGCCCGGCTCTACCGCGGCGAAGTCGGCTACGACTTCGTCGGGAAGCGCAAGATCTGGTACGGGATCTCGATCCTGATCACCATCACGGCCATCGTCGGTCTGGCGGTGCGCGGCCTCAACATGGGCATCGAGTTCAAGGGCGGTGCCGTCTTCACCCTCCCGAGCACGAGCGTCTCCGTGTCCCAGGCCCAGACGGACGCCGAAGAGGCCTCCGGGCACGACGCGATCGTCCAGAAGCTCGGCAACGGCGGACTGCGGATCCAGGTCACCGAACTGGACACCAAGCAGGCCGACGCGGTGAAGACCCAGCTCGCCGAGGACCTGAACGTCGACGAGGCGAAGATCAACGCCGACCTGGTCGGGCCGAGCTGGGGCGAGACGATCGCCAACAAGGCGTGGACGGGTCTCGGGATCTTCATGATCCTGGTGGTGATCTATCTCGCGATCGCCTTCGAATGGCGGATGGCGGTCGCGGCACTGATCGCCCTGATCCATGACCTCACCATCACCGTCGGTGTGTACGCGCTGGTCGGTTTCGAGGTCACGCCGGGTACGGTGATCGGTCTGCTCACCATCCTCGGTTACTCCCTCTACGACACCGTCGTCGTCTTCGACAGTCTCAAGGAGGGGGCGAAGGACATCACCAAACAGAGCCGCTGGACCTACAGCGAGATCGCCAACCGGTCGATCAACAGCACCCTGGTGCGGTCGATCAACACCACCGTGGTCGCGCTGCTGCCGGTGGCGGGTCTGCTCTTCATCGGCGGTGGCTTCCTCGGCGCCGGCATGCTGAACGACATCTCCCTCTCGCTCTTCGTCGGCCTCGCCGCCGGCGCGTACTCCTCGATCTTCATCGCCACCCCGCTCGTCGCCGACCTGAAGGAACGCGACCCGCGGATCAAGGCGCTGAAGAAGCGGGTTCTCGCCAAGCGCGCGTCGGCCGCCGCCAAGGGCGAGCCGGCCGAGGAGCCCGTCGAGACGGACTTCGACGACGACCCCGAGGACGTGGAGCCGGGCGGGACCGCCGCACCCGCCGCCGCCGTGGCCGGTCCGCGCAACCGCGGTGGCCGCGGCCGCCCGTCCGGGAGACGCCGATGACGGACGACGCCACACGGGAACTGCTGCTCAGCCGTATCCGTGATGTCGCCGACCACCCCGAGCCGGGGGTGGTGTTCAAGGACATCACCCCGCTGCTGGCCGACCCCAAGGCCTTCACGGCGCTGACCGAGGCGTTCGCCGAGCTGTGCGCGCGGCACGGCGCGACGAAGGTCGTCGGCCTGGAGGCGCGTGGTTTCATCCTGGCCGCCCCCGTGGCGGTCCGGGCGGGCCTCGGGTTCATCCCCGTACGCAAGGCCGGCAAGCTCCCCGGCGCGACGCTCTCGCAGGCGTACGACCTGGAGTACGGCTCGGCCGAGCTGGAGGTCCACGCCGAGGACCTGGACGCGACGGACCGTGTCCTCGTCATCGACGACGTCCTCGCCACGGGAGGCACGGCCGAGGCCGCGCTCCAGCTCGTCCGACGGGCCGGCGCCGAGGTGGCGGGGGTCGCGGTCCTGATGGAACTGGGATTCCTGGGCGGCCGGCCCCGGCTGGAACCGGAACTGCGCGGCGCCCCGCTGGACGCGCTGATCACGCTCTGACCACGCGCTGAGCGGAATACCGAGCGACAGGACGGGCACCCGGGAACAACCGGGTGCCCGTCCCGCGTTCGGTGGAGTCCCGGTCCTGGGGCGAGAGGGACGCCCGAGGTCGATACCATGGAGATCCGGGCCTGACCGGGGACCTGGATCCGCACGAGGAGCGCTCTTGCCAGAAGAGATCCAGCCACTGGCCGCCGCGACGCCCGATCACCACGCCGAGCAGACCGCGGCGGCGACAGCCGCACCACGGAACAACGCCGCGGCGAGCGCCGACGCGAAGGCCGCGCGGACCCCTGCCGAGATCTCGCACGCCCGGCCCACGGAGCCCGTGGAGCCCGCCCAGGCCGCCAGGCCCGCGCCGGAGCGCCCCTCGACGCCCGTCAGCGCCCCGAAACCCGGTGCCACGGCCGCGCAGCGCTCCGGGGGCTCCTCCAACCGCGTACGGGCCCGGCTCGCCCGTCTCGGGGTGCAGCGCTCCTCCCCGTACAACCCCGTCCTGGAGCCGCTGCTGCGGACCGTACGGGGCAACGATCCCAAGATCGAGACCGCGACACTGCGCCAGATCGAGAGCGCCTACCAGGTCGCCGAGCGCTGGCACCGCGGCCAGAAGCGCAAGAGCGGCGACCCGTACATCACCCACCCCCTCGCGGTGACGACGATCCTCGCGGAGCTGGGCATGGACCCGGCCACCCTGATGGCGGGGCTGCTGCACGACACCGTCGAGGACACCGAGTACGGGCTGGACACCCTGCGCCGTGACTTCGGCGACCAGGTCGCGCTGCTCGTCGACGGTGTCACCAAGCTGGACAAGGTCAAGTTCGGCGAGGCCGCCCAGGCCGAGACCGTGCGCAAGATGGTCGTCGCCATGGCCAAGGACCCGCGCGTCCTGGTCATCAAGCTCGCCGACCGGCTGCACAACATGCGCACCATGCGCTATCTCAAGCGGGAGAAGCAGGAGAAGAAGGCCCGCGAGACGCTGGAGATCTACGCGCCCCTGGCCCACCGGCTGGGCATGAACACCATCAAATGGGAGCTGGAGGACCTGGCCTTCGCGATCCTCTACCCCAAGATGTACGACGAGATCGTCCGGCTGGTCGCCGAGCGCGCCCCCAAGCGCGACGAGTATCTGGCCATAGTGACCGACGAGGTCCAGTCCGATCTGCGCGCCGCCCGGATCAAGGCCACCGTCACCGGCCGGCCGAAGCACTACTACAGCGTCTACCAGAAGATGATCGTCCGCGGCCGGGACTTCGCGGAGATCTACGACCTGGTGGGCATCCGGGTCCTCGTCGACACCGTCCGTGACTGCTACGCGGCGCTCGGCACCGTCCACGCCCGGTGGAATCCGGTGCCCGGACGGTTCAAGGACTACATCGCGATGCCCAAGTTCAACATGTACCAGTCGCTGCACACGACGGTCATCGGGCCCAACGGCAAGCCGGTCGAGCTCCAGATCCGTACGTTCGACATGCACCGCCGCGCCGAGTACGGCATCGCCGCCCACTGGAAGTACAAGCAGGAGGCCGTCGCCGGGGCCTCCAAGGTCCGTACGGACGTGCCCAGGAACGCGGGCAAGGGCGCGGGCCAGGACACCGTCAATGACATGGCGTGGCTGCGCCAGCTCCTCGACTGGCAGAAGGAGACCGAGGACCCCAGCGAGTTCCTGGAGTCCCTCCGCTTCGACCTGTCGCGCAACGAGGTCTTCGTCTTCACCCCCAAGGGTGATGTCATAGCGCTGCCGGCCGGTGCGACCCCCGTGGACTTCGCGTACGCCGTCCACACGGAGGTCGGCCACCGCACGATAGGGGCACGGGTCAACGGACGGCTCGTACCGCTCGAATCGACCCTCGACAACGGCGATCTGGTCGAGGTCTTCACCTCCAAGGCCTCCGGGGCCGGTCCCTCGCGCGACTGGCTGGGCTTCGTCAAATCCCCGAGGGCCAGGAACAAGATCCGCGCGTGGTTCTCCAAGGAGCGCCGCGACGAGGCGATCGAGCACGGCAAGGACGCCATCGCGCGCGCCATGCGCAAGCAGAACCTGCCGATCCAGCGCATCCTCACCGGGGACTCGCTGGTGACGCTCGCGCACGAGATGCGCTACCCCGACATCTCCTCGCTGTACGCGGCGATCGGCGAGGGCCATGTGGCCGCGCAGGGCGTCGTCCAGAAGCTGGTGCAGGCCCTCGGCGGCGAGGAGGCCGCCAACGAGGACATCGCCGAGAGCGCGCCGCCCTCGCGCGGACGCGCCAAGCGCCGCTCCAACGCCGACCCGGGTGTGGTCGTCAAGGGCGTCGAGGACGTGTGGGTGAAGCTCGCCCGCTGCTGTACGCCGGTTCCCGGTGACCCGATCATCGGCTTCGTGACCCGTGGCAGCGGTGTCTCGGTGCACCGGGCCGACTGCGTCAACGTCGACTCGCTCTCCCAGCAGCCCGAACGGATTCTCGGGGTCGAGTGGGCCCCGACCCAGTCCTCGGTGTTCCTGGTGGCCATCCAGGTCGAGGCGCTGGACCGCTCGCGGCTGCTGTCGGACGTCACCCGTGTCCTGTCCGACCAGCATGTGAACATCCTGTCCGCGGCCGTCCAGACCTCCCGCGACCGGGTCGCCACCTCACGGTTCACCTTCGAGATGGGCGATCCGAAGCACCTGGGGCACGTACTGAAGGCGGTACGCGGCGTGGAGGGCGTCTACGACGTCTACCGGGTCACCTCGGCCCGCAGGCCGTAGCGGACGCGGGCCACGGTCCCGTACGAACACGAACGCGGAAGGGCCCCGTACCGAGCGGGTACGGGGCCCTTCCGCGTATCTCTGATCAGGTGCCGGGTATCTCTGATCAGGTGCCGGCTGCTCTCAGCCGCCGAACTCCTGGAGACCCTTCAGCGCCTGGTCCAACAGGGCCTGGCGCCCCTCCAGTTCCTTGGCGAGCTTGTCCGCCTTGGCGTTGTTGCCCGCCGCGCGCGCCGCGTCGATCTGGCTACGCAGCTTGTCGACGGCCGCCTGGAGCTGCCCCGTCAGACCCGCGGCACGCGCACGCGCCTCCGGGTTCGTACGGCGCCACTCGTTCTCCTCGGACTCCTGGAGCGCCCGCTCCACCGTGTGCATCCGGCCCTCGATCTTGGGCCTGGCGTCACGCGGCACATGGCCGATGGCCTCCCAGCGCTCGTTGAGAGCCCGGAAGGCCGCCCTGGCCGCCTTGAGGTCCGTGACCGGCAGCAGCCGCTCGGCCTCGACCGCCAGTTCCTCCTTGAGCTTCAGATTCTCGGTCTGCTCGGCGTCACGCTCGGCGAAGACCTCACCGCGCGCGGCGAAGAAGACGTCCTGGGCGCCGCGGAAGCGGTTCCACAGATCGTCCTCGGCCTCGCGCTGGGCGCGGCCCGCCGCCTTCCAGTCCGTCATCAGCTCGCGGTAGCGCGCGGCCGTCGTGCCCCAGTCGGTGGAGCCGGAGAGCGACTCGGCCTCCGCGACCAGCTTCTCCTTCGTCTTACGGGCGTCCTCGCGCTGCGCGTCGAGCGCGGCGAAGTGGGCCTTGCGACGCTTGGAGAACGCCGAGCGCGCGTGCGAGAAACGGTGCCACAGCTCGTCGTCGGACTTCCTGTCCAGCCTCGGCAGGCCCTTCCAGGTGTCCACCAGGGCCCTCAGCCGTTCACCGGCCGAACGCCACTGGTCGCTCTGGGCGAGCTGTTCCGCCTCGGTGACCAGGGCCTCCTTGGCGTGACGCGCCTCGTCGGTCTGCTTGGCCCGCTGCGCCTTGCGCTCCTCACGGCGGGAGTCGACCGTCGCGACCAGTCCGTCGAGCCGCTTGCGCAGTGCGTCGAGATCGCCCACCGCGTGGTGTTCGTCGATCTGTCCGCGAAGGTGCTCGATGGCCGTCTGCGCGTCCTTCGCGGACAGATCGGTGGTCTTCACCCGCCGTTCGAGGAGGTCGATCTCGACAACCAAGCCCTCGTACTTGCGCTCGAAATAGGCGAGAGCCTCATCCGGAGAGCCTGCCTGCCACGATCCGACGACCTGCTCGCCCTCGGCCGTCCGCACGTACACGGTGCCCGTCTCGTCGACGCGGCCCCACGGGTCGCTGCTCACAGCGCCTCCTCCACCTGATGCCCACCAGGGCCACGGCCCCGGGCATCATCCACAGTTTCCTGGAACGGGCTGCGCCCGCCCTGCACAACGCCAATCTAGGCGACCGGCCGCCCGGCTGTCCGCACTCAGCACGGCCGAAATTCAGAGGGTCACGCCTTGTCGACCGTGCCCTTCTCCACGGTGACGGCCTTCTTGGGCGCACCGTCGCCCGTGCCACCCGTCACACCGGCCTCGGCCACCTTCTTCACGGTCGTGAGCCCGGTCTCGTCCATCGTCCCGAACGGCGTGTAGCTGGGCGGGAGTTTGGTGTCCTTGTAGACCAGGAAGAACTGGCTCCCCCCGGTGTGCGGCTGGCCGGTATTCGCCATGGCCACGCTTCCCGCGGGGTAGGTGACGCTGCCGTCCGCCGCCGCCTTCCCGAGCGCGGTCAGATTCTCGTCGGGGATGGTGTAGCCGGGGCCGCCGGTCCCGTCGCCCTTCGGGTCGCCGCACTGGAGGACGAAGATGCCCTCCGTGGTCAGCCGGTGGCACTTCGTGTTGTCGAAGTAGCCCTTGTCCGCGAGGGCCTTGAAGGAGTTCACCGTGTGCGGTGTCTTCTTGGCGTCCATCGTGATCGCGATGTCGCCCTGGTTGGTCTTGACCGACAGCGTGTACTTCGCCGACTTGTCGATCGTCATCTTGGGCTCGGGCGTGCTGCTCTCGCTCGCCGACGGCGACGGCGACGGGGTCGCCTCCGCGGACGGTGCCGAGTCCGCCGCGGTGGCCTTGTCCTCGTCGTCGCCGCTCAGGGAGCCGGTGGCGTACGCGGCGGCGCCGCCCACGAGCACGACGGCCAGTACGACGGCGATGATGGTGTTGCGGCGATTCGCCTTCTTCCTGGCTTCCGCCCGGCGCTGCTGCTGCCGCTCGAACTTCTCCCGGGCGAGCTGGCGCCGCCGCTGATCGCTGTTGACCACCGGGTCTACTCCTCGTATGTGTAAGTGATCCTGTCGGTCCGGCCGTACGGGCCTGGCCCCGTACGGTATCTGGGTTGGCTGTGGAATGAGCAGCGCCGGTAGGCTCTGATCTGCTGCATTCTTCCGACGGACGACATATAAGGACGATCGTGCTCATTGCCGGGTTCCCCGCCGGGGCCTGGGGGACCAACTGCTATCTGGTCGCCCCCGCCGCGGGTGAGGAGTGCGTGATCATCGACCCCGGCCATCAGGCCGCCCAGGGTGTCGAGGACGCCGTACGAAAGCACCGGCTCAAGCCCGTCGCCGTCATCCTCACCCATGGGCACATCGACCATGTCGCCTCGGTAGTCCCGGTGTGCGGAGCACATGACGTGCCCGCGTGGATCCACCCCGCCGACCGGTACATGATGAGCGACCCGGAGAAGGCGCTCGGCCGCTCGATCGGGATGCCGCTGATGGGCGAGCTGACGGTGGGGGAGCCGGACGATGTCCAGGAGCTGGCCGACGGTGCCCGACTGCCGCTGGCGGGCCTGGAGTTCACCGTCGCGCACGCGCCCGGCCATACCAAGGGGTCGGTGACGTTCGGAATGCCCGAGGCGGCCGGCGGGGGAGATGTCCCCCCGGTCCTCTTCTCGGGCGATCTGCTCTTCGCCGGCTCCGTCGGACGCACCGACCTGCCCGGCGGCGACCACGCCGAGATGATCGAGTCGCTGGGCCGGGTGTGCCTGCCGCTCGACGACTCGACCGTGGTGCTGTCCGGCCACGGCCCCCAGACGACCATCGGCCGCGAGCGCGCCACCAACCCCTATCTGAGGGATGTGGCCGCCGGCTACGGAAGCGGCCCCGCCGCCGCTCCGCGACGAGGAATGTGACGCACCGGATCCTCATGAGTACTTTCCAGGCCCCCAAGGGCACCTACGATCTGATCCCGCCCGCCTCCGCGGTCTTCCTCGCGGTGCGCGAGGCCATCTCCGCACCGCTGAGGAACTCCGGCTACGGCTATGTCGAGACGCCCGGCTTCGAGAACGTCGAGCTGTTCGCCCGCGGCGTCGGCGAGTCCACCGACATCGTCTCCAAGGAGATGTACGCCTTCGAGACCAAGGGCGGCGACAGGCTGGCGCTGCGCCCCGAAGGCACCGCCTCCGTCCTGCGCGCCGCGCTGGAGGCCAACCTCCACAAGACCGGGAACCTGCCGGTCAAGCTCTGGTACTCGGGCTCGTACTACCGCTACGAGCGCCCGCAGAAGGGCCGCTACCGGCACTTCTCACAGGTCGGCGCCGAGGCGATCGGCGCGGAGGACCCCGCGCTGGACGCCGAGTTGATCATTCTGGCCGACCAGGCGTACCGCTCGCTCGGTCTGCGGCACTTCCGCATCCTGCTCAACTCGCTGGGCGACAAGGAGTGCCGGCCCGTCTACCGGGAGGCGCTCCAGGCCTTTCTGCGCGCCCTCGACCTGGACGAGGAGACCCGCCGCCGTATCGAGATCAACCCGCTGCGGGTCCTCGACGACAAGCGCGCCGACGTGCGCCGGCAGCTCGTCGGGGCGCCGCTGTTCCGCGACTACCTCTGCGACGCCTGCAAGGCTTACCACGAGGAGGTCAGGGAGCTGCTGACCGCGGCGGGTGTGGTGTACGAGGACGACGAGAGGCTCGTACGCGGTCTCGACTACTACACACGCACCACGTTCGAGTTCGTCCACGACGGTCTCGGCGCGCAGTCCGCGGTGGGCGGCGGCGGCCGGTACGACGGTCTCTCCGAGATGATCGGCGGCCCCGCGCTGCCGTCCGTCGGCTGGGCGCTCGGGGTGGACCGTACGGTGCTGGCGCTGGAGGCCGAGGGCATCCGGCTCGACCTTCCCGGCGCCACCAGCGTCTTCGCGGTCCCGCTGGGCGAGGAGGCCAGGCGCGCGCTCTTCGGGGTCGTCACGGAACTGCGCAGGGCCGGTGTCGCCGCCGACTTCGCGTACGGCGGCAAGGGCCTCAAGGGCGCCATGAAGAACGCCAACCGGTCCGGTGCCCGCTACACGATCGTCGCGGGCGAGCGCGATCTCGCCGAGGGTGTGGCCCAGCTCAAGGACATGGAGAGCGGCGAGCAGGCGCCGGTCGCGCTCGACGCCCTGGTGACGGAGCTGACACGGCGGCTCGGCTGAGGGCGGGGACACAGGGGGCCCGGACGGGAACACCGTCCGGGCCTTCCGTTCGTCCCGTTCCTTATGCCGGGCGAACGGTGGCCCGGGGCGGGTGTGCGGCACAATGAGCCTGCGCCCACCGGACGGCCCCGGATGCCCCGGACGGCCCCAGAGTGAGGGAACGGCGATACCGACATGACGAGTGCAGCACTGGACGACGTCTCCTCCGAGCGGGAGGAGCGGAGCACCGCACACGCGGCGGGCGGTGGCCGGGGGTTCGCGCTGCTGCTGGTGGTCACGGGGGCGGCGGGGCTGCTGGCGGCGTGGGTGATCACGCTGGACAAGTTCAAGTTGCTGGAGGATCCGGGTTTCACGCCGGGGTGCAGTCTGAATCCGGTGGTGTCCTGCGGCAACATCATGAAGAGCGAGCAGGCGTCGGTGTTCGGTTTTCCGAATCCGGTGCTGGGTCTGGTCGCGTACGCGGTGGTGATCGCGGTGGGTGCGGGGCTGCTGGCCGGGGCGCGTTACCGGCGCTGGTTCTGGCTCGGGCTGAACGCGGGCACGCTGTTCGGTGTCGGGTTCTGCACCTGGCTCCAGTACCAGTCGCTCTACAGCATCAACTCGCTCTGCCTGTGGTGCTGTCTGGCCTGGGTCGCCACGATCGTCATGTTCTGGTACGTCACCTCGCACAACGTGCGTCAGGGAGTGCTGCCCGCGCCGGGCGCGCTGCGCGGCTTCCTCGGTGAGTTCACCTGGGTACTGCCCGCGCTGCACATCGGGATCATCGGGATGCTGATCCTGACGCGCTGGTGGGACTTCTGGACGAGCTGAGGGGCCGTCCGGCGGCACGAGCCGAGGGACCGTCCGGCGGCCGTGCCGCGACCGTCCGGCGAGCGTGCCGCGACCGTCCGGACCTGCGTTGTCGGTGGTCTGGCATAGGCTTCACGCGTGGAGCCCGACCTCTTTACCGCAGCCGCCGAAGAACGCCAGGAGAAGGATCCGTCCAGCAGCCCCCTGGCCGTCCGGATGCGCCCGCGTGTCCTCGACGAAGTCGTCGGGCAGGCACATCTGCTCAAGCCCGGATCGCCCCTGCGCCGGCTGGTGGGGGAAGGCGGCGGCGGCCCCGCGGGCCCCTCGTCCGTGATCCTCTGGGGCCCGCCGGGCACCGGTAAGACGACCCTCGCGTATGTCGTCTCCAAGGCGACCAACAAGCGCTTTGTGGAGCTGTCCGCGATCACGGCGGGCGTCAAGGAGGTACGGGCCGTCATCGACGGGGCCCGCCGGGCCTCCGGCGGCTTCGGCAAGGACACCGTTCTCTTCCTGGACGAGATCCACCGCTTCAGCAAGGCCCAGCAGGACTCCCTGCTGCCCGCCGTGGAGAACCGCTGGGTGACGCTGATCGCCGCCACCACCGAGAATCCGTACTTCTCGGTGATCTCCCCACTGCTCTCCCGATCGCTGCTGCTCACGCTGGAGCCGCTCACGGACGACGATCTGCGCGGTCTGCTCCGCCGGGCGCTCACCGAGGAGCGCGGGCTCGGCGGCGCGCTCACCCTCCCCGGGGACGCCGAGGCGCATCTGCTGCGGATCGCGGGCGGTGACGCCCGCCGCGCGCTGACGGCGCTGGAGGCGGCGGCCGGCGCGGCGCTCGACAAGGGTGAGGGCGAGATCGCCCTCACCACGGTGGAGGAGACCGTCGACCGCGCCGCGGTGAACTACGACCGCGACGGCGACCAGCACTACGACGTGGCGAGCGCGCTCATCAAGTCGATCCGCGGCTCCGACGTGGACGCGGCGCTGCACTATCTGGCCCGGATGATCGACGCGGGCGAGGACCCCCGGTTCATCGCCCGGCGGCTGATGATCTCGGCGAGCGAGGACATCGGCCTCGCCGACCCGGCCGCGCTGCCGATCGCGGTCGCCGCCGCCCAGGCCGTGGCCATGATCGGCTTCCCGGAGGCCGCTCTCACGCTGAGCCACGCCACCATCGCGCTGGCGCTCGCGCCGAAGTCGAACGCGGCCACCACCGCGATCTCGGCCGCGCTGGAGGATGTGCGCAAGGGGCTGGCGGGACCCGTTCCCGCCCATCTCCGCGACGGTCACTACAAGGGCGCGGCCAAGCTCGGCCACGCTCAGGGTTATGTCTATCCGCATGATGTGCCCGGCGGTATCGCCGCCCAGCAGTACGCCCCGGACGCCGTGCGGGGCAAGCGCTACTACGAGCCCACGCGGTACGGCGCGGAGGCGCGGTACGCGGACGTGGTGGACAAGGTGCGCGAACGGCTGCGGGGCGACGGCGGCCGGGACGGCTGAGGCGTGCGGGCCGCCGTCCCGGCGCGAAGCCGGGGGCTCAGTGCGAGGCCGCGTCGAAGAGCGTGTGCAGGGCCCGGCGCAGCTCGCTCATGTCGCGTACCGGCTCGGGGAAGTCGAAGCGGGCGTCGAAGCACCGCACCCCGGTGAAGCGCACCCGCAGCCCGAAGCGGTCGAGCCCGACCGGCACGGCAGCGGTCCCGGCCGCCGAGAGGGACCCGGAGCGCTTGCCGAGCAGCCCGCCCAGGGCCCGTACCTCGGCGCCGTGCGTGGAGTGGAGATGCTGGAGCAGCTCCGCCTCGTGCTCGGTCAGCGGGTCGGGCACGGCCGCCGCGAAGTCCTCGGGCTCCACCCGGCCGGTGCCCCAGAGATCGTCCACATGCGCTTCGCCCACCGCCAGCCGAAGAGCCGTCCGCCCGGCCTCCGCCGGGATCGCGTCGCCCAGGGTGAGCGCTCCCGAGAGCCAGGCCCGGCCCCGTATACGGTGGGGCACGGAGACGGGCGCGACATCCGCCAGTTCCAGCACCGCCGTCAGTCCGTCCTCCGGCGCGCGGGCGGCGGCCCGTACGGCGGGGGAGCCGGCGGGGAGGACGAGCAGCACCTCGCCGCCGGGCCCGACGGTCCTGGTCTCGGGCATGAGCTGGTGGGGCGCCGCCCGGTCCAGACCCGGGATGAGCAGCACCGCCGAGCATGTACTCTGTACGAGAGTTCGTGTGCGCTCGGCTGCTGACGGCATCCGATCGATTTCAAGCCCGCTGGGACGCGGCTGACCATGAGCTGATCGGACCTCCGTCGAATCGGTGCCCTGCGCGTCGAGGCTGTCTGTGATGCGCGTGGTGTTCCCGGAGCTGGACATGCGATCTCCTTGAGTAAGGTGAGCCTAACCTAACCTACAACGGAGGTCTGGAGAACGTGCCTAACCAGTCGCGTCCCAAGGTCAAGAAGTCCCGTGCGCTCGGTATCGCGCTGACGCCGAAGGCCGTCAAGTACTTCGAGGCCCGTCCCTACCCGCCGGGTGAGCACGGTCGTGGACGCAAGCAGAACAGTGACTACAAGGTCCGTCTGCTGGAGAAGCAGCGTCTGCGCGCCCAGTACGACATCAGCGAGCGCCAGATGGCCCGCGCCTACGACCGCGCCAAGAAGGCCGAGGGCAAGACGGGCGAGGCCCTGGTCGTCGAGCTGGAGCGCCGTCTCGACGCGCTGGTCCTGCGTTCGGGCATCGCCCGCACCATCTACCAGGCCCGCCAGATGGTCGTCCACGGTCACATCGAGGTCAACGGCGGCAAGGTCGACAAGCCGTCCTTCCGCGTCCGTCCCGACGATGTCGTGATGGTCCGCGAGCGCAGCCGCGAGAAGGTCCCCTTCCAGGTCGCGCGTGAGGGTGGCTACGACACCGACGGCGAGACCCCGCGCTACCTCCAGGTCAACCTGAAGGCCCTGGCGTTCCGCCTGGACCGTGACCCGCAGCGCAAGGAGATCCCGGTCATCTGCGACGAGCAGCTCGTCGTCGAGTACTACGCCCGCTGATCCGGGTCCGGTCGCTCGACAGCGCCTGATTCCACGGCACTTCGCGCACCGTCAGCCCGCCGTCTCCCCGCCCTTCCCGGTGGGGGAGCCGGCGGGCTTCCGTGTGCCGCGGGACGTTCTGCGCGGTCCCGGCGACTGGCGCGGCACCGTCGCGGGCCGGGGGCGTTCGGCGAGTGCCCTGCGCACCGCCGTGTCCACCGGGAGCCCGCGCCCCTCGCTCTCGTACCGCGCGTACTCCGCCGGACCCAGCACCTCGCCCACCTGCCGCTCGCACAGCACCCGGGGCCCGCTGAAGTACGCCGATCCGAACAGCGGCGGGCCGACCGACTCCCAGAGCCCGGACGCGGCTCCCTGGAGCACCGCAGCCTCCGCCGGATCGCCCTCGCTCGCGGTCACCAGGGCCATCAGCTCGACGGCGAGCACCAGCCCCACCAGATCGTGGAAGAGATGGTGGATGGCGACGGACTCCGCGACCAGCGCGCGTGCCTCGGTGTGCTCGCCCCGGGTCCAGTGCGCGTAGCCCAGCACATACAGCGCGTACGCCCGCGACCAGCGCTCACCGCTGTCCTCGCAGATCTCCCGGACCTCCGTGCACAGGGCGACGGCCGTCTCCAGATCCCCCTGGAAGACCAGCGCCATGGCCAGTTCGGTCTGCCCCATCAGCACATTGCTGTTGAGTTCGCCCAGCTCCCGGTAGGCGGTGAGCGCCGTACGCAGCAGCCGTTCGGCCCGGGGCATGTCGTCCGACAGCAGCGCCTGGCAGCCCAGCCGGTGCACCGCGTACGCGCCCGCCAGCGCGTTGTCCGTACGGGCCGCCTCCTCCCGGCACTCGTAGAGGGCGCCCATCGCCGCCGCGCTGTCGCCCTGGAGGACGGCCACATACCCCAGCACCCACAGCGCCTTGAGCCGTGACTCCTCGTGCGGGGAGTCCAGGGCGAGCGCCCGGTCCAGCCAGTGCCGCCCCTCGGACAGCCGTCCGCAGCCGACCCAGCAGAACCACAGCGTGCCCGCGAGATGCTGGCCGAGATGCGCCTCGTCGGGGGAGTCCAGACACAGTTCCAGGGCGGCCCGCAGATTGGGCAGCGCGCTCTCGGTGCCGGCCGCGACCTCGGCCTGGCGCGGGCCGAACCAGTCCAGTTCGTACCAGGTGGCGAGCCCCATGTACCAGTCACGGTGCCGCCGGCGCATCCGCGCGGTGTCCTCCAGGGCCGCCAGCCACTCGGCCCCGTAGGCCGCGACCGTCGACAGCATCCGGTAGCGCACCCCGGCCGGGGTCTCCTCCCGTACGACCAAGGACTGGGCGATCAGCCCGGAGAGCACATCGAGCACGGACTCGGCCGGTAACTCGGGGCCGCCGCAGACGTATTCGGCCGCCTCCAGGTCGAAGGGGCCCGCGAAGACCGACAGCCGTGCCCAGAGCAGCCGTTCCGGCGCGGTGCACAGCTCATGGCTCCAGCCGATCGCCGTCCGCAGCGTCCGATGGCGGACCGGAGCGCCCCGCAGGCCCTCGGTGAGCACCCGGAAGCGGTCGTCGATCCGCTCCAGGATCTGCTCCACGGAGAGGGCGTGCAGCCGTCCCGCCGCCAGCTCCACCGCGAGCGGGATCCCGTCGAGACGCCGGCACAGCTCCCGTACGGCGCTCTCACGCGCCCCGGTCGGCCGGAAGCCGGGCGATCCGGCGGCGGCCCGGTCGGTGAAGAGCCGCACGGCGTCCCGCTCCGGCAGCGGGGCCAGCCTGAAGATCAGTTCGCCCTCCACCCGCAGCGGGCGCCGTCCCACGGCGAGTACCGTCAACTGCGGTGCCCGGCGCAGCAGTTCCCGCATCAGTTCGGCACACGCGTCGACGAGCTGCTCGAATCCGTCGAGCACCAGCAGCAGCCGGCGCGTGGCGAGGTGCTCGACGAGCACCCGGCGCGGGGGCCGGCCGCTCTGGTCCGTCAGCCCGAGCGCCTCGACCAGGGAGTGCGCCAGCAGTTCTGGGTCGTGGAGCGTACCGATCTCGGCGAGCCAGACGCCATCGAAGTAGCGTTTCTTCAGAACGTCGGCCGTCCGGAGCGCCAGCCGCGTCTTGCCCACCCCGCCGACTCCCACCACCGTGACCAGCCGGGACTCACCGAGCAGGCGCGTCAGGCCGGACAGCTCGTCGTCGCGTCCGACGAAGCGATTCAGCTCAGCGGGAAGATTGCCGGGAACCGGGGGAGGCGCGTCGGCGGAGGGACCGGAGCGGAAGGACCGTCGCATGGGACACGCAGAGTACTCAACCCGCCGCACTCCGTACAATCCTGGGCGGCGGTCCCCGTCCGGGGAGCACGTAATGCGGTACGGGGCGCGACCCCCGGCGCGATAAGGTCGGAGGACGACTTTCCAGTCGCTTTCCAGAAGACCGTCGACGATCAGGGAGCGGTGCGGCGTGACCGGTGGAGAGGTTGCCGGGATCCTGGTGGCCGTGTTCTGGGCCATCCTGGTCTCCTTCCTGGCCGTGGTGCTGGTGAGGCTGGCCCAGACCCTCAGGGCGACCACCCGGCTCGTGGCCGAGGTGACCGAGCAGGCGGTTCCGCTGCTGGCGGACGCCTCCGCGACGGTCCGCTCCGCACAGACCCAGCTCGACCGCGTCGACGCCATCGCGACGGACGTCCAGGAAGTCACCTCCAACGCCTCGGCGCTCTCCACGACGGTTGCCTCGACCTTCGGCGGACCCCTCGTCAAGGTCGCGGCATTCGGCTACGGAGTTCGCCAGGCCATGGGACGCAGAGGACCGGCCGCCACGGAGAACGGGGCCGCCGAACCGGCCACCCGCCGCAGAGTGGTCACGGGACGTACGCTCCCGGCCGCCCGGCGCAGGAACAAGAAGGGCTGACGCAGCGATGCTCCGCCGTACGTTCTGGTTCACCGCGGGCGCCGCGGCCGGCGTCTGGGCCACCACCAAGGTCCACCGCAAGCTCAGGCAGCTCACCCCCGAGAGCCTCGCCGCCCAGGCGGCGAACAAGGCGATCGACGCCGGGCACAAGGTGCGGGAATTCGCCGTTGACGTCAGAGCGGGCATGGCGCGCCGCGAGGCCGAGCTGGGCGAGGCACTGGGGCTGGACGCACCGGACGCCCGTGCCCTGCCCGCGCCCCGGCGGCTGGCCGCCATCGAGCGGACCGAGCCTCCCCGCACCACTCACCCCTACAACCCGCACAACCGGAAAGAGGACCACTGATGGAGTCGGCTGAAATCCGCCGCCGCTGGCTGAGCTTCTTCGAGGAGCGCGGGCACCTCGTCGTGCCCTCGGCGTCGCTCATCGCGGACGACCCGACTCTGCTGCTGGTCCCGGCGGGCATGGTGCCCTTCAAGCCGTACTTCCTCGGCGAGGTCAAGCCGCCCGCCCCCCGCGCCACCAGCGTCCAGAAGTGCGTCCGCACGCCGGACATCGAAGAGGTCGGCAAGACCACCCGGCACGGCACCTTCTTCCAGATGTGCGGCAACTTCTCCTTCGGCGACTACTTCAAGGAAGGCGCCATCACCTACGCCTGGGAGCTGCTCACCACTCCCGTGGCCGACGGCGGGTACGGGCTGGACCCCGAGCGTCTGTGGATCACCGTCTACCTCGACGACGACGAGGCCGAGCGGATCTGGCGCGAGAAGATCGGCGTACCGGCCGAGCGCATCCAGCGGCTGGGCAAGAAGGACAACTTCTGGTCGATGGGCGTTCCCGGACCCTGTGGACCCTGCTCCGAGATCAACTACGACCGGGGCCCCGAGTTCGGTGTCGAGGGCGGCCCCGCCGTCAACGACGAGCGCTATGTGGAGATCTGGAACCTGGTCTTCATGCAGTACGAGCGCGGCGAGGGCACCTCGAAGGAGGACTTCGAGATCCTCGGGGACCTGCCGTCGAAGAACATCGACACGGGTCTCGGCCTCGAACGCCTGGCCATGATCCTCCAGGACGTACAGAACATGTACGAGACCGACACCCTGCGGGTGGTCATGGACAAGGCCACCGAGCTGACGGGGGTGCGGTACGGCGCCGACCACTCCACCGATGTCGCCCTGCGTGTGGTGGCCGACCATATCCGTACCTCCGTGATGCTGATCGGCGACGGGGTCACCCCCGGCAACGAGGGACGCGGCTATGTGCTGCGCCGCATCATGCGCCGCGCCATCCGCAATATGCGTCTGCTCGGCGCCACGGACGCGGTCGTCGCCGATCTCACCGATGTCGTGATCAAGACGATGGGGCAGCAGTACCCGGAGCTGGAGACCGACCGCCGGCGCATCGAGACCGTGGCCCTCGCCGAGGAGGCCGCCTTCCTCAAGGCCCTCAAGGGCGGCACCAACATCCTCGACACGGCCGTCACCGAGACCAAGGCCGCCGGCGGCCGGGTCCTCTCCGGCGACCAGGCCTTCCTGCTCCATGACACCTGGGGCTTCCCGATCGACCTCACCCTGGAGATGGCCGCCGAACAGGGCCTGTCCGTGGACGAGGACGGCTTCCGCCGGCTGATGAAGGAGCAGCGCGACCGGGCCAAGGCCGACGCCAGGGCCAAGAAGTCCGGCCATGCCGACCTGTCCGCCTACCGCGCGGTCGCCGACGCCAGCGGCAGCACCGAGTTCACCGGCTACACCGCCACCGCGAACGAGTCGACCATCGTCGGACTGCTCGTCGACGGAGTGCCCTCGCCCGCCGCCACCGAGGGCGACGAGGTCGAGATCGTGCTCGACCGCACCCCCTTCTACGCCGAGGGCGGCGGCCAGCTCGCCGACCAGGGCCGGATCAGGCTCGACACCGGCGCGGTCATCGAGGTGCGCGACGTCCAGCAGCCGGTCCCCGGTGTCTCCGTGCACAAGGGATCCGTGCAGGTCGGTGAGGTGACGGTGGGCGCCTCCGCCTATGCCGCCATCGATCTGAACCGCCGCCGCGCCATCGCCCGTGCCCACAGCGCCACGCATCTCACGCACCAGGCGCTGCGCGACGCCCTCGGCCCGACGGCCGCCCAGGCCGGGTCCGAGAACTCGCCGGGCCGCTTCCGCTTCGACTTCGGCTCGCCCGCCGCCGTACCCGGCACGGTCCTGCTCGATGTCGAGCAGAAGATCAACGAGGTCCTCGCCCGTGAGCTGGATGTCCATGCCGAGGTCATGGGCATCGACGAGGCCAGGAAGCAGGGCGCGATCGCTGAGTTCGGCGAGAAGTACGGCGAGCGGGTCCGCGTGGTCACGATCGGCGACTTCTCCAAGGAGCTGTGCGGCGGTACGCATGTCCACAACACCGCCCAGCTCGGCCTGGTGAAGCTGCTCGGTGAGTCGTCCATCGGTTCGGGTGTCCGTCGTATCGAGGCCCTGGTGGGCGTCGACGCGTACAACTTCCTGGCCAAGGAGCACACCGTCGTCGCCCAGCTCCAGGAGCTGGTCAAGGGCCGCTCGGAGGAGCTGCCCGAGAAGATCTCCGGCATGCTCGCCAAGCTGAAGGACGCCGAGAAGGAGATCGAGAGGTTCCGCGCGGAGAAGGTCCTCGCCGCCGCCGCCGGGCTCGCCCAGAGCGCCATCGACGTACGGGGCACGGCCCTGGTCACCGGACAGGTGCCGGACGGCACCTCGGCCGACGATCTGCGCAAGCTCGTCCTCGATGTCCGGGGCCGGCTGGACCAGCAGTCGGGGGCCGTCGACCGGCCGGCCGTCGTGGCCCTGTTCACCACGGCCAACGGACGTCCGCTGACGGTCATCGCCACCAACGAGGCCGCCCGCCGGGGCGGTCTCAAGGCCGGTGACCTGGTGCGTGCCGCCGCCAAGACCCTCGGGGGCGGCGGTGGCGGCAAGCCGGACGTGGCCCAGGGCGGCGGCCAGAACCCCGACGCCATCGGGGACGCCGTGGCCGCGGTCGAGCGCCTCGTCGCCGAGACCTCGTGACCGGCGTACACGCGGCGGCCGGGGCCGACCCGGCGCCGGCCGGCCGGCCCGCGCACCGCGCGGACCGGTCGTCACACGGCCGGAAAGGGATCTGATCCCGGATGAGACGGGGACGTCGGCTCGCGATCGATGTCGGGGACGCCCGGATCGGGGTCGCCTCGTGCGACCCCGACGGGATCCTCGCCACACCGGTGGAGACCGTGCCGGGACGTGATGTCCCGGCCGCCCACCGGCGGCTGCGGCAGCTTGTCGAGGAGTACGAGCCGGTCGAAGTCGTGGTCGGGCTTCCCCGGTCCCTCAACGGGGGCGAGGGACCGGCCGCGGCGAAGGTACGTGTGTTCGCACAGGAGCTGGCCAGGGGCGTCTCGCCGCTGCCGGTACGACTGGTCGATGAGCGGATGAGTACGGTGACTGCCGGTCAGGGACTGCGCGCTTCGGGCGTGAAGTCCAAGAAAGGCCGGTCCGTTATCGACCAAATGGCGGCGGTTGTCATCCTTCAGAGCGCGCTGGAGGCCGAACGGGTCTCTGGTGAGCCCCCGGGTGAGGGCGTCGAAGTGGTCATCTGATCGCGATACGGTAACGTTCCGCGCGATGCGGTGGTGTTCGAACAATCACCGCACAACAAAGAGGCGAAACGGATGCCGTGCCACCGCTCAGCCACCGCCGCCTCGCGGCTCTAGGGGATCGATGACTGACTATGGCCGGGGCCCCGGCTCCGAACCGTGGCACCCCGAGGACCCCCTGTACGGGGACCCGGGGTGGGGAGCGCAGCAGTCCACGGACGGCCAGGCTCCTTACGGCGGGCAGCCGCAGCAGCAGTATCCGCAGCAGCACGCGCAGCAGCCCCAGCAGCAGTACGGGGGCGGACAGGACCCGTACCAGCAGCAGTACCACCCGGAGCAGTACGGCCAGCAGCAGAGCGGCCAGCCGTACATGGGCCAGCAGCAGGGCGGGCAGCAGCAGCACACCGGACAGCAGCCGCACGTCGGGCAGCAGCAGGGTGCGCAGCAGCACACCGGACAGCCGCATGTGGGACAGCAGGCAGGACAGCCGCAGTACGCCGCCCAGCAGTACGGCGGTCCGCAGCAGCCGCAGCCGCACCACCCGCAGCAGGCACATCCCCAGCAGGCACACCACCCGCAGGCCCACCATCCCCAGCAGCAGCAGCAGCACCAGCAGCAACAACAGCCGCAGCAACCCCAGTACACCGACACGCAGTACAACGGCGCCTGGGACACCGGCCAGCAGGCCACCATGCCGTACGCCGGCAATCCCGCAGGCCCCTACGACGGCTCGCACGATGTCGGTTACGGCTCCAACCAGGACTTCTACGGCACCCCCGACGCGTATCCGCCACCGCAGCCGCCCGCGCAGCGGAAGGCCGAACCCGAGCCGGACGGCGAGTGGGAGGAGGGCCAGGAGGACGAGGCCCACCCCTTCTTCACCGGCGACGACGGCGACGAGGGCGATGACGCCGAGCGGGACGAACCGGGTACCGACCGCCGGGGCAACGGCCGGGACCGCCGGGGCAGGACCAAGAAGAAGAGCCACAACGGCTTCGCCTGTCTCTTCCTGAGCGTGGTGCTGGTCGGCGGCGTCGGCGGCGTCGGCTATGTCGGCTACCAGTTCTGGCAGTCCAAGTTCGGCGCGCCGCCGGACTTCGTGGGCGAGGGCTCCGGCTCCGTCCAGGTGGAGATCCCCCAGGGCGCGGGCGGCTACGAGATCGCCTCGATCCTGGTGAAGAGCGGCGTGGTCAAGAGCCAG
The DNA here is from genome assembly GCF_042890865.1 of Streptomyces sp. NPDC002018. Classification (NCBI taxonomy): domain Bacteria; kingdom Bacillati; phylum Actinomycetota; class Actinomycetes; order Kitasatosporales; family Streptomycetaceae; genus Streptomyces; species Streptomyces sp. NPDC002018. The sequence goes on from NZ_JBIASO010000021.1 coordinate 93,232, forward strand.
GGCGCGTTCGTCGCCGCACAGCGGCAGAACCCCAAGGGCAACTCGATCCAGGCGGGCGTCTACACCCTCAGCAAGGGCATGTCCGCGGCCCAGGCCGTGAAGACGATGCTCAGCCCGACCAGCCACAACGCGCTGATCATTCCCGAGGGCAAGCGCAATGTCTGGGTCTACGAGCAGATGGACAAGCGGCTCGAACTCAAGAAGGGCTCGACCGCGGCGATCGCCAAGGCGCAGGCCAAGAACCTCGGACTGCCGGCCTGGGCGAAGGGCTCCAAGGACATCAAGGACCCGCTGGAAGGCTTCCTGTTCCCGGCGAGCTACCCGGTCGCCAAGGGCATGAAGCCGGAGACCATCCTGAAGAAGATGGTCGCCCGCGCCAACGCCGAGTACAGCAAGGTGGATCTGGCGGACGAGGCCGAGAAGCTGGGTCTGAGGTCCCCGCTGGAGGTCATCACCGTCGCGAGCCTCGTCCAGGCGGAGGGCAAGTACAAGCACGACTTCGACAAGGTTGCCCGCGTCGTCTACAACCGTCTGGAACCGGACAACACGGAGACCGTCGGCCGTCTCGAATTCGACTCCACGATCAACTACATCAAGAGCACGAGCAGGCTGGACATCGGCGCCGTCGACAACCTGCGGAAGATCAAGGACCCGTACAACACGTACGACATCAAGGGTCTCCCGCCCGGTCCCATCGGGAACCCGGGTGCCGAAGCCCTTCAGTCGGCGCTCGACCCGACACCCGGTCCTTGGTACTACTTCGTCTCGGTCACCGAGGACAAGACGCTCTTCGCCGAGACCAACGAGGAGCACGAGCGCAACCGTGCCGAGTACCAGAAGGAGAACTCGAAGCGGTGAATCCACGCAGGCGGGCGGCGGTTCTCGGGGCGCCCATCGCGCACTCGCTCTCGCCGGTGCTGCACCGGGCCGCCTACGCCGGCCTCGGCCTCACGGACTGGTCCTACGACCGGTTCGAGGTGGACGAGGCCGGGCTGCTCGGCTTCCTCGACGGGCTTCGCGCGGACCCCTCGTGGGCCGGGCTCTCGCTGACCATGCCGCTCAAGCGGGCCGTCATCCCGCTGCTGGACGAGATCACCGATACGGCGGCCTCGGTCGAGGCGGTCAACACGGTCCTGCTCGGTGAGGACGGTCGGCGCACGGGGGACAACACCGATATCCCCGGCATGATCGCCGCGCTGCACGAGCGAGGCGTCCGTACGGCCGGCTCCGCGGCGATCCTGGGCGCGGGCGCCACCGCCTCGTCCGCCGTCGCCGCCCTCTCCCGGATCTGTACGGGGCCGATCACCGCCTATGTACGCGGCGAGGCCCGCGCGGCCGAGATGCGCGGCTGGGGCGAGCGGCTCGGTGCCGAGGTCCGTACGGCCGCGTGGGCGGACGCCGCCGAGGCCTTCGAGGCACCCCTGGTGATCGCCACCACCCCGGCGGGCACCACCGACGCGCTGGCCCGTTCGGTCCCCGACCGGCCCGGCACCCTCTTCGACGTGCTCTACGAGCCCTGGCCCACCGGCCTCGCCGCCGCCTGGTCGCGGCGCGGCGGCCCGGTCGTCTCCGGTCTCGACCTGCTCGTGCACCAGGCCGTACTCCAGGTGGAGCGGATGACGGGCCGCTCGCCCGCACCCCTCGCGCCGATGCGCAAGGCGGGCGAGCGGGCCCTCGGCGACAGGGCGCAGGCGTAGGGTCTCCTCCCCCTCCTCCCTTCGTGACCTTTCGTGACCTTTCGTGTCTGTTCCTGTTCGTTCCTGTTCGTTCCTGAACTGGAGTCGCGGTCTCCGCTCGATGCGTGCCGGCCGGTCCTGGCCGGTCCCGGCCGGTGTGGTGTCCGTTCGCTGGACGTGACGGCGGTTCCTCCCATGGAGCGTGGGAAGATCGGACATGGCGGGCCAGGGCCGCGCACCGGCCGCGCCACCACCAGTCGAGGGCGCGAGCATGAGGAGCACCGTTGAGCAGGTTGCGCTGGCTGACCGCGGGGGAGTCGCACGGCCCCGCACTCGTGGCGACGCTGGAGGGACTACCCGCCGGCGTGCCGATCACGACCGACCTGGTGGCGGACCATCTGGCCCGTCGGCGCCTCGGCTACGGACGGGGCGCGCGGATGAAGTTCGAGCGTGACGAGGTCACCTTCCTCGGTGGCGTACGACACGGGCTGACCATGGGCTCGCCCGTTGCGATCATGGTGGGCAACACCGAGTGGCCCAAGTGGGAGCAGGTCATGTCGGCCGATCCGGTCGATCCCGAGGTGCTCGCGGGGCTCGCCCGCAACGAGCCGCTGACCCGCCCCCGGCCCGGTCACGCCGATCTCGCCGGAATGCAGAAGTACGGCTTCGACGAGGCACGGCCGGTCCTGGAGCGCGCCAGCGCCCGGGAGACCGCCGCCCGGGTCGCGCTCGGCGCCGTCGCGCGGTCGTACCTCAAGGAGACGGCCGGGATCGAGATCGTCTCCCATGTCGTGGAGCTGGCCACGGCCAAGGCCCCCTACGGCGTGTACCCGGCCCCCGCCGATGTGGCGAGGCTCGACGCCGACCCGGTGCGCTGCCTGGACGCGGACGCGAGCAAGGCGATGGTCGCCGAGATCGACCAGGCCCACAAGGACGGCGACACCCTGGGCGGTGTCGTGGAGGTGCTGGCGTACGGCGTGCCGGTCGGGCTCGGCTCGCATGTCCACTGGGACCGCAGGCTCGACGCGCGGCTCGCCGCCGCGCTCATGGGCATCCAGGCCATCAAGGGTGTCGAGGTCGGCGACGGCTTCGGCCTGGCGCGGGTACCGGGCTCCCAGGCGCACGACGAGATCGTGGCGACCGGCGACGGCATCAGGCGCGCGTCCGGCCGCTCCGGTGGTACCGAGGGCGGTCTGACCACGGGTGAGCTGCTGCGCGTACGGGCCGCGATGAAGCCCATCGCGACCGTGCCCAAGGCGCTCGCCACCGTCGATGTGGTCACGGGCGAAGCCGCGAAGGCGCACCACCAGCGCTCCGACGTGTGCGCCGTGCCCGCCGCGGGCATCGTCGCCGAGGCCATGGTCGCGCTGACCCTCGCGGACGCGGTCGCCGAGAAGTTCGGCGGCGACAGTGTCACGGAGACGCGCCGCAATGTCCGGTCGTATCTCGACAACCTCACGATCCGATGAGCGCCCCGGAGCCGGCGGGCGGACCGGGACCGGTGGTCGTCCTGGTCGGTCCGATGGGCGTCGGCAAGACGACCGTGGGCGAGCTGCTCGCCGAGCGGCTCGGCACGGGCTTCCGCGACAGCGACGCCGACATCGTCGCCGCGCAGGGCAAGCCGGTCTCGGACCTCTTCATCGAGGGGGGCGAGGAGTACTTCCGTGAGCTGGAGCGCGCGGCGGTACGGGAGGCGGTCGCCGAGCACCCCGGTGTCCTGGCGCTCGGCGGCGGCGCGGTCCTCGACGCCGGCACCCGCGAACTGCTCACCGGGCTGCCCGTCGTCTATCTCTCGGTCGAGGTCGGCGAGGCGGTCAAGCGCGTCGGACTGAACACCGCGCGCCCGCTGCTGGTGGTCAACCCCCGCAAGCAGTGGAAGGAGCTGTTGGACGCACGCCGCCATCACTACACGGACGTGGCACGCGTGGTGGTCGCGACCGACGACCGGACCCCCGAGGAGGTCGCCGACGCGGTCCTCGACGCACTCGGGCTGAAGCAGCACCCCGCGGACGGGTCCCGGACCCCCGGCAAGGAGAAGCAGGTATGACGGACCAGGCAGTCACCCGTATCCAGGTCGGTGGCACGGCGGGACACGATCCGTACGAGGTGCTGGTCGGCCGGCGGCTGCTGGGGGAGCTGCCCGCCCTCATCGGCCAGAAGGCCCGGCGGGTCGCCGTCATCCACCCCGAGGCGCTCGCCGGGACAGGCGAGGCGCTGCGCCAGGATCTCGCCGACCAGGGGTACGAGGCCGTGGCCATCCAGGTGCCCAACGCCGAGGAGGCCAAGACCGTCGAGGTCGCGGCGTACTGCTGGAAGGCGCTCGGGCAGACCGGCTTCACCCGGACCGATGTCATCGTCGGGGTCGGCGGCGGTGCCACCACCGATCTCGCCGGGTTCGTGGCGGCGTCCTGGCTGCGCGGGGTGCGCTGGATCGCCGTACCGACCACCGTGCTCGCCATGGTCGACGCGGCGGTGGGCGGCAAGACCGGCATCAACACCGCCGAGGGCAAGAACCTCGTCGGCGCCTTCCATCCGCCCGCCGGGGTCCTCTGCGATCTCGCCGCGCTGGACTCGCTCGGTGTCCACGACTACGTCAGCGGCATGGCCGAGATCATCAAGGCGGGCTTCATCGCGGACCCGGCCATCCTCGATCTGGTCGAGGCGGACCCCCAGGGAGCCCGCACCCCGTCCGGAGCGCACACCGCCGAGCTGATCGAGCGCTCCATCCGCGTCAAGGCCGAGGTCGTCTCCAACGACCTCAAGGAGTCCGGTCTCCGCGAGATCCTCAACTACGGCCACACCCTGGCGCACGCCATCGAGAAGAACGAGCGGTACAAGTGGCGGCACGGCGCGGCCGTCTCGGTCGGCATGGTCTTCGCGGCGGAGCTGGGCCGGCTGGCCGGGCGTCTCGACGACGCGACCGCCGACCGGCACCGCTCGGTACTGGAGTCCGTCGGGCTGCCGCTGACCTACCGCGGCGACCAGTGGCCCAAGCTGCTGGAGACCATGCGGGTCGACAAGAAGTCCCGCGGCGATCTGCTGCGCTTCATCGTGCTGGACGGTCTGGCCAAGCCCACCGTGCTGGAGGGGCCCGACCCGGCGGTGCTGCTCGCCGCGTACGGGGAGGTGTCGGCGTGACCCGACGGGTCTTCGTGCTCAACGGGCCAAACCTCGGCCGTCTGGGCTCGCGCGAGCCGGATGTGTACGGGGCGACGTCGTACGCCGGACTGGTCGACGCCTGCCGGACGCTGGGCAAGGAGCTGGGCTTCGACGTCGACGTACGGGAGACGAACGACGAGGGCGAGCTGATCCGGTGGCTGCACGAGGCGGCGGACGGATCGGTCCCGGTCGTGCTCAACCCGGGCGCCTTCACGCACTACTCGTACGGCATGCGGGACGCGGCGGCGCAGCGCACCGCCCCGCTGATCGAGGTGCACATCTCGAACCCGTACGCGCGCGAGGAGTTCCGGCACACCTCGGTGGTCGCCGCCGTCGCCAGCGGTACGGTCGCGGGCTTCGGGATCGGCTCGTACCGGCTCGCGCTGCGGGCCCTGGCGGAGGAACTGACCGGCTGACCGGGCGCCCTCCGGTGCCGGGCGCCCCGCCGGGGCGGCGGTGACCGGCGCCCCGGTCCCGGATACGGACCCCGGTCGTTGCCCGTGCGGCGGCCGGGGGCGGTACCGTTCGGTAACGCGTTGGCCCGCGGGGCCGCCAGAGCGTCAGTCGTACGAGACGGAGTGGCACCGGATGCAGCACGCAGGCGGATGGGCGCAGCAGGCTCCTCCTCCCGGCCCGCCGACGGGGCCGGGGATCCCGCGGCCGTCACGGGGGGAGCAGCCCGCCCCGGGCTGGACGGGACCGCACCAGGTGCCGGGACCGCAGCACCCTGTCCCGGGCCGGCACCAGCCTCCCGGACAGCACCAGCCTTCCGGACAGCACCAGCCTTCCGGACAGCACCAGCCTTCCGGACAGCACCAGCCTTCCGGACAGCACCAGCCTCCCGGACAGCACCAGGTGCCGGCGCAGCACCAGCCTCCCGGCCCGCATCAGGCGCCGGGGCAGCATCAGGCTCCCGGGTCCGCCTATGTGCCGCCTCCCGGTGGCGCCCACCGGCAGCCGCCCGCGCCGCCTCCCGGCCCGCCGGCCGGTCCGCCGCCGCCCCCGGACTCCACCGGGCACATCCGGTTGCCGCCCGGCGGTCCTGTGCCGATCCCCGCTCCGCCGCCCGCCCCCGACGGCGGCACGGGCACGGCGACCCTCGCCGTCCTGCTCATCGGCCCGGCCGGCGCGGGCAAGACGACCGTCGCCCGCCACTGGGCGGCGAGTCGGCGGGTGCCCACGGCCCACATCAGCCTCGACGACGTCCGGGAATGGGTCCGCTCGGGTTTCGCGGACCCGCAGAGCGGATGGAACGACCACTCCGAGGCGCAGTACCGGCTGGCCCGCCGCACCTGCGGCTTCGCCGCGCGGAACTTCCTGGCCAACGGGATCTCCTGCATCCTCGACGACGCCGTCTTCCCGGACCGCCCGGTCGTCGGGCTCGGCGGCTGGAAGCGCCATGTCGGCCCGGGGCTGCTGCCCGTCGTGCTGCTGCCGGGACTGGAGATCGTGCTGGAGCGCAACGCCGAGCGCAGCGGCAACCGCAGGCTCGCGGACGAGGAGGTGGCGGGCATCCACGGCAGGATGGCCGGCTGGTACGGCTCGGGGCTGCCCATCATCGACAACTCCAGCTTCGACGTGGAGACCACCGCCCGGGTCCTCGACGATGTGCTGGCGCGCGCCCTGACGAGCCCGCCGAGCTGGTGACGGCGCGCCGGGCGCCCCTGCCCGCGCCCCCCGGTCGGACGCGCTGAACCGGCCGGGTCACGTCCGCGCTCATACGCTCGGTTCATGTCAGACGTGTTCGCGGTCCGCCGTGCGCGGTTGCGTGACCGGTGCTCCGCGGCGGGCAGCGCGGCCGCGCTGATCTCGCGGCCCGCGAACGTCCGCTATCTCGCGGGCGGGGCGCCGCCCGGTGCCGTGCTGCTGCTCGGCCCCGGCGAGGACACGCTGCTCTGCCCCCGTACCCACGCGGGCGAGAACGTCGAGGCGCGGCTCGACGACCAGCTCGGGCTCACCGTCCTGTCCACCGCCGGTGACCCCGTGGCCGCCGCCGCGGGCCTGCTCGTCCCGCCCGCCGTCGAGTCGCTCGCCGTCGAGGAGCACCACCTCACCGTCGCCCGGCACCGGGCCGTCCGCTCCGTCGCGCCCCGGCTGCGTCTCGCGGACCTGGGGTGCGCCGTCGAGCAGTTGCGGATCGTCAAGGACGAGGCGGAGATCGCCTGTCTGCGGATCGCCGCCGAGATCGCCGACCAGGCGCTGGGCGAACTGCTGGAATCGATCCTGGTCGGCCGCACCGAACGGCATCTCGCGCTGGAGCTGGAGCGCCGGCTCGTGGACCACGGCGCCGACGGCCCCGCGTTCCCCACCGCCGTGGCCACCGGCCCCCATTCCGGCCGCTGGGGCCACCTTCCCTCGGACCGGCGGGTCGAGGAGGGCGATTTCCTCTCCGTCAGCCTCGGCGCCGACTACCGCGGCTACCGGTGTCTGATCGGTCGTACGTTTGTCATCGGAACCTCCCCCGCCGACTGGCAGATCGACCTGTACGAGCTGGTCTTCTCGGCACAACGGGCAGGTCGGGAGGCCCTCGTGCCGGGCACCGGCTACCGCGAGGTGGACCGGGTGACCCGGCAGCCGCTGGAGGCCGCGGGGCACGGTGAGCGGCTCGCGCCCCGTACGGGACACGGTGTCGGACTCGAAATCGACGAGGACCCGCAGCTCGCCCCCGCCGCCATGGGTAAACTGGACGCTTGTGTGCCGGTCACCGTCGGACCGGGGGTCCACCTCCCGGGCCGGGGCGGTGTCCGGATCGATGACACGCTCGTCGTCCGCCCCGAGGCGGACGGCGGACCCGAGCTACTCACCATCACGACCAAGGAACTGCTCGCGCTCTAGTGCCCAGGCACCGCGCACACCCTCGGTCGTCCACCAGCTTCAGTCCAGGAGATTCCGCAACCGTGGCTTCCACGAACGACCTCAAGAACGGCCTGGTGCTCAAGCTCGACGGGGGCCAGCTCTGGTCCGTCGTCGAGTTCCAGCACGTCAAGCCCGGCAAGGGCCCGGCCTTCGTGCGCACCAAGCTGAAGAACGTGCTCTCCGGCAAGGTGGTCGACAAGACCTTCAACGCTGGCGTGAAGGTCGAGACGGCCACCGTTGACCGCCGCGACATGCAGTTCTCGTACATGGACGGCGAGTACTTCGTCTTCATGGACATGGAGACCTACGACCAGCTCATGGTCGACCGCAAGGCCGTCGGCGCCGCCGCCAACTTCCTGCTGGAGGGCTTCACCGCCAGCGTCGCCACGCACGAGGGCGAGGTGCTCTACGTCGAGCTGCCCGCCGCCGTCGAGCTGACCATCCAGCACACCGACCCGGGCGTCCAGGGCGACCGCTCCACCGGCGGCACCAAGCCGGCCACGCTGGAGACCGGTTACGAGATCGGTGTCCCGCTCTTCATCACCACGGGTGAGAAGATCAAGGTCGACACCCGCTCCGGTGAGTACCTCGGCCGGGTGAACAGCTAACCGTGGCTGCCCGGAACAAGGCCCGTAAGCGCGCCTTCCAGATTCTCTTCGAGGCCGACCAGCGCGGGGCGTCCGTGCAGACGGTCCTCGCCGACTGGATACGGCATGCCCGGACCGACGACCGGCAGCCGCCGGTCGGCGAGTACACCATGGAGCTGGTCGAGGGGTACGCGGAGTACGCGGACCGTATCGACGACCTCATCTCCACCTACTCGGTGGGCTGGACGCTGGACCGGATGCCGGTCGTCGACCGGAACATCGTGCGGCTCGGCGCCTATGAGCTGGTGTGGGTGGACGGCACCCCGGACGCGGTCGTGATCGACGAGGCGGTCCAGCTCGCGAAGGAGTTCTCCACCGACGACTCCCCGTCCTTCGTGAACGGTCTGCTCGGCCGGTTCAAGGACCTCAAACCGAGTCTGCGCCGCGCCTAGGCCCTTTCCCCGGGACCGGGCTTCGGGACCGGCCGGACCGGGGCCGCGCCGTCCGGCCGCGGTGCGCGGGGGCCGGGGGGGGGGGGGGGGCGCCGCGCCCCCCCCCCCCCCCCCCGCCGCGGCCGCCCCCCCCCCGCCCCCCCGGCCCGGCGACGGCCCCGCGG
>NZ_JBIASO010000021.1:102135-158811 GCF_042890865.1 Streptomyces sp. NPDC002018
GGCGCCGCGCCTCGCCCCTTCCCCGGGGCCGGGGTTGCGGCCCGGCCCGGCCGGGGCCCGCGCGGGCGGGGGGGGGCCCGGGCGCCCGGGGGGGGGGCCCCCCCCCCCCCGCCCGGCGACCGAGGACACGGCTGTCCGCGACACGGTCTGGCGCCGACAGGTGTGAACGCGCCGGGGGGCGGTCCCGTGGGGCAGACGGGACCGCCCCCCGGAGGTGACGTTTCTGCTGATATGTGCCGGGCCGGTCAGCCCTCTTCGTGGGCCACCGCGCGGCGGGCGTCCGCGTCGAGAACGCCCCAGCTGATGAGCTGCTCGGTCAGGACCGACGGCGACTGGTCGTAGATCACGGCAAGCGTGCGCAGGTCGTCCTGGCGGATCGACAGCACCTTGCCGTTGTAGTCGCCGCGCTGGCTCTGGATCGTCGCCGCGTACCGCTGGAGCGGGCCCGCCTTCTCCTGCGGCACATGGGCCAGCCGCTCCAGATCGAGAACGAGCTTCGGCGGCGGCTCGGCGGCTCCGCCGGGCGTCGTGCCAGGAAGCAGTTCCTGCACGGGGACCCCGTAGAAATCCGCCAGCTCGGCCAGGCGCTGCACCGTCACGGCACGGTCGCCACGCTCGTACGAACCGACCACCACGGCCTTCCAGCGGCCCTGGGACTTCTCCTCCACGCCATGGAGCGAGAGGCCCTGCTGGGTGCGGATGGCGCGGAGTTTGGCCCCGAGCTGCTTTGCGTATTCGCTGGACATATAGCTCCCCGGACGAAGTCTGGTAACTCACTGTGAGGTTACGCAGCGTTACTTGGATGCGTCAAGCCGAGGGATCCGCGACCGGCTCCCCCGGGGGCTTTCCGCCGCCTCCTGACTGCCTTCCGAGGGGGTACCGCCACCTACCGCCCGGACGCCCTGCTAGCCTGGGTGGCGTAATTTCGACGTCCTTTAAAGTCCGTCCCGTGAGGCGGAGAAGGAGGTCCGTTTTTTATGGACACCGACACGACAGACTCCTCGGCCGACAGCACCGGTGCCGCGCGCCCCGTTCTGGAGGCACCCGACATCGCGCGGGTCCTGACCCGTATCGCCCACGAGATCGTCGAACGCGCCAAGGGCGCCGACGACGTGGTGCTGCTCGGCATTCCGACCCGCGGCGTCTTCCTGGCCCGCCGGCTGGCCGCCAAACTCGCGGAGATCACGGGACGCACGATCCCGGTCGGCTCCCTCGACATCACCATGTACCGCGACGATCTGCGGCTGCGTCCCGCCCGCGCGCTGGCCCGCACCGACATCCCCGGTGACGGGGTCGACGGACGTCTCGTGGTCCTCGTCGACGATGTGCTCTTCTCCGGCCGCACCATCCGCGCCGCGCTCGACGCGCTCGGCGACATCGGCCGCCCGCGCGCCGTCCAGCTCGCCGTCCTCGTCGACCGGGGCCACCGCGAGCTGCCGATCCGCGCCGACTACGTCGGCAAGAACATCCCCACCTCGCTGCGGGAGACGGTCAAGGTCCAGCTCGCCGAGGAGGACGGCCGGGACACCGTGCTGCTCGGCCTCCAGCGGCCTGTCGCGTCCGGCGAGCAGTAGGCCCGCCTCCGTACGCCCCGAACCCCCGTACGGACGCCTCCGGGCGCCCGCATGCCCGCACACCCAGACACCGGAGCCCTCTCCCGATGCTGCGCCTCCCAGGGGCAAGCCCCCGCACTCCCGGCCATCTCATCTCGGCGGCCGACCTCAGCCGTGACGACGCCGTGCTGATCCTCGACACCGCGGAAGAGATGGCCCGGGTCGCCGACCGGCCCATCAAGAAGCTGCCGACCCTGCGCGGCCGCACCGTCGTGAATCTCTTCTTCGAGGACTCCACCCGCACCCGGATCTCCTTCGAGGCCGCCGCCAAGCGCCTGTCGGCCGATGTCATCAACTTCTCCGCCAAGGGTTCGTCCGTCTCCAAGGGCGAGTCGCTCAAGGACACCGCGCTGACCCTGGAGGCGATGGGCGCCGACGCCGTCGTCATCCGGCACCCCGCGTCCGGCGCCCCCTACCGGCTCGCCACCTCCGGCTGGATCGACGGCGCGGTCGTCAACGCGGGCGACGGCACCCATGAGCACCCCACCCAGGCGCTGCTCGACGCCTTCACCCTGCGCCGCCGTCTGGTCGGCGCCGATCCGGGCATCGGGCACGGCCTCGACGGGCGGCGGGTCACCATCGTCGGCGACGTGCTGCACAGCCGGGTCGCCCGCTCGAACATCCTGCTGCTGCACACCCTGGGCGCCCGGGTCACGGTCGTCGCGCCGCCCACGCTCGTACCGATCGGCGTCGAGGACTGGCCGTGCGAGGTCTCGTACGACCTGGACCGGGTGCTGCCCACCTCCGACGCGGTGATGATGCTGCGGGTCCAGCGCGAGCGGATGAACGCCGCGTTCTTCCCGACCGAGCGCGAGTACTCCCGCCGCTACGGCCTGGACGGCGACCGGATGAGCCGGATGCCGGAGAACTCCGTCGTGATGCACCCCGGCCCGATGAACCGCGGCATGGAGATCACCGCGGAGGTCGCCGACTCCGACCGCTGCACCGCCGTCGAGCAGGTCACCAACGGGGTCTCGATCCGGATGGCCGTGCTCTATCTGCTGCTGGGCGGCAACGAGCCCGCCGTCACCCACTCCCACGCCCGTCCGTCATCCGCCACCGCCACCGCCACCGAGAACGGGCGCCTCGCGCGCACCCCTGCATCCGAGGAGAACAAGTAACCATGAGCAAGACCCTTATCCGGGGCGCGCGGGTGCTCGGCGGCGAGCCGCAGGACGTGCTGATCGACGGCGAGACCATCGCGGAGACCGGCACGGGACTCGACGCGGGCGGCGCCACGGTCGTGGAGGCCGAGGGGCGCGTGCTGCTGCCCGGCCTGGTCGATCTGCACACGCATCTGCGAGAGCCGGGACGCGAGGACTCCGAGACCGTGCTGACGGGCACGCGCGCCGCCGCCGTCGGCGGCTTCACCGCGGTCCACGCCATGGCTAACACCTTCCCCGTGGCCGACACCGCCGGCGTGGTGGAGCAGGTCTGGCGGCTGGGCCGCGAACACGGCTACTGCGATGTCCAGCCCGTCGGCGCCGTGACCGTGGGGCTGGAGGGCAAGCACCTCGCGGAGCTGGGCGCCATGCATGACTCCGCCGCCCAGGTCCGGGTCTTCTCGGACGACGGCAAGTGCGTGGACGACGCCGTGATCATGCGGCGGGCGCTGGAGTACGTGAAGGCCTTCGACGGGGTGATCGCACAGCACGCCCAGGAGCCCCGGCTGACCGAGGGCGCCCAGATGAACGAGGGCGTCGTCTCCGCCGAACTGGGGCTCGGCGGCTGGCCGGCCGTCGCCGAGGAGTCGATCATCGCCCGCGACGTGCTCCTCGCCGCCCATGTCGGCTCCCGGGTCCATATCTGCCATCTGTCGACCGCCGGCTCCGTCGACCTGGTGCGCTGGGCGAAGTCCAAGGGCTGGAACGTCACGGCCGAGGTCACCCCGCACCACCTCCTCCTCACCGACGAGCTGGTCCGGTCGTACGACCCCGTCTACAAGGTGAACCCGCCGCTGCGCACCGAGGCGGACGTCCAGGCGCTGCGCGCGGCGCTCGCGGACGGCACGATCGACTGTGTCGCCACCGACCACGCCCCGCATCCGCACGAGGACAAGGACTGCGAGTGGGCCGCCGCCGCCATGGGCATGGTCGGTCTGGAGACGGCCCTGTCGGTCGTCCAGGAGACGATGGTGGAGACCGGGCTGCTGGACTGGGCCGGGGTCGCCGACCGGATGTCGTTCCGCCCGGCCCGTATCGGCCGCCTCACGGGCCACGGCCGTCCCGTCTCGGTGGGCGAGCCCGCCAACCTGACCCTGGTCGATCCGGCATACCGTGGTCCTGTGGACCCGACGGGCTTCGCCTCCCGCAGCCGCAACACTCCCTACCAGGGCCGTGAGCTGCCAGGACGCGTCACCCACACCTTCCTCCGGGGCCGCGCCACGGTCGTCGACGGGAATCTGGCGTGACAACTGCGATGCTCTCTCTCCCCCTGGCCGCCGAGCAGCGGTCGGCGGAGGTGACCGACTGGGCCGCCCGAATCGGCTGGGTCGTCGGTCTGCTCCTCTTCGTCGCGCTGGTGTACTGGCTGATGCGCCAGGGCTGGAAGTGGCGCGGCAGCCTCCAGTCGGATCTGCCCGAGCTGCCCGCCGCCCCCGCCGCGCCCGGCGCGGCCACTCTGGCCATGGCGGGCCGCTACCACGGCTCCACGACCGCGGGCCAGTGGCTCGACCGCATCGTCGCCCACGGCCTGGGCTCCCGCAGCCGGGTGGAGCTGACGCTCACGGACGCGGGACTGGACGTCGTACGCCCCGGCGCGAACGACTTCTTCATCCCCGCCGCCCAGCTCCGTGAGGCCCGGCTCGACGAGGGCATCGCGGGGAAGGTCCTCGCCGAGGGCGGGCTGCTGATCGTCACCTGGGAGCACGGCGGCACGCTGATCGACTCCGGCTTCCGCGCCGACCGCTCCGCCGAGCACACCGCCTGGGTGGAGGCCGTCAACGCCCTGTGCCCTCGCGGCCCGGCCCCCATGAACGCCCTGAACATCACGACGGAAGGCCCCGCACGATGACCACCTCCACCCGGGGAACCGCCCGCGCCGAGGCGTCTCCCGCCGTACTCGTCCTGGAGGACGGCCGCAGCTTCCGCGGCCGCGCCTACGGGGCCGTGGGGGAGACCTTCGGCGAGGCGGTGTTCTCCACCGGCATGACCGGCTACCAGGAGACCCTCACCGACCCGTCGTATCACCGCCAGGTCGTCGTGATGACCGCTCCGCACGTCGGCAACACCGGCGTCAACGACGAGGACCCGGAGTCCCGCCGGATCTGGGTCGCCGGCTATGTCGTACGCGACCCCGCCCGCACCCCCTCCAACTGGCGCTCCCGGCGCTCCCTCGACCAGGAACTCCTCGACCAGGGCGTCGTGGGCATCAGCGGCATCGACACCCGCGCGCTCACCCGCCATCTGCGCGAGCGCGGCGCGATGCGCGTCGGCATCTTCTCCGGCGCGTCGCTCGCGGACGAGGCGACGCTGCTCGCACGCGTCCAGGAGACCCCCGCGATGTCCGGCGCCGATCTCTCCGCCGAGGTCGCCACCGAGCACGCCTACGTCGTGCCCGCCCTCGGCACCAAGCGCTTCACCGTCGCCGCACTGGACCTGGGCATCAAGGGCATGACCCCGCAGCGGATGGCCGAGCGCGGGATCGAGGTGCATGTCCTGCCGGCCACCGCCACCCTCGACGAGGTGTACGCGACCGCCCCCGACGGGGTGTTCCTCTCCAACGGCCCCGGCGACCCGGCCACCGCCGACCTCACCGTCGTCAAGGGCGTCCTGGAGCGCGGCACACCGCTCTTCGGCATCTGCTTCGGCAACCAGCTCCTCGGCCGCGCCCTCGGCTTCGGCACCTACAAGCTGAAGTACGGCCACCGGGGCATCAACCAGCCGGTGCAGGACCGCACGACCGGCAAGGTCGAGGTCACCGCGCACAACCACGGATTCGCCGTCGACGCCCCGCTCGACCAGGTCTCCGAGACCCCCTACGGCCGCGCCGAGGTCTCGCACGTCTGCCTCAACGACAACGTGGTCGAGGGCCTCAGGCTGCTCGACCGGCCCGTCTTCAGCGTCCAGTACCACCCCGAGGCGGCCGCGGGCCCGCACGACGCCGCGTACCTCTTCGACCGCTTCGTATCCCTGATGGAGGACCAGCGTGCCTAAGCGCAGCGACATCCAGTCCGTCCTGGTCATCGGTTCAGGACCGATCGTCATCGGCCAGGCCGCCGAGTTCGACTACTCCGGCACCCAGGCCTGCCGCGTCCTCAAGGCCGAGGGCCTGCGCGTCATCCTGGTCAACTCCAACCCCGCCACGATCATGACGGACCCGGAGATCGCCGACGCCACCTATGTCGAGCCGATCACCCCCGAGTTCGTCGAGAAGATCATCGCCAAGGAGCGCCCCGACGCGCTGCTGCCCACCCTGGGCGGCCAGACCGCGCTCAACACGGCGATCTCCCTCCATGACGCCGGCACCCTCACCAAGTACGGCGTCGAGCTGATCGGCGCCAATGTCGAGGCGATCAACAAGGGCGAGGACCGCGACCTCTTCAAGGAGGTCGTCAGGGCCGTCCACGCCAAGATCGGCCACGGCGAGTCCGCGCGCTCGGTCATCTGCCACTCCATGGACGAGGTCCTGGCCGGCGTCGACACGCTCGGCGGCTACCCCGTCGTCGTCCGCCCCTCCTTCACCATGGGCGGCGCGGGCTCCGGCTTCGCGCACACCGAGGACGAACTGCGCCGGATCGCCGGACAGGGACTGATGCTCTCCCCGACCACCGAGGTGCTCCTGGAGGAGTCCATCCTCGGCTGGAAGGAGTACGAGCTGGAGCTGATGCGCGACAAGCACGACAACGTCGTGGTCGTCTGCTCCATCGAGAACTTCGACCCGATGGGCGTGCACACCGGTGACTCGATCACCGTCGCGCCCGCCATGACGCTCACCGACCGCGAGTACCAGATCCTGCGGGACATCGGCATCGCCGTGATCCGCGAGGTCGGTGTCGACACCGGTGGCTGCAACATCCAGTTCGCGGTCAACCCCGAGGACGGCCGGGTCATCGTCATCGAGATGAACCCGCGCGTCTCCCGCTCCTCCGCCCTCGCCTCCAAGGCCACCGGCTTCCCGATCGCGAAGATCGCCGCCCGGCTCGCCGTCGGCTACACACTGGACGAGATCCCCAACGACATCACCGAGAAGACCCCGGCGTCCTTCGAGCCGACGCTCGACTATGTGGTCGTCAAGGTGCCGCGCTTCGCCTTCGAGAAGTTCCCGGCGGCCGACGCCAGCCTCACCACCACCATGAAGTCGGTCGGCGAGGCCATGGCCATCGGCCGCAACTTCACCGAGGCACTCCAGAAGGCACTGCGCTCGCTGGAGAAGGCGGGCAGCCAGTTCTCCTTCACCGAGGACGCGGGCCTCGCCGGGCCGGGCGCCAAGGACGCGCTGCTGGAGACCGCCAAGGTCCCCACCGACGGCCGGATCAACACCGTCATGCGGGCCATCCGCGCCGGTGCCACCCAGGAGGAGGTCTTCGAGGCGACGAAGATCGACCCGTGGTTCGTCGACCAGCTCTTCCTGATCAAGGAGTACGCCGACGAGCTGGCCGCCGCCGAGAGGCTCTCGCCCGAACTGCTCGCCGCGGCCAAGCGGCACGGCTTCTCCGACGCGCAGATCGCCGGGATCCGCGGGCTGCGCGAGGACGTGGTCCGCGAGGTCAGGCACGCCCTAGGGGTGCGCCCGGTCTACAAGACGGTGGACACCTGCGCCGCCGAGTTCGCCGCGAAGACCCCGTACTTCTACTCCTCGTACGACGAGGAGAGCGAGGTCGCCCCGCGCGAGAAGCCCGCCGTGATCATCCTCGGCTCGGGCCCCAACCGGATCGGCCAGGGCATCGAGTTCGACTACTCCTGTGTCCACGCCTCCTTCGCGCTCAGCGAGGCCGGGTACGAGACCGTGATGGTCAACTGCAACCCCGAGACCGTCTCCACCGACTACGACACCTCCGACCGGCTCTACTTCGAGCCGCTCACCCTGGAGGACGTCCTGGAGATCGTGCACGCCGAGACGCAGGCGGGACCCGTCGCCGGCGTCATCGTGCAGCTCGGCGGCCAGACCCCGCTCGGTCTCGCCCAGGCGCTCAAGGACAACGGCGTACCCGTCGTCGGCACGCCCCCCGAGGCGATCCACGCCGCCGAGGACCGCGGCGCCTTCGGACGGGTCCTCGCCGAGGCCGGACTGCCCGCGCCCAAGCACGGCACCGCCACCACCTTCGCCGAGGCCAAGGCCATCGCCGACGAGATCGGCTACCCGGTCCTCGTCCGGCCCTCGTACGTCCTCGGCGGGCGCGGCATGGAGATCGTGTACGACGAGCCCCGGCTCTCCTCGTACATCGCCGAGTCCACCGAGATCAGCCCCACCCGGCCGGTCCTCGTGGACCGCTTCCTCGACGACGCCATCGAGATCGACGTGGACGCGCTCTACGACGGTACGGAGTTGTACCTCGGCGGAGTGATGGAGCACATCGAGGAGGCCGGCATCCACTCCGGCGACTCGGCGTGCGCCCTGCCGCCCATCACCCTGGGGGGCTTCGACATCAAGCGGCTGCGCGCCTCCACGGAGGCCATCGCCAAGGGCGTCGGGGTCCGCGGGCTGATCAACATCCAGTTCGCGATGGCCGGGGACATCCTGTACGTCCTGGAGGCCAACCCGCGTGCCTCCCGTACGGTCCCCTTCACCTCCAAGGCGACCGCCGTACCCCTCGCCAAGGCCGCGGCCCGCATCTCCCTGGGCGCCACCATCGCCGGGCTGCGCGCCGAGGGACTGCTGCCGACGCACGGCGACGGCGGCACCCTGCCGCTCGACGCGCCGATCTCCGTCAAGGAGGCCGTGATGCCGTGGTCGCGTTTCCGCGACATCCACGGCCGCGGCGTGGACACCATCCTCGGCCCGGAGATGCGCTCCACCGGCGAGGTCATGGGCATCGACTCGGCCTTCGGCACGGCGTACGCCAAGTCGCAGGCCGGCGCGTACGGCCCGCTGCCCACCAAGGGCCGGGCCTTCATCTCCGTGGCCAACCGCGACAAGCGCTCGATGATCTTCCCGGCGCGTGAGCTGGTCGCCCACGGCTTCGAGCTGCTCGCCACCTCGGGCACCGCCGAGGTGCTCAGGCGCAACGGCATCAGCGCGGTCGTGGTGCGCAAGCAGAGCGAGGGCGAGGGCCCGGACGGCGAGAAGACCGTCGTTCAGCTCATCCACGACGGCGAGGTCGACCTGATCGTCAACACCCCGTACGGAACGGGTGGCCGGCTCGACGGCTACGACATCCGTACGGCGGCCGTGGCACGCGGTGTGCCCTGTCTGACGACGGTCCAGGCGCTGGCCGCCGCCGTCCAGGGCATCGACGCCCTCACCCACGGCGAGGTCGGTGTCCGCTCGCTCCAGGAGCACGCGCAGCGCCTGATCGCGGCGCGCGAGGAGTAGAAACGGGAAGCCTCACGGGGGACACCGGCACCGGTGTCCCCCTTCCCATGGCTCCCACGGTTTCCCATGGCTCCCACGGTGCTCCCACGAGGAAAGACCCACGAGGAAAGACCCACGAGGAAAGACCCACTCCATGTACTCACTCTTCTTCAGGCTGGTCTTCCGGCGCGCGGACCCGGAGCGCGCCCATCACCTCGCCGTCGGATGGATCCGGCTCGCGGCCCGCGTCCCCGTCCTGCGCACCTTCGTCGCCGCCGCTCTCGCCCCGCGCTTCGAGGAGCTGCGCACCGAGGCGTTCGGACTGCGGATGCACGGCCCCTTCGGACTCGCCGCGGGCTTCGACAAGAACGCCCTCGCCATCGACGGCCTGGCCATGCTCGGCTTCGACCATGTCGAGATCGGTACGGTCACGGGCGAGCCGCAGCCGGGCAACCCGCGCAAGCGGCTCTTCCGGCTCGTGGCCGACCGCGCCCTGATCAACCGGATGGGCTTCAACAACGAGGGCTCGGCCGCCGTGGCGGCACGGCTGAGGGCCCGCAAGGCGGTCTTCAGGACCACGGTCGGCGTCAACATCGGCAAGACCAAGGCCGTCCCCGAGAGTGAGGCGATCGGTGACTACGTCCTGTCCACCGAACGGCTGGCGGCCCACGCCGACTATCTCGTGGTCAATGTCAGCTCGCCCAACACCCCCGGACTGCGCGGCCTTCAGGCCGTCGACCTGCTCCGGCCGCTGCTGACGGCCGTACGGGAGGCCGCCGACCGTACCGTCACCGACCGCAGGGTGCCGCTGCTGGTCAAGATCGCACCCGATCTCCCGGACGAGGACATCGACGCCGTGGCCGACCTCGCCGTCGAACTCGCTCTGGACGGGATCATCGCCACCAACACGACCGTGGCGCGCGAGGGGCTCGGACTGGTGTCGGACCCCGCGCTGACCGCCGAGACCGGCGGGCTGTCGGGAGCGCCCCTGAAGGCGCGCTCGCTGGAGGTGCTGCGCAGGCTGTACGCGCGGGTGGGCGACCGGATCACCCTGGTCGGGGTCGGCGGCGTGGAGAGCGCCGAGGACGCCTGGCAGCGCATCCTCGCCGGTGCCACGCTGGTCCAGGGCTACAGCGCCTTCATCTACGAGGGGCCGTTCTGGAGCCGTTCCCTCCACAAGGGGCTCGCGGCCCGGCTCCGGGTCAGCCCGTACACCACCCTCGCCGAAGCCGTCGGCGCAGACACCCGGAAGGTGACCGCATGACCGAGGAACTGTCCGGCGCGGGCGCCGGGGGCGGCGGGGAAACGCCGGGCACGGACACCGGAGGGGGCGCGGGCCGGGGCGGCGCGGGCCACGGGGACCGTCAGGAGCCCTTCGGCGCCCGGCTGCGGCACGCCATGGACAGCAGGGGCCCGCTCTGTGTCGGCGTCGACCCGCACGGCTCGCTGCTCACGGCCTGGGGCCTCGGCGACGACCTCGCGGGTCTGGAGCGCTTCACCCGGACGACCGTGGAGGCGCTGGCCGACCGGGTGGCCGTGCTCAAACCGCAGTCGGCGTTCTTCGAGCGGTTCGGCTCGCGCGGCATCGCCGTGCTGGAGAAGGCCGTCGAGGAGGCGCGGGCGGCCGGGGCGCTGGTGCTGATGGACGCCAAGCGCGGTGACATCGGCTCGACGATGGCCGCGTACGCGGCGACCTACCTGGACAAGGACTCACCTCTCTTCTCGGACGCGGTCACGGTCTCGCCGTACCTGGGCTTCGGATCCCTGCGGCCGGCGCTGGACGCGGCGGCCGTCTCGGGGGCCGGGGTCTTCGTGCTCGCGCTCACCTCCAACCCGGAGGGGGCCGAGGTGCAGCGTGCCACCGCCCCCGACGGCCGGTCGCTGGCCCAGGTCATGCTCGACCACATGGCGGCCGAGAACGCGGGAGCGGAACCGCTCGGCTCCGTCGGGGCGGTCGTCGGGGCGACCCTGGTCCACGCGGGCGTGGACCTCGCCATCAACGGTCCGCTGCTCGCCCCCGGTATCGGCGCGCAGGGCGCGACCCCCGCCGATCTGCCCGGTCTGTTCGGTGCCGCGGTGCGCGATGTGGTGCCGAGCGTCAGCCGGGGCGTGCTGCGGCACGGTCCGGACATCAGTTCCCTCCGGGAGGCCGCGGCGCGGTTCACGGACGAGGTGCGGACCGCCCTCGGAGAGGCCGGTGGCGAGGTCCGGCGGAAGGTCTGACGGGAGGCCGGTGAGTCCGTCGGGAGGCCGGGGGAGGGCCCCGGCGGAGTGTCCGGCAGGAGATTGCCCCGTACACATGGATGCCGGTCACCGGCTTCTCGACGGGCCCGCTGACCAAAAAGTTGGGCAAAATGACCAAAATGTCACCCCTGATCGATGCTGACCAGGACTTTTCGTCTGTTCTCGCTGACTCCAGCGGCCTTGGCCGCTAGTCTCCGTCGAGAGCCAACGTGCAGTGCGTTGCCCGTTGCTCGCCTGGTGTGGGGCGAACAGGTTCCTCACCGGTCCGTATCCGACAGTTCGACATCCGAGGTGACGTAGGCGTGGCTCTTCCGCCCCTTACCCCTGAACAGCGCGCAGCCGCGCTCGAAAAGGCCGCCGCGGCTCGCCGGGAGCGGGCCGAGGTCAAGAATCGACTCAAGCACTCCGGCGCCTCTCTCCATGACGTCATCAAGCAGGGCCAGGAGAACGACGTCATCGGGAAGATGAAGGTCTCCGCACTGCTCGAGTCCCTGCCCGGCGTGGGCAAGGTCCGCGCCAAGCAGATCATGGAGCGGCTCGGGATCTCCGAGAGCCGGCGTGTCCGGGGCCTCGGCTCCAACCAGATCGCCTCCCTTGAGCGCGAGTTCGGCGGCAGCGGCGCCTGACGTTCCCGGAGACCTCCGGGAACCTGGATAATCGCTGCATGGCAGCAGAGGCACGACCGCGGCTGACCGTGCTCTCCGGCCCCTCCGGGGTCGGTAAGAGCACGGTCGTCGCCCATATGCGCAAGGTCCACCCCGAGGTATGGCTCTCGGTGTCGGCCACCACCAGAAAGCCGCGCCCCGGCGAACGCCACGGCGTCCAGTATTTCTTCGTCACCGACGAGGAGTTCGACAAACTGGTCGCCAATGGTGAACTCCTGGAATGGGCGGAGTTCGCGGGCCATCGTTATGGCACTCCGCGGCAGGCGGTTCTCGACCGGCTGGCGGCGGGCGAGCCCGTACTGCTGGAGATCGATCTCCAGGGTGCCCGGCAGGTCAAGGAATCCCTGCCCGATTCCCGGCTGGTCTTTCTGGCTCCGCCGAGCTGGGACGAGCTGGTGCGCCGGCTCACCGGCCGGGGCACGGAATCGCCCGAGGTGATCGAACGCCGGCTGGCGGCCGCCAAGGTGGAACTGGCCGCCGAGTCGGAGTTCGATACGACCCTGGTCAACACCTCGGTCGAGGACGTCGCGCGTGAGCTGCTAGCCTTGATGGCAGTTGCATGATCTTTTGTGGGCTTTTCCCGCATCGGGAATCCCACCGCCGGTGGCGCCGGTAGCGGGCCGCCGGTATCTCCCTGAATTTTCTTCGGAAGGCTAGAGAGTGTCCTCTTCCATCACCACGCCCGAGGGCATCATCAACCCGCCGATCGATGAGCTGCTCGAGGCCACGGACTCGAAGTACAGCCTCGTGATCTACGCGGCCAAGCGCGCCCGTCAGATCAACGCGTACTACTCGCAGCTCGGTGAGGGTCTGCTGGAGTACGTCGGTCCGCTGGTGGACACCCACGTCCACGAGAAGCCGCTCTCCATCGCCCTGCGCGAGATCAACGCGGGGCTGCTGACCTCGGAGGCCATCGAGGGCCCGGCTCAGTAGTCGTTACGCGGCTCGGTACTCGTACGCGGCTCAGTCGTCGTACGGTCGCACATCGTACGTTCGCACTTTCTCTTGTTTGTCCACAGGCCCGGCAGCGCGACTGCCGGGCCTGTGGTGTGTCATGGGACCGGGCGTACGGACCGACGGACATATGGGCCGACGGACGCACGGGCCGACGGACGCACGGGCCGACGGGTGTACGGGCCGAACGCGCGGACAAGTGGTGCGCGCGTGGTTGGAGGGGAGACACGGTGGAGAAGCCGAAGGTCGTTCTGGGGGTCGGCGGCGGGATCGCCGCGTACAAGGCGTGCGAGCTGCTGCGCAGACTCACCGAGTCCGGCCATGACGTACGGGTGGTGCCGACCGCGTCCGCTCTGCACTTCGTCGGGGCCGCGACCTGGTCGGCGCTCTCCGGCCATCCCGTCTCCACCGAGGTCTGGGCCGATGTCCACGAGGTGCCGCATGTGCGGATCGGGCAGTCGGCCGATCTGGTCGTCGTCGCCCCGGCCACCGCGGATCTGCTCGCCAAGGCGGCGCACGGCCTCGCCGACGATCTGCTCACCAACACGCTCCTCACCGCGCGCTGTCCGGTCGTCTTCGCGCCGGCCATGCACACCGAGATGTGGGAGCACCCCGCCACCCAGGAGAATGTCGCGACGCTGCGCCGCCGTGGCGCCGTCGTGATCGAGCCCGCCGTCGGCCGGCTCACCGGTGTCGACACCGGCAAGGGCCGGCTGCCCGATCCGGGCGAGATCTTCGAGCTCTGCCGCCGGGTCCTGGCGCGCGGCGTCCCGGAACCGGATCTGGCGGGCCGCCATGTCGTGGTCAGCGCGGGCGGTACGCGCGAGCCGCTCGACCCCGTGCGCTATCTGGGGAACCGCTCCTCGGGCAAGCAGGGGTTCGCCCTGGCCCGTACGGCGGCGGCCCGGGGGGCCAGGGTCACCCTGATCGAGGCCAATACGGGGATGACGGACCCGGCGGGTGTCGATGTGGTCCATGTGGGCACGGCCGTACAGCTCCGGGAGGCGGTGCTGAAGGCCGCGGCGGAGGCGGATGTGGTGGTGATGGCGGCGGCCGTCGCCGATTTCCGGCCCACCGTGTACGCCGAGGGGAAGATCAAGAAGAAGGACGGGGAGGAGCCCGCGCCGGTCGCGCTGGTGCGCAACCCGGACATCCTGGCCGAGATCTCGGCCGAGCGCGCGCACGCCGGACAGGTGATCGTGGGCTTCGCCGCCGAGACGGACGACGTGCTCGCCAACGGACGGCGCAAGCTCCTGCGCAAGGGGTGCGACCTGCTGGTCGTCAACGAGGTCGGGGAGCGCAAGACCTTCGGCACGGAGGAGAACGAAGCGGTGGTGCTGGCGGCGGACGGCGGGGAGACCCCGGTGCCCCACGGCCCGAAGGAGGCCCTCGCGGAGGTCGTCTGGGATCTGGTGGTGCCGAGGCTGGGACCGGGGACGGAACGGGGGACCGGACCGGCGCGCTGACGGGGGCCGGAGCGCGGGCCACGTCGGCCGGGACGGCCGGGACGGGCGAGGCGGGACGGACGGGCCGGGACGGGCGAGGCGGGCCAGGACCGCCGCGAAAGGCGGTCCCGGGGGCCGGGCCGTTGGGCGGCCAAGGGAAAGGCGCGTGGACGGACGGCGGGTGGAGCGATGGGGGCTCAGATGAATTCTGTGTTGCGTGTCCTTCGGTCGGCCCCTTTCACCCGGTCTTTCGCCGAGCGCCTCTTCCCGCGCTGGAGAACCGCTCCAGTCCGGCTCGGCGGGCTCTGGCCAGGCTCTCTCGCGGTATCGCATAATGCAGTGCCGCGGGCGTCGGGTACTCCCACAGAACGAGACACTTCGCCCCGTGGCGTCATACGACCGATAAAGTGGTCGTGGACCGTCGCGAGGCGCAGCCCCCCGCCGGTCCGCCCATGATCAGCCAGCAGCCGCTGCAACCTCAGGGAGCGATGTGTCCCGCCGTCTGTTCACCTCGGAGTCCGTGACCGAAGGTCACCCCGACAAGATCGCTGACCAGATCAGCGACACCATTCTTGACGCGCTCCTGCGGGAGGACCCCTCCTCCCGTGTCGCCGTGGAGACCTTGATCACCACCGGCCAGGTCCATGTGGCCGGCGAGGTCACGACCAAGGCCTACGCGCCGATCGCCCAGCTCGTGCGGGACAAGATCCTGGAGATCGGCTACGACTCGTCGAAGAAGGGCTTCGACGGCGCCTCCTGCGGCGTCTCGGTGTCCATCGGCGCGCAGTCGCCCGACATCGCCCAGGGCGTGGACACGGCCTACGAGAAGCGTGTCGAAGGTGACGAGGACGAGCTGGACAAGCAGGGCGCCGGCGACCAGGGCCTGATGTTCGGCTACGCCTGCGACGAGACGCCGGAGCTGATGCCGCTCCCGATCCACCTCGCGCACCGGCTCTCGCGCCGCCTCTCCGAGGTCCGCAAGAACGGGACCATCCCGTATCTGCGCCCCGACGGCAAGACCCAGGTCACCATCGAGTACGACGGCGACAAGGCCGTCCGCCTCGACACCGTCGTCGTCTCCTCGCAGCACGCGTCCGACATCGACCTGGACTCGCTGCTCGCTCCCGACGTACGCGAGTTCGTCGTCGAGCATGTCCTCCAGGAGCTGGTGGACGACGGCATCAAGCTGGAGACCGAGGGCTACCGCCTGCTGGTCAACCCGACCGGACGCTTCGAGATCGGCGGCCCGATGGGCGACGCCGGTCTGACCGGCCGCAAGATCATCATCGACACCTACGGCGGCATGGCCCGTCACGGCGGTGGCGCGTTCTCCGGCAAGGACCCGTCGAAGGTCGACCGCTCCGCCGCGTACGCGATGCGCTGGGTCGCGAAGAACGTCGTGGCGGCGGGCCTGGCCTCGCGCTGCGAGGTCCAGGTCGCGTACGCGATCGGCAAGGCCGAGCCGGTCGGTCTCTTCGTCGAGACCTTCGGCACCGCCACGGTCGACACCGAGAAGATCGAGCAGGCCATCGGCCAGGTCTTCGACCTCCGCCCGGCCGCGATCATCCGCGACCTCGACCTGCTCCGCCCGATCTACGCGCAGACCGCCGCGTACGGCCACTTCGGCCGCGAGCTCCCCGAGTTCACCTGGGAGACCACGGACCGCGTCGACGCCCTCCGCGAGGCCGCGGGCCTCTGACCCGCCCGGCCCCGTACGAAGTGTGGGGCCCCGGCCACCTGAAAGGTGTCCGGGGCCCCACACTTTTTCGTTCTAAGGCCCTGCGTGTTCCTGCTCCGGCTCCTCCGGGGCGTTATCCGAGCCCAGTGGGTCGAACCGAGATCTGATCTTGTCTGCCGCTGTGGTCTTTCCATGGATCTGAGCGAGCTGTGCGAGCCGTTCCGCGAAGAGAGCCAGGTCCACGTCATCGGCACCGAACTCGAACCAGGCCAGCAACGCGTCCAGGGAAGGATCAGGACCGCAGGCCCAGGACGGTTCGGACTGGTCGGCGCCCTCTGCGTCTCGCGGGTCGTTTGCCTCCCTGGCCTCCTGCGGATCCATGGAGGCGAACGGCGGGGTGGTCACAAGGTGCTGGAACGTCGGCGCCACGGTGTCGTTGTTGGCTGCGGCGGAGAGACTGGCCAGGAGACCGATACGGTCCACCGCCCCTTCGACCTGGTCGTCATTCTTGGACAGCCACCACACAACTGCGCTTCCGGTGTCCTTGAGCACGTCGTCAGCAAGATACGTGCGCTTGCTGCGCTCGTAGTTCCTTTCATGCTCCCAGAGGTCTTCGTCCTTGCGGACGTCGGAGAGCCTGGTGAGACGTTCACGGTCGGATTCCGGCAGGACGAGCGAGACATCTTGAGCCATCGCGAGTACCCGCTCCGTCGGATCACGGCGCATGATGCCGAGAGCCGCGTCGAGCTGATGCTGCACAAAGGCGCTGTGGGTGGGCGGCTGATCCGCCGTTACGACACGGGCCCTCTCCAGCACAGCGTTCACCGCCAGCCCGCCGGGATTGATGAGAGGGGCGTCGTGATCGGTCTGCACCAGAATCCAGCGCACTGTCGCGGAGAACGAGAAGTCGTAGTCCGCCACCGCACTCGGCAAGGCGACACGAGTGACACGTTGCTCCTGGCGTTGGACCAATGGTGCGGGAAGGTCCGGATCCAACGTGAGCTCACGGGGAAACGCTTCGGACTCGTCGGTGAGCATTCTGTTGATCACCACGGAGACGATCCCAAGCAGGGCGACGCTCGTCGGCCAGACCCATACAGGCCAGGCTGCCCAGAGGCCGAAGATCACGAGCATCAACCCCAGGATGATGGTGATGAAGACCGTCACGGTCTTCCGGCCTGAACTCATGTGTACCCCCGATTTCGGTCAGGCGACGACGCTGAGGGTTCAAGGCCCTGCGATCGGTCGATCTTCTGGAGAAGGGCAGCGGTGATCTCGCCCCGAAGGGAGGCGCGATCGGTTGGTGCACGCGCCCAGTCACGAGCCACCCGGTACAGGCTTCCCAACCTGGAGCTGTCGTCCCTGCACGCGATGACCAGCACATCGAGTGCGGGGCCTCGGTAACGACCGCCTTCGCACACGGTCAGCCAACGCTCGATGCCGGGCTGCCAGCGTTCCCACGACCAACGACGCAGGATCCCGGCCCAGCCGGCGATAAGTGCGGCCCGCACGGTCGCGGATCGGATCAACCGAGCCGCGTCAGCCAATACGAGGAACAGAGCCGCATCGACATCGCCCTGTCCGGTGGCCGCCTCGGTATTGATCCGGCTCAGCAGTAGCCGGTACAGCCGGTTGTCGGAGCGCGTCATATGGAGCAATGACCGCTCCGCGTCCGTTCCTGCCGGGCCACTTGCCCGCCGCGCCAGGTGATGGAGGCGGACCAATGCCTGATCGGGGTGGGTTTGGGCCATTACTTCGGAACATACGAGGACCAGTACCTGTTGGAGTCTCGGACTCAGCTCGGTGCTGATCGACAAGTCGTAGATCTGCTGGCGGAAGTACCTGCCGTACTGCTCGTCCGAGAGACCGTACGCCAGGACCTGTGCCGCGTCGGGCATCCCCTTTGGTGAAGTGTTGTATGCCGTCCACCTGCAGGCCAGCGCGAACAGATCCTCCGGCCGTCCGGTACGCAGCCCTTGTTCGGAGAAACGGGCGATCACGTGTTCCCGTTCCTTCTGGCTGAGCCACGGCTGCTCCAGACGCTCCCCGATCCAGTCACGGAGCTGGAGGCGTACGTCCGGGAGGTACGTCCAGAAGTGACTCCGTACGGCACGGTCGTAGCCGATCTTGTTGAATCGGACATGGCCGGAAGGTTGGGTTTCCGCGCCGATCGCTTTGAATTCCGCGTTGAGATCGCTGTGCTCCAACCGTGGACGTTCGTCAGGCGGATGATCCAGGATTTTGAGCAGGGCTGTGCTGGCGGTGAAAACCGTGGCGGGCGTGGTGTCGTGAAACATGGCCAATGCGAGCAGCAAAGCCCGGCGCCGTCCCGTGTGTCGTGTGACCAGGTCTCCCGCAACTCTGGCGGTTTGATCCGTCAGTAGCGCGAGAGCGTGGCGTAACCAGTTCGGGAATCCTGCTTCGTCCCCCGCTGTGTCACGGAGGCGCCGGATCCGGTCGGCCAGATCGGCGACATCGCGCAAAGGGGCCTTTGCCAAGTAGGCCACCAGCTCCGGAGTGTCCAACTCGGAGGCCGAAGGGCTGATGCCGTCGCGGCGCAGATGGACTGCGAGGACTCTGTGTGCGGACGGACGCTCGATGTCCGCAGTGAGAGAGCGAAGATCGCTGCGTAATAGATAGGTGAGGTGATGCGGCAGGATTACGGTCAGATGGGCTCCCCGCCTGATGAGCTGCTCCCTGAAGTCCGAGAGTTGATTCTGAACCTCGATATAGCGTGTCTCGTCCGCCTGCGAGAGATCGAGGAGTAGCCGGTCTCCATCACGGATATCGGCAGTGTCGAACGGGGAGGAGGAAGATTCGTCGTCCCGTGTGTCGGGCAGTTCGTGGAGGCTGTCCTCCGCCTCGGGAAGCTCATGAAGCAGCATGAGAGCGGCCGCGCGCAGACCGCTGCCCGGACGGCCGGAGAGCAGGACTGCGTGGTGTGCGTTCAGCACTTTGCGGGCTTGTTGGAAATGGGTCGGTGGCACGAAGCGCTGGTAGAGCCGTGCTCGTTCGTCCTTCGCGATGGTGCGTGGCCGCCGTCGGGCCTGTTCGCGCAATCGTGAGGAGGCGGCTTCCAGGTAGACGTTCACCTGCGGCCCGTCGCCGCTGTGGACCGCACTCCGGGCCTCGTTGATGTATGCACCGTGGCCCCAGCTCACCGTTCGCCGTCCTTCCGGGACGTGCGTCGTCCGAACTCTTGCCGGATACCAACGTGACTACTTTCTGCGATGTAGTTGGTGCCGTCCCCGGTGATCCTCGGCTTGTGGATCTGGTTACCGTTCCCGGTGTGCAGCGGTCCGTGCGCCTCGTTCACAAAGGTGCCTACGGAGCCGCCGACCTGACCGATGCCCCCGGTCTGACCGTTGTTGCGGATGCCTCGTTCGTCTGCGGCCGATGGAGCGGATCGTGGAGCGGGGCGGCGGTCCAGGACAGCCAGTTCGGGGACTTGGCGGACGAGTCGGTCGCCCAGCCGGTCCATGTCGGTATCGCTCGCACGCAAGGAGAAGCGTTCGTACTGGCACTCCGCCAGTTCGGCAAGTGATTTGGGAAGCCGCCGTGCGTCCAACTGCTCGGTGCCGCGTCCGATCAAAAGTGGTACCACTAAGGTGCCGGAGATGAGAGCCTCCTCGATCTCGCGGCGGACCCAGTCCTGCCGATTCGTCAGTGCTCTTTGACCAGAACGCTTCGGGTCGGGGGCCTCAAGCCAGTGTTCGTCGATCAGTGCCAGGAGGACGCGGCTGCGGCGTACGCCATTGATGAGAGCGCCGATGTAATTGTTGCCCGGTTCGATTGATTTCGCGGCGAGGAAGACGCTGTCCTCACCGAATCTGGCGGACAGCCGCTCATAGCAGATGTAGGCCGCCTCCTTGCCGCCTCGGGTCCGGTAGTTGATGAAGACTTCGTGCATGAGCGTGTCCTTTCTAGGAATTCGTGATGACTGTCAGGACGGACGAGAGGTCGGGGCTCAGCTGTTTCACCGAGGCGTTGCGTGGGTGTCGTCGCAGTACATGCGCCAGTCGGCGCAGATCCGCGAAGATGGTCGCGGAGTGGGTGAGCCGTGCCGGGACGAGAACATCCCGGGTGAGGTGGCAGGCGTGGTCGATTTCTCCGGCAGCGGCATGGGCGAGGGCGCGCCTGACCCCGTACCTGGCCCGTGTCCGCATCGCATGTTCCGGGATGCGTGCGTGCTCCCGATCGAGCACCTCCGCAGCCCTGCGTGGTCGGCCCAGATCGTGAAGGCACCAGCCGGTGAACATGGACACCACATCGGGTATGTGTGACGCGCCGAGGACGGGTGACCCGGGGTCCCGTGTGTCCTTGGCGAGCAATTCCCGTGCCCGGTCGAGACTGCGCATGCAGACGTCGTATTGTCCGGCGGCCGCCGCGCTCTGTGCGAGATGCTGCGCCGCGAGCCCGCGGACGCGAGGCGATGCGTCACTGTTCATGGCTTGCCCGGACAGTTCGACCGCTTGGAGTACATCGCCGCGATACAGGCAGACGAGGGCTCGGCGGACGAGAGCGTACGTGGCGAGCTCGGTGTCGTCACCCGCTCGGGCGAGAACTACGGCGCGGTCTGTCCACCACAGAGCCGCCCCGTCGTCCCCCGACTCCTGGGCCATCCATCCCGTGTATTCGGCATAGCGGGACGCGAGTATCAGAAGGGCCTTTCGAGCCCGGGGGACAGTGCGTTTCGCGAGTTGTTCCAAGGTGTGAGTCTGCGCGATCAGAGGCGGGAGAACACTGGCAGGACCGGATGCCTGGCCGATACGCCGGAACTGGTCGAACAACATGCGAGACGCGTCCAGCACGGTCTCCGTACTGTTGCCTGCCTGGTCATGCCCTCCGAAGCCCTCCGCACGCGTTGCCAGCACCGAAGCCGCTCCGGCGGCCATCACGCTCCGGCGTCTTACTGCTTGGAACGAACTCGACCCGTTCTCGTCCAGGTGCATGAACCACACCTCCCCTTCGTGACCGGATTCGGGCAGAGGAGTGCCCCCCGCCTGCTGTGGTAACAGGTCGGAGAGCGCTCCTCCGGCCGCCAATTGGGCGTCACAGAGCCGGGCCAGCTCAGGAGTGGGGCGTTTGAGACCTCTCTCCACTTTACTGAGCTGGCCCTTGCTGTAGTGCACGAGCTTTCCCAGTTGCTCGAGCGACAGCGCCGCAGCGGAGCGTCGCCGTCGAAGTTCTCGCCCGAAGTCGTTTGTCTGATCAAGCACTTCAAACCTCCGTCACTCCGCGGCCGGGCTGCCGGTGAGCGACGTGCATCAGCGTGCGGCAGCCCGTGGAGCGGAACAAGGCGAATAGGGACGTTTCCCGTTTCCTCTGTAAGGAGGGAACAGGGGCTTCCCCTCTGTGTCGAGACGGCCACGCGAAGCGACGCTCGACTGCACACCGTGTCTGCCCTTGTCAGCGCTGTCTGGTAGGTATGGAGCTGTGAGCAGCGACGACAGGCAGCCCGGGGATCCCGGCGGTGGGGGGCCTGAGCAGCTTGCGCTCATTCGGGAGAGTGTGCGGAAGGCGAAGGTGCCGCGGGCGAAGCCGCGGACGTGGCGGGGGGCCGCGCTGGCCGCGGAGTTCCCGGTGGCGCGGGTGGTGGTCAACAAGGGCGTGCTGCACCTCGACCAGTTCTTCGACTACGCCGTGCCCGAGGAGCTGGACGAGGTGGCGCGGCCCGGGGTGCGGGTGCGGGTGCGGTTCGGGGCCGGGGCGCATCAGGTGCGGGGAGGGCGGCGCGAGGGCGGGCGGCTGATCGACGGGTTCGTCGTGGAGCGGCGCGCCGAGACCGACTACACGGGCCCGCTGGCCGCGCTGGCCGGGGTGGTCTCGCCCGAGCCCGTGCTCAGCGCCGAACTGCTCGGGCTCGCCCGTGCGGTCGCCGACCGGTATGCGGGAAGCCTCGCCGATGTCCTCCAGCTCGCCGTTCCGCCCAGGAACGCGCGGGCCGAGTCGAAGCCGTCGCCCGAGCCGCTGCCGCCGCCACCCGCGCCCGAGCCCGGGACCTGGGAGCGGTACGGCAACGGTCCCGCGTTCCTGCGCGCGCTCGCCGAGGGCGGTGCCCCGCGCGCCGTCTGGACCGCGCTGCCGGGACCGCACTGGGCGGACGAACTGGCCCGCGCCGTGGCGGCGACGCTCACCTCGGGGCGGGGCGCGCTCGTCGTCGTACCGGACGGACGGGTCGCCGCGCGCGTCGACGCCGCGCTCACGGTACTGCTGGGCACCGGCCGGCACGCGCTGCTCACGGCGGAGGCGGGGCCGGAGAAACGCTACCGGGAGTGGCTGGCGATACGGCGCGGAGCGGTGCGGGCGGTCGTCGGGACCCGTGCGGCCATGTTCGCGCCGGTCCGGGATCTCGGGCTGGTGGCCATCTGGGACGACGGCGACGGCAGCCACAGCGAGCAGCACGCGCCCCAGCCGCACGCCCGGGAGGTGCTGCTGCTGCGCGCCGCGCACGACAAGTGCGGTTTCCTGCTGGGCGGCACGGGATGCACGGTCGAGGCGGCGCAGCTCGTGGGGACGGGCTGGGCCCTGCCGCTGGCCGCGCCCCGGGAGCAGGTACGGATCGCCGCGCCCCTCGTCCGTACCGTCGGCGACGGCGAACTGGCCCGGGACGAGGCGGCGCGCGCGGCCCGGCTGCCCAGCCTCGCCTGGCAGGCCGTCAGGGAGGGGCTGAAGAGCGGCCCGGTGCTGGTCCAGGTACCCCGGCGCGGCTATGTACCGCGGCTGGCCTGCGACCGCTGCCGTACACCGGCCCGGTGCCGGCACTGCGCCGGACCGCTGGAGGCGCCCCGCGAGCGGGAACTGCGATGTGGCTGGTGCGGCCGCGACGAACCGGGCTGGCACTGCGTGGAGTGCGGAGCCACCCGGCTGCGCGCGCAGGTCGTCGGGGCCCGGCGGACGGCGGAGGAACTGGGCCGGGCGTTCCCGGCCGTCCCGGTCCGCACCTCGGGACGGGACCATGTACTCGACTCCGTACCGGGCCGCCCCGCGCTCGTGGTCAGCACGCCCGGGGCCGAGCCGGTGGCGGAGGGCGGTTACGCGGCGGCGCTGCTGCTCGACGGCTGGGCGATGCTCGGGCGGCCGGACCTGCGGGCGGGCGAGGAGGCCCTGCGCCGCTGGATACAGGCCGGCTCCCTGGTGCGCGGACAGAGCGAGGGCGGCACGGTCGTCGTGGTCGCCGAGCCCACCCTGCGGCCGGTGCAGGCGCTGGTGCGCTGGGACCCGGTGGGGCACGCCCAGCGCGAACTGGCGGAACGGGCCGAGCTGGGGTTCCCGCCGGTGTCGCGGATGGCGGCGGTGACGGGCCGCGCGGAGGCGGTGAGCACGTTCCTGGCCTCGGCCGGACTGCCACCCGACGCCGAGGTGCTCGGCCCTGTGCCGCTGCCGCCCACGGATCCGGGCAGACCGCGCCGGCAGGGCGATCCGCCGCCGGGGGAGCGCTGGGAGCGAGCACTGCTACGGGTGCCACCGGGCAGCGGCGCGGCCCTGGCGGGCGCCCTCAAGTCGGCGCAGGCGGCCCGGCTGGCGCGGGGCGGCGGTGAGCCCGTGAGGGTCAGGATCGACCCCCCGGACATCGGCTGACCCCGGACTGCCGCACGGGCCCTGTCGCCTACGGGCGGTGGGCCGCGCGGACGGTGCGGGCCCGGTGTGCCGCGCGGAATGCGCGGGCCTGCTGTGCCGCACGGACGGTGCGGGCCGGTGGAGGGCGGCTTCCCGTGCCTGGTCCCCCCGGCCCCCGTCTCCGTCCCCGGCCCTGTCTCCGTTCCCGGCCCTGGGCCGGGACAGTCCGCCCAGGTGGACACGCCTCCGTGCGGCACGCCTGCCGGTCGCCCTCGCGGGGGAGGCGCGGGCCTCCGTTCGTCCCCCGGGGGAGGGTCAGCCCCCGCGCGGGCCCGGGAAGGCGGACGCCCGGGGATCCTCGCGGAGTGACGGGGCCGTCGTGGTCGCCGTCGCCGTTGCCGTCGTGGTCGCTGTCGTTGTTGTCGCCGCCGTCGGCTGCGGCTGCGGCGGCATCGAGCGGGCCGCGGGGACCGCCGGGACCGCCGGGACCGCGCTCGGCACCGTGGCGGTCTCCTGCGCGCGGTCCGCCTCGGCCGCGCCCGGCTGCTGCGCGGCCCTGCGCGTGCCGTAACGGCGGTGCACCGCCTGCTTGGTGACCCCCAGCGCGGAACCCACCGCGTCCCACGAGAAACCCAGCGAGCGGTCGAAGTCCACGGCCGCGGTCACCAGGGTCTCGACACTGTCCCTCAACTCCTGTGCGAGGCGGACGGTCGGAGCGGGGGCCCTGCCGTAGACGACGAAGCCCGTGGACGGGCCGGAGCGGCGGGGGCGGTAGACATTGCCCAACTGGGCAGTGAGGGTGCGCAGCGCGTCCACCTGCCGCCGGACCCGCTCGATGTCCCGCACCAACAGGTGGAGACTTGCACGGGCTTGTGCGTCGTGGGTTGCGTGGTCGGCCATGAACAAGCCTCTCGAACCGGCGTGGAAAAGGATCCGGGCCGCACCGGTGCGGCCCGCGTTGGTCAATCTCTCTTGACAACGCGCCACCGGGCGATGTGGTCACGCTGCGGGGGCGTATGCGCATATGCGCGGGGCGCGCACACCGACGTACGCCCCCTGTCACCGTGGCCCATAGACTGGTGCGTCGCCCGTCACCGTACGTATCAGCCGAGATCGACCCGAAGCCAGCGTCAGCCCGAAGCCCCGATCAGCCCGAAGCCCCGATCAGCCCGAAGCCCGAGAGGCAGTCAGCCACCGATGAAGCTCGTCTTCGCCGGCACCCCCGAGGTCGCCGTACCCGCCCTGGACGCACTCATCGCCTCCGACCGGCATGAGGTCGCCGCCGTCGTGACCCGTCCCGACGCGCCCTCGGGCCGCGGTCGCAGGCTGGTCGCCAGCCCCGTCGCGCAGCGCGCGGAAGAGGCGGGCATCGAGGTGCTCAGGCCCGCCAAGCCACGGGACGAGGACTTCCTGGCGCGGCTGCGCGAGATCGGCCCCGACTGCTGCCCCGTCGTCGCGTACGGGGCCCTGCTGCCCAGGGTCGCCCTCGACGTGCCCGCCCACGGCTGGGTGAATCTGCACTTCTCGCTGCTGCCCGCCTGGCGCGGCGCGGCGCCGGTGCAGCACGCGGTCATGGCGGGCGACGAGATGACCGGCGCGGCCACCTTCCAGATCGAGGAGGGGCTGGACTCCGGACCGGTGTACGGGGTGCTCACCGAGCGCGTACGGCCCACCGACACCAGCGGCGACCTGCTGACCAGGCTGGCCTTCGCGGGCGCGGGACTCCTCGTCGCGACCATGGACGGGATCGAGGACGGCACGCTCAAGCCCGTACCGCAGCCCGCCGAGGGCATCTCGCTCGCGCCCAAGATCACTGTCGAGGACGCGCGGGTGGAGTGGGCGGCGCCCGCTCTCCGGGTCGACCGTGTCGTCCGCGCCTGCACCCCCGCGCCCGGTGCCTGGACCGTCTTCCGCGGGGAGCGCCTCAAGCTGATCCAGCTCGCGCTGCTGCCGGACCGTACGGAACTGGCACCCGGGGCGCTGGCCGTCGGCAAGAACAACGTGTACGCGGGCACCGGCTCGCACGATGTCGAACTGCTCTGGGTGCAGCCGCAGGGCAAGAAGCCGATGCGCGCGGCGGACTGGGCGCGCGGGGTACGGATCGCCCCGGGCGAACTGCTGGGCGCGGCGCACTGATCCCCGGCGCACCCGACGGCGGCCGGCCAGGCCGGACCGCACCCGACCGCCGGACCGCACCGGCCCACCGCCGGTGGCACCGGTCCGCACCGGCCTCGCTGGACCGGCCCGCCCCGCCGCACCGACCCGGTGTACCCGGCCCGACCGCACCGCCCCGTCGCACCGCACCCGCCCACCGCACCGCACCCGACCCGGTGCGCCCGCCCCGTACACGGTTCCTTCCGGCCGGCGGGGAGGCCCTACGCTGGGAGGGATCACCACCTCATCACCGCGGAGCACCTTTGAACGCGCAGGCCCCTCACCGTCCCGCCAAGCCCTACCGCCGCCCCAAGAAGGATCCCGTGCGGATCCTCGCGTTCGAGGCGCTCAGGGCCGTCGACGAGCGGGACGCGTACGCCAACCTCGTCCTGCCGCCGCTGCTGAAGAAGGCCCGCGAGAACAGCGCCTTCGAGGCACGGGACGCGGCACTCGCCACCGAGCTGGTGTACGGGACACTGCGCCGCCAGGGCACGTACGACGCGATCATCTCCGCCTGCGTCGACCGGCCGCTTCGCGAGGTCGACCCGCCGGTCCTCGATGTGCTCGCGCTCGGCGCGCACCAGCTTCTCGGCACGCGGATCCCCACCCACGCCGCGGTCTCCGCGAGCGTGGAACTGGCCCGGGTGGTGCTCGGTGACGGCCGCGCCCGGTTCGTCAACGCCGTGCTGCGGAAGATCGCGCGGGACGATCTGGACACCTGGCTGGAGCGGGTCGCCCCGCCGTACGACGAGGACGCGGAGGACCATCTCGCGGTCGTCCACTCGCATCCGCGCTGGGTGGTCTCGGCGCTCTGGGACGCGCTCGGCGGCGGTCGAGCCGGGATCGAGGACCTGCTCGAAGCCGACAACGAACGGCCCGAGGTCACCCTCGTCGCCCGTCCCGGCCGTGCCTCCACCGAGGAGCTGATGGCCGCGCTGGGCGAGGACGGCGCGCTGCCGGGCCGCTGGTCCCCGTATGCCGTACGGCTCAGCGAGGGCGGTGAACCGGGCGCGCTCGACGCCGTGCGCGAGGGCCGGGCCGGCGTCCAGGACGAGGGCAGCCAGCTCGTCGCGGCCGCCGTCGCCAACGCGCCCCTGGAGGGTTCCGACAGGCGCTGGCTCGACGGGTGCGCGGGCCCCGGAGGCAAGGCGGCGCTGATGGCCGCGCTGGCCGCCGAGCGCGGCGCCTCACTGCTCGCCGCCGAGAAGCAGCCGCACCGGGCCAGGCTCGTGGAGCGCGCGCTCGCCGGGAACCCCGGTCCGTACCAGGTCGTCGCCGCCGACGGCACCCGGCCGCCCTGGGTCCCCGGCGCCTTCGACCGGGTCCTGGTCGATGTCCCCTGCACGGGCCTGGGCGCGCTGCGCCGCAGGCCGGAGGCGCGCTGGCGCCGCCGTCCGGAGGACCTGGAGGGCTTCGCGCCGCTCCAGCGCGGACTGCTGCGCGGCGCGTTCGAGGCCGTACGGGTCGGCGGGATCGTCGGGTACGCGACGTGCTCCCCGCACCTCGCGGAGACCAGGGCCGTCGTCGAGGACGTCCTCAAGGGGCGCGGCGGTCCCGCGGTCCAGGCCGAGTGGATCGACGCGAGAGCGCTGATGCCGGGCGTACCGGCGCTCGGCGACGGCCCCGACGTGCAGCTCTGGCCGCATCTGCACGGCACGGACGCGATGTATCTGGCCCTGCTCCGCCGCACGGCCTGAGCCCGCCCCGCCTCCGTACCCGCCCCGCCTCCGTACCCGCGCGCCCCGCCTCCGTACCCGCCCGTACAACCTCCGTCCCCGCCTGTGGCCCGGCCGTCCCCGGCCGTCCCGGAGGGCGGGTACGGAGGCGGGGCGTGGGAATGAATCAGGGCGTTTGGGCGGACTGTGCCGCTCCCCTTCGGTATTGGTTCGCACAGAGGTACGCCGGGCGGTCGGGAAGTGCTCCGGAGCATGGCAGGCTTGGCACATGGCCCAGATCAACCCCAGCATCCTGTCCGCCGACTTCGCCCGTCTCGCCGAGGAGGCGACGGCGGTCGAGGGTGCCGACTGGCTCCATGTCGATGTCATGGACAACCACTTCGTGCCCAATCTGACCCTGGGCGTGCCGGTGGTCGAGGCGCTGGGACGGGCGACGGACATCCCGCTGGACTGCCATCTCATGATCGAGGACCCCGACCGCTGGGCCCCCCGCTACGTCGAGGCGGGCGCGGGCTCGGTGACCTTCCATGTGGAGGCCGCCGCCGCCCCCGTACGGCTGGCCCGCGAGATCCGGGCCAAGGGGGCGCGGGCGTCCATGGCGCTGAAGCCCGCGACGCCCGTCGAGCCGTACGAGGACCTCCTCCCCGAGCTGGACATGCTGCTGATCATGACTGTGGAGCCGGGCTTCGGCGGTCAGGCCTTCCTGGACATCATGCTGCCCAAGATCCGCCGTACCCGGGAGCTGATCTCCAAGCACGGTCTCGAACTGTGGCTCCAGGTCGACGGCGGGGTCTCGGCGAGCACCATCGAGCGATGCGCCGAGGCCGGCGCCGACGTCTTCGTCGCGGGCTCCGCCGTGTACGGGGCCGACGACCCGGCCGCGGCGGTACGTGCCCTGCGCGACCAGGCCGCCAAGGCCACCGCCTCGGCGTCCTGGGCGTGCGGACACGGAGCCGGCCACTGAGCAGGACCACGGCCGGCCCCCCGGCCGTCCACCGAGCCACGGGAATATGAACGGGGCCCATTCGGGCCGATCAAGGACCGCTGGATCTGACAGGATGAACAGCGAGTCCAGAGTGCGCACAGCAGTGAGGAGATCGCGGTGTCTGCAATGTCGGCGGGTCGGTCCGCCCTGCGGATGGGACCCGCGGAGCTGGTGCAGGCGGCGGCCATGGCCCGTCGCTTCTACCTTGAGGGAAAGTCCAAGATCCAGATCGCCGAGGAGTTCGGCGTCAGCCGCTTCAAGGTGGCCCGGGTCCTGGAGACGGCGCTGGAGCGCGATCTCGTGAGGATCGAGATCCGTGTCCCCGCCGAACTGGACGCGGAGCGTTCCGACGCGCTGCGCGCACGCTACGGACTGCGGCACGCGGTGGTCGTCGAGTCGCCCGCCGACGGCGGCGACGAGTCGCCCGACCCCGAGAACCTCGGTGAGGTCGCGGCCGATCTCCTCGGCGAACTGGTGGTCGAGGGCGATGTGCTCGGGCTCGCCTGGGGCCGCTCCACCATCCATATGGCGGCGGCGCTCGACCGGCTGCCCCCGTGCACGGTCGTCCAGCTCACCGGTGTGTACGACGCGGGAACCGCCGAGCGCGGCTCGGTCGAGGCGGTACGGCGCGCGGCCCAGGTGTCCGGCGGCGAGGCCCACCCCATCTACGCCCCGATGCTGCTGCCCGACCCCGCGACCGCCGCCGCGCTGCGCAACCAGACCGGTATCGCGCGCGCCTTCGAGTACTTCGACAAGGTCACGGTCGCCGCGGTCTCCATCGGCTCCTGGGAGGCGGGCATCTCCACGGTGCACGACATGCTCACCGACGAGGAGCGGTCCCACTACGCCTCGCTGGGTGTCGCCGCCGAGATGTCCGCGCACCTCTTCGACGCGGAGGGCCGCAGGGTCGGCCGTGACCTGGGCGAACGGTGCATTACGGTCGAGGCCGAGCGGCTGCGCCGTATCCCGGAGGTCGTGGCGATCGCGGGCGGACTGCGCAAGGGCGAGGCGATCGGCGCGGTCCTCAGATCCGGGCTGGTCACCAGCCTGGTGACCGACACCGCGGCGGCGGACTTCCTGCTGACCGAGTTCGAACCGGCGCCGCGCCCCGCGCTGGAGCGGTGCGACCCGGACGACTGACCGGCCCACGCGGGGCCGGGGGCACACGGTAAGCTCCTGGGGCAAGGCAGGTTCCACTTCCTGGCCTCGGAGCCCCCGTACCTCCCTTCCGCCTCGGAGGAGCAGACGATCACGGGGGCGTTTTGCTGCGCCTGCGGGGATGCGACCTGCGCCGTTTCCACAGGAAAATGTGAGATCTATGCGTTTCCTAGAGCCGGGTACCGGCCGCCATGTGGAGAGTGCTCCGGTTCCCTACGATCTGACGTACGACGATGTCTTCATGGTGCCGAGCCGCTCGGCCGTCGCCTCCCGCCAGGACGTGGACCTCTCCGCCCCGGACGGCACGGGCACCACCATCCCGCTCGTCGTCGCCAATATGACGGCCATCGCGGGCCGCCGGATGGCCGAGACCGTCGCCCGGCGCGGAGGCCTCGTCGTCATTCCCCAGGACATCCCGCTCGGCGTCGTCACCGAGGTCGTCTCCTGGGTCAAGACGCGCCATCTCGTCCTCGACACCCCGATCGTGCTGGCCCCCACCCAGACCGTCGGCGACGCGCTGTCCCTGCTGCCCAAGCGGGCGCACGGCGCGGGGGTCGTGGTGGACGACGGCAACCGGCCCGTCGGGATCGTCACCGAGCACGATCTGACCGGGGTCGACCGCTTCACCCAGCTCTCCGAGGTCATGTCGAAGGACCTGCTGCTGATCTCCGCGGACATGGACCCGCGCGAGGCCTTCACCACCCTCGACAACGCCAACCGCAAGCTCGCCCCGGCCGTCGACGCCCAGGGCGGTCTGGTCGGCATCCTGACCCGCAAGGGCGCGCTCCGGGCGACCCTCTACACGCCCGCCACGGACGCCGCCGGCAGGCTGCGCATCGCCGCCGCCGTCGGTATCAACGGCGATGTCGCGGGCAAGGCCGCGCAGCTCCTCGACGCGGGTGTCGACACCCTCGTCGTCGACACCGCGCACGGGCACCAGGAATCGATGATCGCCGCGGTCAGGGCGGTCCGCGCGCTCGGTCCCGCCGTGCCGGTCGTGGCGGGCAATGTCGTCGCCGCCGAGGGCGTGCGTGATCTGATCGAGGCCGGCGCGGACATCGTCAAGGTCGGCGTCGGGCCCGGCGCGATGTGCACCACGCGCATGATGACCGGGGTCGGCAGGCCGCAGTTCTCGGCCGTCGCGGAGTGCGCGGCGGAGGCGAGGAAGTCCGGCAAGCACGTCTGGGCCGACGGCGGGGTCCGGCACCCGCGCGATGTCGCCATGGCGCTCGCCGCGGGCGCCTCCAATGTGATGGTCGGCTCCTGGTTCGCCGGTACGTACGAGTCGCCCGGCGACCTCCAGCAGGCCGCCGACGGACGGTTCTACAAGGAGTCCTTCGGTATGGCCTCGGCCCGCGCCGTAAGGAACCGTACGAGCGAGGAGTCGGCGTACGACCGGGCCCGCAAGGGGCTGTTCGAGGAGGGCATCTCGACCTCCCGGATGTTCCTGGACCCGTCACGGCCCGGCGTCGAGGACCTGATCGACTCGATCGTCGCGGGGGTGCGCTCGTCCTGCACCTACGCCGGGGCGAACTCCCTGGAGGAGTTCGCGGAGAAGGCGATCGTCGGCGTCCAGAGCGCCGCCGGCTACGCCGAGGGCAAGCCCCTGCACGCCAGTTGGAGCTAGGTTTTGTCCGGCCCGGCCGACGGTACGGGTGACGGCGTGCTGTCCGGGGGGCGGGGGTCGGTCCGGTCCCGGGGCGGGGGCCGTATCGTGTCCTGGAGGATGGCCGCGACCCCGGCCGCCGCGGGTACGGACCGGTCCCGTTCCGGTGGCGGGGGGCCGGATCACGATTGATTCTGAATCAACGCGCATGAGTGCGTCGGGACCGGGTACACGCGCTCTGCACTGACCACGGAGCAGGGGAGGACGATGTGTCCACGGCGAGCACGGTCCTGACCGGAAGCACGCAGTACGTAAGCCAGCAGCACGCGGACGCGGCGGGGCTGGACCTTCCCTACGTGGAGTGCCCGGCGGACGTGGCACCCAAGGACGCCCGGGAGATCTCGAAGCTCTTCTTCACCCGGCTCACCGAGCTGGAGGAAGGCACCCACGAGCACCAGTACGTACGCAACACCCTGATCGAGCTGAACCTCGCGCTGGTGCGGTACGCGGCCACCCGGTTCCGCAACCGTGCCGACCAGATGGAGGACATCGTCCAGGTCGGCACCATCGGTCTGATCAAGGCGATCGACCGGTTCGAGCTGACCCGTGAGGTGGAGTTCGCGACCTTCGCCGTTCCGTACATCGTCGGTGAGATCAAGCGCTTCTTCCGGGACACGAGCTGGGCCGTGCATGTGCCGCGCCGCCTCCAGGAGCTGCGGATCGATCTGGCCAAGGCGACCGACGAACTGTCGCAGCGGCTGGACCACGCGCCGACCACGGCCGAACTGGCCGAGTACCTCGGTCTGGACGAGGAAGAGGTCATCGAGGGCATCGTCGCCAGCAACGGCTACACGGCCGGCTCGATCGACATGCCGACGGACGACGCGGCCGGGGCGTCGGTGCCGCTCTCCGACCGGCTCGGCGCGCCCGACTCGGGTCTGGAGACCGCGGAGAACGTCCAGGCGCTCAAGCCCCTGCTGGAGGAGCTGGACGAGCGGGAGCGGCGGATCCTTCAGATGCGCTTCGGCGACGAGATGACCCAATCGGAGATCGGCGCGGAACTGGGCGTCTCCCAGATGCATGTGTCCCGGCTGCTGTCGCGGATCACGGGCCGGCTCCGGGAAGGGCTGCTGGCGGTGGAGTGACCCGCCGAGGCGCGGCCCGGCGGCGCGGCGGCCCATGGCGCGCCCGCGGCGGTCGGCGGGGGAGTACGGCGAAAACGTCGAAACGGTGAAACGGCGAAAACGGCGAAACGCCTAAACGCCGAAAACACGGAGGGGGCGTACCGCACTCGCGGTACGCCCCCTCCGTCGTCCGTACGAGCCGAGAGAGGTCCGACGGCGCCCGGTCCGTGGACGGCCGGGGCCCGTGTTCTACTTCCGGTACGGCTCCCGCCCCGGCGGCCCCCGCCGTTCCCGACCGGTCATCGCAGAGAAGTGAACCACCAGCCGTGCGACTCAACGATCTCGACGAACGCATCGTCCACGCCCTCGCCGAGGACGCCCGCCGCTCCTACGCCGACATCGGCGCGCTCGTCGGTCTGTCCGCCCCCGCCGTGAAACGCCGCGTCGACCGGCTGCGCGCCGGGGGAGCGATCACCGGCTTCACGGTACGGGTGGACCCGGCGGCGCTGGGCTGGGAGACCGAGGGCTTCATCGAGATCTACTGCCGACGCAACACCTCGCCCGGCGCGATCCACCAGGGCCTGGAGCGGATGCCCGAGGTGGTGTCGGCGTCCACGGTCACCGGGGACGCGGACGCGATCGCCCAGGTCCTCGCGGCCGACATGCGCCACTTCGAGCAGGTGCTCGAACGGATCGCGGGTGAACCGTATGTGGAGCGCACCAAGTCGGTGCTGGTGCTGTCCCCGCTGCTGAGGCGCTACTCCTCGGGCTCACCCGGCTGAAGCGTGTCCGGCTGAGGCGTGTCCGGTCGATCTTCGCGGGCCCGGAACGCCTGGCACGGCGCCTCGTCCCGGCGAAGACGTCCCGCGGACCCGTCGAAGTCGGACGCGGGACACCCACGGGAAACCCGGCGCAACGAATCACCGGGCGGGCCGGACATCACGCAACGGATCGGTGGTCCGCGCGCAACGGTCGCGTCTTGTCCGCGCCGACGGCCGGACCGTACGGTCATTGCGTCCCCCGCACGCCCTGTGGGGACCCCCGTCCCCCATCCCTCCGCACCGTCCGAGGTCACCCATGCCGTCGCCGCGTATCGCCCTGCTCCAGAGCTCCGGCCGGCCGGGTTCCGTCGCCGGGAATCTCGCGGTGCTCGACGAGGCGGCGGGCCGGGCCGCGGACGCCGGGGCCGCACTGCTGGTCTGCCCCGAGATGTTCCTGACCGGCTACGCGATCGGCGACGACGTGCCCCGGCTGGCCGAGCCCGCCGACGGTCCGGGGGCCGGGGCCGTCGCGGAGATCGCCGTACGCCACGGGCTCGCCGTCCTGTACGGCTACCCCGAGGCCGCCGGGGACGGCGGGCGGATCTTCAACGCCGCGCAGCTCGTCGGGGCCGACGGCACACGACTCGCCAACTACCGCAAGACGCATCTCTTCGGTGATTTCGAGCAGAAGTGGTTCACGCCGGGCGAGCACCCCGTCGTCCAGGCCGAACTGGCCGGGCTGCGGCTCGGGATCATGATCTGTTACGACGTCGAGTTCCCCGAGAACGTCCGGGCGCACGCCCTCGCGGGCACCGATCTGCTGCTGGTGCCGACCGCCCTGATGCATCCGTTCCGGTTCGTCCCCGAATCCCTGGTGCCGGTCCGGGCCTTCGAGAGCCAGATGTATGTGGCGTACGCGAACAGGACCGGCCAGGAGGGGGCGTTCGAGTTCATCGGGCTGAGCTGTCTGGCCGGTCCCGACGGCGCCACCCGGGCGCGCGCGGGACACGGTGAGGAACTGGTCGTCGGCGAGGTCGACCGGGAACTCCTCCACGCCTCGCGCGAGGCCAATCCGTATCTGCGCGACCGCCGCCCCGGTCTCTACGCGTCGCTCGCCTGAGCCACGCCGCCCCGCCGCCCGGCCCGCCGTACCCGCAAGGAGCCCGTACCCCATGACGTCCACGGTGCCCACCGCCGTCCAGCACACCGACGCGCAGCCGCCGATCACCATGTTCGGGCCGGACTTCCCTTACGCGTACGACGACTTCCTCGCGCATCCCGCCGGACTGGGCCAGATACCCGCGACCGAGCACGGCGCCGAGGTCGCCGTCATCGGCGGCGGGCTCTCCGGCGTCATCGCCGCGTACGAGCTGATGAAGATGGGCCTCAAGCCCGTCGTCTACGAGGCCGACCGGATCGGCGGACGGCTGCGTACGGTCGGCTTCGAGGGATGCGATCCGGGACTCACCGCGGAGATGGGCGCCATGCGCTTCCCGCCGTCCTCCACCGCGCTCCAGCACTACATCGATCTGGTGGGACTGGAGACCCGTCCCTTCCCCAACCCGCTGGCCGCCGCGACCCCGTCGACCGTCGTCGACCTCAAGGGCGAGTCCCACTACGCGAGAACGGTCGACGACCTGCCCCAGGTCTACCGCGATGTGATGGACGCCTGGAACACCTGTCTGGAGGAGGGCGCGGACTTCTCCGGCATGAACCGCGCCCTGCGCGAACGCGATGTCCCCCGGATCCGGGAGATCTGGGCGCGGCTGGTCGAGAAGCTCGACAACCAGACCTTCTACGGCTTCCTCTGCGACTCCCCGTCCTTCCGGTCCTTCCGGCACCGGGAGATCTTCGGCCAGGTCGGGTTCGGGACCGGCGGCTGGGACACCGACTTCCCCAACTCCATTCTGGAGATCCTCCGGGTCGTCTACACCGAGGCCGACGACCACCACCGTGCGATCGTCGGCGGCAGCCAGCAGTTGCCGCTGCGCCTCTGGGAGCGCGAGCCGGTGAAGATCACCCACTGGCCCGCCGGGACGTCGCTCTCCTCGCTGCACGGCGGTGCCCCGCTGCCCGCGGTGGTACGGCTGCACCGCACGGCCGGTGACCGGATCACCGTCACCGACGCCTCGGGCCGGATCCGTACCTACCGTGCCGCCGTCTTCACCGCCCAGTCCTGGCTGCTGCTCTCCAAGATCGCCTGCGACGAGTCGCTCTTCCCGATCGACCACTGGACGGCGATGGAGCGCACCCACTACATGGAGTCCTCCAAGCTGTTCGTTCCGGTGGACCGGCCGTTCTGGCTGGACAAGGACGCGCGCACGGGGCGTGATGTGATGTCGATGACGCTCACCGACCGGATGACCCGGGGCACGTATCTGCTGGACAACGGCCCCGACAGACCCGCCGTCATTTGTCTCTCGTACACCTGGTGCGACGACAGCCTCAAATGGCTGCCGCTCTCGGCGGGGGAGCGGATGGAGGTCATGCTCAGCTCGCTGCGGGAGATCTATCC
The DNA here is from genome assembly GCF_042890865.1 of Streptomyces sp. NPDC002018. Lineage (NCBI taxonomy): Bacteria > Bacillati > Actinomycetota > Actinomycetes > Kitasatosporales > Streptomycetaceae > Streptomyces > Streptomyces sp. NPDC002018. The sequence goes on from NZ_JBIASO010000021.1 coordinate 137,726, forward strand.
CGGGGTCGACATCCGCCGGCACATCATCGGCAGCCCGGTGACCGTGTCCTGGGAGAACGAGCCGTATTTCATGGGCGCGTTCAAGGCCAATCTGCCCGGCCACTACCGCTATCAGCGACGGCTCTTCACGCACTTCATGCAGGACCGGCTGCCCGAGGACAAGCGGGGGATCTTCCTGGCGGGCGACGACATCTCGTGGACGGCGGGGTGGGCGGAGGGCGCCGTACAGACCGCGCTCAACGCGGTGTGGGGAGTGATGCACCACTTCGGGGGCGCGACGGACGCCGGCAACCCCGGGCCGGGCGATGTGTACGACGCCATCGCGCCGGTGGAACTCCCGGAGGACTGAGCCGGCGCCTCCCCGGAGGGCCGAGGAGCCGCCGTACGGCCGGCGACCGTACGTCAGACACCCGCCGCACGGGTCGCCGCGTACACCTCTCCCGCCACATCCGCCAGCTCCGCCGCGTCACGCGTCGTGCTCTGGAGGTCCAGCAGGAACTCCGGCACACCCGTCACGGCGTGCGCCACCAGGTCCTCGACGATCTGCGCCACACTGCCCTGGAAGGGCCGGCGGTCGTCGCCCTCGTACGGCTTCTCGCTGTACTGCGCGTTGACGCGCGCGCAGACGTCGAGCGGCCGTTCGCGACCGCTCGCGGCGACGGCGTCCTGGACCGTGCGCCACTGCTCGGCGAGCTGCTCCACGCCCATGGCGACGGGCATCCAGCCGTCCGCCCGCTCCACCAGCCGACGTGTGGCGCGGGGGCTGTTCGCGGGGAGGTAGACCGGGATGGGCCGGACCGGCTTGGGGCCGACCTCGGACGGGGCGATGGTGGTCAGTTCACCCTCGTACGAGACGGGGTCGGGGCCCCAGACGGCCGCGCACACGTCCAGCAGCTCGTCCAGGACCGCGCCGCGCCTCTCGAACGGGGCGACGGAGGCGGCGGCGTACTCGTCGAGCGACCAGCCCGTACCGAGGCCCGCGACCACCCGGCCGCCGCTCGCGGCGTCCAGCGAGGCCAGCGTACGGGCGAGCTGGAACGGGATGTGCAGCGGCGCGACCAGCACACTGGTGCCCAGCCGGGCCCGCTCGGTGGCCGCCGCGGCCAGGGTGAGCGTCACCAGCGGGTCGGCGACACCGCGGTAGTGGTCGGGCCAGGGCAGGCCCGGAACGCCGTACAGCCCCTGGGTGGCGGGGTCCGGGAAGAGGACGCGCTCGAAGACCCACAGACTCTCGTATCCGGTCTCCTCCGCGGCGCGCGCGACGGCGGCCACGTCCCGGCCGAGGTCGTAGCGCTTCATCTGAGGAAGTCCGAGACCCAGTTTGACCGGCATGGGGGGCACTCCTTCGTGCGAACGATCAGGTGAACCCCACATATGCACAGGCTGGTTGACGGCTCAACCGCAGCGAGTGCGCGCTGTCTCCTTTACGTCGCAGCCGGAGCCCCTGCCTCCAGCCTCCGCAAGGGGGCCGCCGGGCCCGGGGGGAGTTCACATTGTCCGGATCACGCGCGCTCCTTCCACTCCGCGGACCGTCCGAACGGACACGGCCGGGCGTTCCCCTCCATGAATCGCGGACAGATCGCGCGCGTCATTGTCAGGACCCGCGGCTGCCCCTACGCTCGCACGGTCTCGTTCATGAATCACGTTCACATATTTGATGGGAGCGCTCGATGAGCGGAACCCCCCGAAGGCGGCTGGGCGCTCTGATCGCCGCCGCGGTCACCCTCGCCGCCGTGCTCGTTCCGACCGCGTCCTCCGCGGCGCCGTCCTCGGCCGGCCGCCAGGGCCGGGCGACGCCCGCGACCGTGGTGATCGACGGCGAGCGCATGCGACAGGCCCGGCTCCGTCTCGACCGCGGTGATCCCGCCCTCCGTGCGGCGGTCACGTCCCTGACCCGGCGCGCGGACTCCTGGCTCGCCCAGGGGCCCTGGACCGTCACGGACAAACCGCGACCGGCCCCCAGCGGCGACCCGCACGACTATCTGAGCCAGGCCCCCTACTGGTGGCCCTCCCAGCCGAAGACTGCGGAGAACCCCTGGGGCTGCCCGTATGTCCAGCGCGACGGCGAGCGCAATCCGGAGGTCGACACCGGCACCGACCGACCCGACATCGGCAAGGTCTTCAACTCCACCACGACCCTCAGCCTGGCCTGGTACTACACCGGCAGGAGGGCGTACGCGGAACACGCCGCCGAGATCCTGCGCACCTGGTTCGTCACCCCCGCGACCAGGATGAACCCGAATCTGAACCACGGTCAGTTCATCCCGTGCCTGTACGACGGCCGGGCCATCGGCATCATCGACTTCTCCCAGCAGTACACCAGCGTCCTCGACGCCCTGGCCATCCTCGACACCGGAGCCCCGGGCTGGACCAGGAGCGACCGCGACGGAATGCGCGCCTGGAACGAGGACTTCCTCGACTGGCTGGTCGACTCCCCCTTCGGCAAGCAGGAGTCGGCCGCCCGGAACAACCACGGCACCTTCATGGACATGCTGGTCGCCGGCCTCGCGCTCGCCACCGGGGACCGGGACCTCGCGCGCACGCTCGTCCGTGACTCCCGTACGAAGCGGATCGACCCGCAGATCGCGGCGGACGGCAGCCAGCCCCAGGAACTCGCCCGCACACGGAGCTGGCACTACTCGACCTTCGACCTGGTCGCCTACACGCGCCTCGCCGCGATCGGACGGCAGGTCGGGGTGGACCTCTGGTCCTACCGAGGGCCGCAGGGGCAGAGCCTGTTCAAGGCCGTGGACTACCTCCTGCCCGCGGCGACCGGGGCGGCTCCCTGGCCCCACCCCGAGCTGGAGTTCCACCGCTACGCGGCGAGCGACGTCGTCCACGCGGCGGCGGACGCGGGCGACGCGAAGGCCCGCGCGGCGGTCCCGCACCTCCAGGCCCCACCGGACGGCGACATCTGGCCCCTGCGCCCGGCCGCGGAACAACTGGACTCGATAGCTGGGTGATCCGGCAGCCGAACGGGACCCGTCGGCCCGCAGTCGGAGTGCGGCGGAGGGGGTCGGGGTCGTAGGAGGTGCGTGTTCGGACACTAAAGCGTGATGTGTGCCGCACACGGGCCCGCACCCGACAACCGGCCCGCACGCGGCGTAAATCATGCCGTCCGGACATGTACCTCCGGAGGCCCCGGCACCCGGCACCACCCACCCACCGCACCCCCACCACGGCCCCCCGCCGGAGGCGCACCGCACCGCACCGCACCCCCACCCACCACGGCCCCCCGCCGGGAGGCGCACCGCCGGGAGGCGCTACGCGCCCGGGTCCGCCGTCGCCGCGCTCGGGCGCGCGGCCTCCGCCGGGCGCCGGTCCCCCGTACGCAGCACCCCCGCGCCCACCACCAGCCCACAGGCCAGCAGCGTCACCAGCCCGAACGACACCACCAGCGAGGTCGCGTCGGCGACCGCCCCGATCGCGGAGGGCGCGATCAGGCCCGAGGTGTAGGTGATGGTGGCGACACCCGCGATGGCCTGGCTCGGATTCGGCCCCGCGCGGCCGGCCGCGGCGAAGGCGAGCGGTACGACCACCGCCACGCCGAGGCCCAGCAGCGCGAAGCCGCCCATGGCGACCGCCGGCCGGGGCGACGCGACCACCAGCAGACCGCCCGCCACGGCCAGCACCCCACCCGTCCGCACGGTCCGCACCGCGCCGAAGCGGTCGATCACCTTGTCGCCCGCGAGCCGTGCGATCGCCATGGTCAGGGCGAACGCCGTGGTGGACGCCGCCGCGAGACCGGGCGAGGTGTCCAGCACATCGCGCAGATAGACCGCCGACCAGTCCATGCTGGCGCCCTCCGCGAAGACCGCGCAGAACCCGATCGCCCCGATGACCAGCGCGGACTTCGGCGGCAGCGCGAACCGCGGCGGCGGTTCCTCGTCGGGCGCGCTGCGCAGGTCCAGAACGCCCTGGCAGAAGACCAGGCCCAGGACCGTGAGCACGCCCGCGGCGAGGAGATGGTGCAGCCGCGCGTCGGTGCCGAGATGCGCGGCGAGGGTGCCGGCGGCCGAACCGATCAGCGCACCCGTGCTCCACATGCCGTGCAGACCGGACATGATCGACTTGTCGAGACGGTTCTCGATCTCCACCCCGAGGGCGTTCATCGCCACGTCCGACATGCCCGCGGTCGCGCCGAAGAGGAACAGCGCGGCGCACAGGGTGACCAGATTGGGCGCGAGGGCCGGCAGGATCAGCGCCAGGGTCCACAGGGCGAGCAGTCCGCGCAGCGCCGTGCGCGCCCCGAAGCGATGGCTGACCGTACCGGCCAGGGGCATCGCGAGCGAGGCGCCGATCGCGGGAAAGGCGAGCGCGAGTCCGAGCTGCCCCGCGCTGACCCCGGCGTGGTCCTGGATCCAGGGGATACGGGTGGCGAAGCTGCCGGTGACCGCTCCGTGCACACAGAAGACGGCGGCGACGGCGAACCGGGCGCGCCGCAAGCTCCTTTTGTCGTAGACCACTTCAGCCGACATCCTGTCCTGCCCTCTCTGTGGGGCGCCCTCCTGTGACGCACCGCGGACGCACCCTTCCGTGGTGCCGGAGTAAACTATCAGGAACCCTGCCTGATAAATAAAGAATTTAGGGCCCCCAGCGATCTGGAAGGATTCCGGCATGGCCGCATCCCCGAGCACCGCACGGGCCATCAACGACCGGCTCGCCCTGCGACTGCTCCAGCAGGAGGGCCCGTTGACGGCAGGACAGCTCAAGACGCTGACCGGACTCTCCCGCCCCACCGTCGCCGATCTGGTGGAACGGCTCCAGGGCTCGGGGCTCGTCGAGGTCGTCGGGGAGACCGGCGACCGGCGACGCGGCCCCAACGCCCGGCTGTACGGGATCGTCGCCGACCGCGCACATCTCGCGGCCCTCGACGTGCGGACGCACAGCGTCTCCGTCGTCGTCGCCGATCTGCTCGGCGCGACCCTCGCCGAGGCCGTCCTGCCCATCGGCAGCGACACGGCCACCGAGGCCGCCGTCGAGCGGGCGGCGGCGCTGCTGGAGCGTACGGCCGAGGAGGCCGGCGCGGTACGGCTGCACAGCGTGGGCATCGGCGCCCCCGGTCTGGTCGACCCGGTCACCGGCGAACTCCGTGACACCACCGGACTGCCCGCCTGGCACCGAAGACTCGTCGCCGCCCTCCAGGAGCGGCTGCCCGCCACCGTCCTGGTGGAGAACGAGACCAATCTCGCCGCGCTCGCGGAACAGCGCCTTGGCGCGGCGCGCGGCCAGGACACCTTCGTCCTGCTCTGGCTCGGCCATGGCGTGGGCGCGGCGGTCGTACTCGACGGCAAGCTCCGCAGGGGCGCCTCGGGCGGTGCGGGCGAGATCGGCTTCCTGCCCGTGCCCGGCACCTCTCGGCTGCCCTCGGCGCTCGGCTGCGAAGGCGGCTTCCATACGCTCGTGGGCTCGGCGGCCATCGGTGAACTCGCCGGGGAGTACGGCATCTCGGCGGTCGCCGCGCCGCAGGAACCGCCCGCCGCGGCCCTCGTGCGCGCCGCCGTCGAGACGGCGGACGCGGCGGGGGAGCGGGACGCGCCCACGCCGGGGAGCAAGGCCGCCGACGCGTTTCTCGGGGTGCTGGCCGACCGGCTGGCCATCGGCGCGGCGGCGGTCGGCGCGGTGCTGGACCCGGGCCGGATCGTCCTGGCGGGTGAGGTCGGCCACGCGGGTGGCGCGGGCCTGGCGGCCCGGGTCGAGGAGCGGCTGGCGGCGATGTCCCCGCTGCGTACGGAGGTCAGGGCCGGGACCCTCGGCGGCACGGCGGTGCTGCGCGGGGCCCTGCTGACGGCACGGGACGCGGCCCAGGACGACCTCTTCGCCCCCGAGCCGAGCTGACCGGCCGAGCGCGGGCCGCCGAGCCGGAGCGGCCGGGCAGGAGCAGCGGGCCGGACCCGACGGGCATGAGCGGCCTGGCGGCCGAGCTGGACCGGCCGAGCGTGGGCGGCCGGACACGGGCGGCCGGGCCGAGGGCCGGTCTCCCGCTCCGGTCGCACCATCCGCCGGACGGAACGACGCGCGCCCGGCCGTCCGCCCAGGGCCGGGGTCCGGGTCCGGGTCCGGGTCCGTTGGGATCCTGCATACGCCCGGGATGTGAGACAGCGCGCCTCCTGTGATCCAGCCCACAGACATCCCCCGGATGGCCGACGATCAGGCGTGGCACACTGGTCGGGTACCAGAAGCAGCGCACTCCGGGGTCGGTGTAATTCCGAACCGGCGGTTATAGTCCGCGACCCGTCCGCAGCCAGCGGCCGGTTGACCAGGTGAGATTCCTGGACCGACGGTGAAAGTCCGGATGGGAGGCAGTGCGCGGCGGGCCGTCATCGGTACGCCGCCGTCGGCGGATCGTCCTCGGACGATCCGGATTGTCGGCCTCGGCGTTCCCCTGTGCGTTCCCGCTTCTCTGTCGTCATCGACAGGCCCCGGAGTCCGTGCCCCCAGAGGCAGGAGGACCCGGTGGCCATCGAAGCCGAGCCAGTGACCGACACCGACGCCATGCGTCGGGCCATCGCGCTGGCCGCTCGCGGACTCGGTTCCACCAGCCCCAATCCGGTCGTCGGATGCCTGATCCTCGATGCCGCGGGACAGCCCGTGGGCGAGGGCTTCCACCGCCGCGCGGGCGGACCCCACGCCGAGATCCACGCCCTGCGCGCCGCCGGTGAGCGGGCCCGCGGCGGCACGGCGTACGTCACGCTCGAACCCTGCGACCACACCGGCCGCACCGGCCCCTGCTCGCGGGCGCTCGTCGAGGCCGGTGTCGCCCGGGTCAGTTACGCGGTCGCCGATCCCAACCCGCGGGCCACCGGCGGGGCGGACACCCTGCGCGCGGCCGGGATCACGGTCGAGCAGGGGCTGCTCGCCGAGGAGGCCGAGGAGGGCAACACCGCCTGGCTCACCTCCGTACGCCGGGGCCGGCCCCATGTCCTGTGGAAGTACGCGGCCACACTCGACGGCCGGATCGCCGCCGCCGACTCCACCAGCCGGTGGATCACCTCCGCCGAGGCCCGTACCGATGTCCACCGGCTGCGCGCAGAGGCCGACGCGGTCGTGGTCGGCTCGGGCACCGCGCGCACCGACGATCCCCATCTCGCGGTGCGGGGTGTCGAGGGCGCCGTCCAGCCGCTGCGGGTCGTGGTCGACACGCAGGGCACCGCCGTACGCCCCGGCGCCCGGATCCTGGACGGCGCCGCGCCCACCCTGATCGCCGTCGCCGAGGACGCCGAGCTCACCGGCTCGGACCATCTTCCCGAGGTCGTACGGCTGCCGCGCGGCGCACGCGGGCTGGACGTCCCCGCCCTGCTCGCGGCCCTGTACGCACGCGGCGTCCGCTCCGTGCTGCTCGAAGGCGGGCCGGTCCTGGCCGGTTCCTTCGTCGCCGCCGGAGCCGTCGACAAGGTCGTCGGCTATCTCGCCCCCGTGCTCCTCGGGGCCGGCCCCGCCGCCCTCGCCGGCGCCGGAATCACCACCCTCACCGAGGCGTTGCGACTCCGGATGACGGAGTCCGTACGGATCGGCCCCGATCTGCGGATCACCGCGGTGCCCGCGCCCGTGCCGGCCGCGGCCCCCGGGGCCGTGCCCGCGCCCGTGTCCACCACACCCGCTGTCCCGGGCACCACCACCACGAAGGAGCGTTGAGTGTTCACCGGAATCGTCGAAGAACTGGGTGAGGTCACTGCCGTCGAGAACCTCGGCGACTCCTCACGCTTCCGCCTCCGCGGCCCCGTCGTCACCGAGAACGCCAAGCACGGCGACTCGATCGCCGTCAACGGAGTCTGTCTCACGGTCGTGGACCTCGGCGACGGCGAGTTCACCGCGGATGTGATGGCCGAGACCCTCGACCGTTCCAGCCTCGGGGCCCTGGAGACCGGCTCCCGCGTCAATCTGGAGCGTCCCATGGCGGTCGGCGGCCGGCTCGGCGGCCATATCGTCCAGGGGCATGTGGACGGCACCGGCACCATCGTCGAGCGCAAGCCCTCCGAGCACTGGGAGATCGTCAAGATCTCCCTGCCCGCCCCGCTGACCCGCTATGTGGTCGAGAAGGGCTCCATCACCGTCGACGGTGTCAGCCTCACGGTCGTGGACGCCGGACCCGACTACTTCACCATCAGCCTCATCCCCACCACCCTCGCGCTGACCACCCTCGGCATCAAGGCACCCGGCGACCCGGTCAACCTCGAGGTCGACGTCATCGCGAAGTACGTCGAGCGGCTGCTCGGCGCCGGATCCGAGGAGTCCGTCCAGTGAGCGCACTGTCCTGGCTGAACGGTGAGGCCTTCACGGCCTTCGGTCAGCACATCCTGTGGTCCGACATGATCGGCAACACCATCGGACTGGCCGCGCTCGCGCTCGGCTGGCGGCGCTCGATCTGGACCTGGCCCGCCCAGTTGTTCTCCGGTGTCATCCTCGTCGGCGCCTATGCCTCGGCGCAGCTCAGCGGGGGCGTCGGCAAGCAGCTCCTGGTCATCGGGGTCGCCCTGTGGGGCTGGCGCCAGTGGCAGCGCGGTACGCGGCAGGCCCAGGACGGCTCGATCGCCGTGCGGTTCGCGACCGGGCGCGAGCGCGCCGTGCTCCTCGCCGGTACGGCGCTGGGCACCCTCGCCGTGGGCGGGCTGTTCGCCGCCGTCCCCGAACTGTCCTGGAACCCCTGGCCCGACGCGTACATCTTCGTCGGCACCCTCGCCGCGATGGTCGCCCAGGCGCGTGGCCTCGTCGAGTTCTGGTTCGCCTGGCTGCTCGTCGACATCGTCGGTGTACCGCTCGCGTTCAGCAGCGGACTGGCCTTCTCCGGCTTCGTCTACGTGATCTACCTCGTCCTCGTTCTGTGGGGAATGCGTGACTGGTGGCTGCGCTCCCGCGCCGGCGCCCCGTCCCTGGAAGGAGCAGCAGCATGACGTCCCGCCCGTCCGCCGTCACCGCCCTCAACGAGGCACCTCACGCCGCCCCCGCCCCCGCGCCCGTCCCGTGGTACTCCACGGACAACGCCGCAGGGGATCTCTCCCTCGACCCGGTGGAGCAGGCCGTCCGCGACATCGCGGCCGGCCGTCCCGTCGTGGTCGTGGACGACGAGGACCGCGAGAACGAGGGCGACCTCGTCATCGCCGCCGAGAAGGCCACCCCCGAGATAGTCGCCTTCATGATGAGCGAGTGCCGCGGACTGATCTGCGCCCCGATGGAGGGCGCCGAACTGGACCGGCTCGAACTCCCGCAGATGGTCCAGCACAACACCGAGTCGATGCGCACCGCCTTCACGGTCTCCGTGGACGCGGCGCCCGCCCACGGCGTCACCACCGGGATCTCCGCCGCCGACCGGGCCGCCACGCTCCAGTTGCTCGCCGCGGGCGACGCCGGGCCCGGCGACTTCGTCCGGCCGGGCCATGTCTTCCCGCTGCGCGCCAAGCCCGGCGGGGTGCTCGTACGGAACGGCCACACCGAGGCGGCCGTGGACCTGGCCCAGCTCGCGGGGCTGCGCCCGGCCGGCGCGATCGTGGAGATCGCCGGTGAGGACGGGGTGATGCTGCGGCTGCCCGAACTGATCCCGTTCGCGCGCAAACACGGTCTGACGATCATCTCGATCGAGGATCTGATCGCCTACCGCCGCGCCTCCGAGCCCACCGTCCGGCGCGAGGCCGAGGTCCGGCTGCCCACGGCCTCCGGCGAGTTCACCGCGTACGGCTACCGCTCCACCCTCGACGGCGTCGAGCATGTCGCCCTCGTGCACGGGGACATCGGGGACGGCGAGGACGTGCTCGTCCGGGTCCACTCCGAGTGCCTCACCGGCGACATCTTCGCGTCGCTGCGCTGCGACTGCGGCCCCCAGCTCCAGGCCTCCATGGAACGGGTCACCGAGGCCGGGCGCGGCGTCGTCGTCTATCTCCGCGGCCACGAGGGCCGGGGCATCGGGCTGCTCTCCAAGCTGCGCGCGTACGAACTCCAGGAGCGCGGCCACGACACCCTCGACGCCAATCTGGAACTCGGTCTGCCCGCCGACGCCCGTGACTACGCGGCGGGCGCGCGGATCCTCGACGACCTCGGTGTGCACAGCCTGCGGCTGATGACCAACAACCCCGACAAGACCGCCGCGCTCGTCCGGTACGGGCTCCGGGTCACCGGCCGTGAGCCGATGCCCGTCCAGGCGGGCGAGCACAACCTCCGCTATCTGCGCACCAAGCGCGACCGGATGGGGCACGACCTGCCCTGGCTCGACGCCGCCGTCGGCGCGTCCGCCTGCGGCAACCAGTAGGACCGTACGACCGGCTAGGACCGTACGACCAGCTAGGACCGTACGACCGGCCGGAACCACGGCCGGAGCACGGGCGACCACGAGAACCAGAACAGCTTCGAGGAGAGACGTGAGCGGCAAGGGCGCACCCGAACTGAGTGTGAAGAACTGCGGAGACCTCCGGGTCGCCGTGATCGCGGCACTGTGGCACGAGAAGATCATGGACGGCCTCGTCGACGGCGCCCTGCGCGCCCTCGGGGAGCTCGGCATCGACGAGCCGACCCTGCTGCGCGTCCCCGGCAGCTTTGAGCTGCCGGTCGTCGCCAAGGTGCTCGCCGGACGCGGTTACGACGCGGTCGTCGCCCTCGGCGTCGTCATCCGGGGCGGCACCCCCCACTTCGACTATGTGTGCCAGGGCGTCACCCAGGGCCTCACCCAGGTCTCCGTCGACACCGGGGTGCCGATCGGCTTCGGCGTACTGACCTGTGACACCGAGGAGCAGGCTCTCGACCGGGCCGGACTGGAGGGCTCGCACGAGGACAAGGGCCATGAGGCGGTCACCGCCGCCGTCGCCACCGCGGCCACCCTGCGCACCGTCGCGGAGCCCTGGCGCTGACCCCCTCCCGTGGCCGCGTAAAGTGAGTTCCACCATGTCCAAGAAGACGTTCGAGGAGCTCTTCGCCGAGCTTCAGCAGAAGGCCGCCAACGGCGACCCCGCGACCTCCCGTACCGCCGAGCTGGTGGACAAGGGCGTCCATGCCATCGGCAAGAAGGTCGTCGAGGAGGCGGCCGAGGTGTGGATGGCCGCCGAGTACGAGGGCAAGGAAGCCGCCGCCGAGGAGATCTCACAGCTCCTCTACCACGTCCAGGTGATGATGGTCGCGCGCGGAATCTCCCTCGACGACGTCTACGCCCATCTCTGAGCCGGTGCCTCCGGGCACCGGCTCCGCCGTCGGCCGCGCCGGCACGTCCCCGTACAACCACCCCTCGCACAAAGGAATCCGTTCTCATGCTGCGCATCGCCGTCCCCAACAAGGGTTCACTGTCCGGACCTGCGTCGGCGATGCTCCATGAGGCCGGATACCAGCAGCGCAAGGAGTCCAAGGAACTCGTCCTGGTCGACCCGGACAACGAGGTGGAGTTCTTCTACCTCCGCCCCCGTGACATCGCGATCTATGTGAGCTCCGGCCGGCTCGACATCGGCATCACCGGCCGTGATCTGCTGCTGGACTCCGGCGCCAACGCGGAAGAGATCCTTCCGCTCGGCTTCGCGCGGTCCACCTTCCGGTACGCCACCAAGGCGGGCACGGCCGGCGGGGTCGAGGACTTCGACGGTATGACCGTCGCCACCTCCTACGAGGGCATCGTCGCCAAGCACCTCGCGGACAACGGCGTGGACGCCTCCGTCGTGCACCTCGACGGCGCGGTCGAGACCGCCATCGAGCTGGGGGTCGCCCAGGTCATCGCCGATGTGGTGGAGACCGGCACCTCGCTGCGGAACGCGGGCCTCGAAGTGATCGGCGAGCCGATCATGACGTCCGAGGCCGTCGTCATCCGGCGCACCGGCGCGGGCGCGAACGAGCCCAAGGTCCAGCAGTTCCTGCGCCGGCTCCAGGGCGTGCTCGTCGCCCGTACGTACGTGATGATGGACTACGACTGCCGCGCCGAGCACCTGGAGCGCGCCGTCGCCCTCACCCCGGGCCTGGAGTCGCCGACCGTCTCCCCGCTGCACAACGAGGGCTGGGTCGCCGTCCGCGCGATGGTCCCGGCCAGGGAGGCGCAGCGGATCATGGACGATCTGTACGAACTGGGCGCCCGAGCCATTCTGACCACGGCGATCCACGCCTGCCGCCTCTGACGCCCCTCCGCCGCCACCCCGGGAAGACCCAGAACCGATGCCCGCCCCCCAGCCCGATCCGTCCGATCCCGTCGACACCCCCGACGCCCCGCGGCCGGACGGTGCGCCCTCCACCCCCTCCGGGGAGGCGGAGCCCGTCCTTCCGGTCACCTTCCGGCCGACCAGGACCCGGATCGTCCTGCTGACCGTGGGGGCGGTCATGTTCTCCGTCATCACGGCCGTCGCCCTGGTGCTGGAGAAGCTCGGCACGGGGGAGCGGGCCAGCTTCATCCTCACGGCCCTGCTCTTCCTCGGGGTCCTCGTGGTGCTCAGCCGTCCCAAGGTCGTCGCCGACGCCGGCGGAGTGACCGTGGTCAATCTCACCCGCACCCGGCGGCTGGAGTGGGCCGAGATCCTCCGGGTCAATCTGCGGCCCGGCGACCCCTGGGTCTTCCTCGACCTGAGCGACGGCAGCAGCCTGCCCGTGCTGGGCATTCAGCCCGGAATCGCCAAGGCGCAGGCCATCCGCGACGCGCGCGCCCTGCGCGCGCTGACCGAGTCGCACGGCACCGGCACGGAGAAGAACTGACCCCGCCCGGCGGCGCCCGCCCCTCGACGGGCGCGCCACAGCCCCGTACGGCACTGCCCTGTCGCGCCCTCTCTTGATTACTCTGGTGGCGGAGGCGCCGAGTGCGCCCCCGCCCCGCATCCGACGGCCGCGACGGCCCGTGGGGCCACCTGCGACCCGAGGAGTGACTCCCTCCAGCAATGGACGGATCGTCCGGTAGTACCTGCGCCGCCCCCTTCGACGAGGCGGCGGCATGACCATCCCCCTTCTGCTGCTCGCCGCAGCGTTCCTTCTGATCCTCGCCAACGGCTTCTTCGTGGCCGCCGAGTTCGGCCTGGTCACCGTGGACCGACCGGACGCCGAGCGTGCCGCCGCCGGCGGCGACCGCCGCGCCCGCGCCGTCGTCAGATCCCTGCGGGAGCTGTCCTTCCAGCTCTCCGGCACCCAGCTCGGCATCACCATCACCTCACTGGTCGTCGGCATGCTCGCCGAGCCCGCGCTCGCGGGGCTGCTCGACGGACCGCTCTCCGCGACCGGACTGCCCGAGGGGGCCGTCTCCGGGGTCGCGGTGGTGATCGGGATGCTGCTCGCCTCCGCCGTCCAGATGGTGATCGGCGAACTCGTACCGAAGAACTGGGCGGTCTCCCGGCCGCTCCAGGTCGCCCGGTTCGTGGCGGGCCCGCAGTATCTCTTCGCCACCGTGTTCCGGCCGGTGATCTCCCTGCTCAACACCGTCGCCAACCGGCTGGTCCGGATGCTGGGCGTGGAACCGACCGATGAACTCGCCTCGGCCCGCACCCCCGGCGAACTGGTCTCCCTGGCCCGCCACTCCGCCCGTGCGGGCACCCTCGAACAGGACACGGCGGACCTGTTCGTACGGACCCTCTCGCTGGGACGGCTCACGGCGCAGCACGTCATGACCCCCCGGGTGAAGGTGAGCGCCCTCCAGGCCGACGCCACCGCGGCGGACGTCCTCAATCTCACCCGGGCCACCGGTCTCTCCCGCTTCCCGGTCTACCGGGAGCGCATCGACGAGATCGTCGGCATGGTCCATCTCAAGGACGCGCTCGCCGTGCCCGTACGGGAGCGGCTGCGCACCCCGGCCGGACGGATCGCCGTACCGGCCCTGCTGGTGCCCGAGTCCCTGCCCGTGCAGCAGCTCCTGGAGCGGCTGCGCAGCGAGCAGCCGATAGCCGTCGTGGTCGACGAGTACGGCGGTACGGCCGGGGTCGTCACGCTGGAGGACATCATCGAGGAGCTGGTCGGCGAAGTGCGCGACGAGCATGACGCGGAGGGCGACGGCCGGCCGGAACTGGCCCCCGTCACGGCCGAGGACGGCCGCCCGGCCTGGGACGCCGACGGCAGCGCCCGGGTCCCCGCCCTGCGGCGGATCGGGCTGGAGGTGCCCGACGGCCCCTACGAGACCCTGGCCGGCCTGGTCGCCGACCTGCTGGGACGTATCCCGGCCCCCGGCGACAAGGCGGAGCTGCCCGGCTGGCGGCTGTCCGTGCGCCAGGTGGACCGCTACCGGGCCGAGCGGGTCCGGCTGGTGCGCACGGCCGGCGCCCCGCAGGGCGCCGCGGCGGACGCCCCGCCGACGGCGACGGCCGACATACCGGCCGGTGCCCCCGCGCTCGCGGAGGGCGTCCGATGAGCGCTCTGCAACTGGTCTTCGCCCTGGTACTGGTCCTGGCGAACGGCTTCTTCGTCGGCGCGGAGTTCGCCCTCGTCTCCGTACGCCGCAGCCAGATCGAGCCGCATGCCGCGCGCGGCTCGGCCCGCGCCCGGCAGGTGCTGCACGGGCTGGAGAATCTGCCGCAGATGATGGCCGCCGCCCAGTTCGGCATCACCGTCTGCTCCCTGACCCTCGGCGCGGTCGCCGAACCGACGGTCGCCCGGCTGCTGGAACCCCTCTTCCACCTGGCCCATGTGCCCGAGGGGCTGATCCATCCGCTGGGCTATGTGATCGCCCTCGCGCTGGTCGTCTCGCTGCATCTCGTCATCGGCGAGATGGTGCCCAAGAACCTCGCCATGGCGGCCCCGGAGAAGACCGCGCTCTGGTTCAGCCCCGGCCTGGTCGGCTTCGCCCGGCTCTGCCGCCCGGTGACCGCCGGGCTCGGCGCCTGCGCCCGGCTGGTGCTGCGGGCCTTCCACGTTGAGCCCAAGGACGAGGTGGAGGCCGTCTTCACCAGCGAACAGCTCAACCGGCTGGTCGAGGACTCGGGCCAGGCGGGCCTGCTGGAGCCGGAGGCCCAGGAGCGTCTGGAGGACGCGCTGGAGCTGGGCAGCCGCCCCGTCACCGACGTCCTGCTCCCGCACGCCTCCCTGGTGACGGTGACCCCGGCGGTCACCCCGCGCCAGATCGAGGAGCTGACCGTACGCACCGGCTACTCGCGCTTCCCGGTCTGCGCGGAGAGCGGCGGGGTCTTCATGGGCTATCTGCATGTGAAGGACGTCCTCGACCTGGAGGCGGGGGAGCGGGCCGTACCGCAGCATGTGTGGCGGCCGATGGCGACGCTGCGGGCGGAACTCCCCCTGGACGACGCCCTCACCGTGATGCGCCGCGCGGCGACGCATCTCGCCCAGGTCGCGGACGCGTCGGGACGGGTGCTGGGCCTGGTGGCGCTGGAGGACGTGCTGGAGAAACTGGTCGGCGAGGTACGGGACCCGTCCCACCGCGAGCGCGTCCCGAAGGCGCCCCTGGTGGGAGAACAACGAGCGGACCAGCCGCCCCAGGTCCTGACCCACTGAGAGCCGTGGGCACATCCGGGACGGCATGCAGTGCCGTCCCGGGGTGCACCCGCGTACCCCGCCGCGAGGCCGCGTCCCGCACCACGGCCTCCCGCCGGGAGGCGCACCGCCGGGCGCTACGGCGCGGCCGGGTCCTGGGGGCCCCGGTCGGCCGGGCCCCGGCCCGAGAGCACCTCGCCGTACGCCTGCATCAGATCCGCCAGCCGCAGCGTGGCCAGATCGTCCCGGGTGGGCGTGCCGCTGTAGCCGGAGAGCCGCAGATCGCGGTACGCGCAGCTCTTCTCGTACAGCGTGCGCACGAAGCGCCCGTTGCCCAGCTCGTCGATCCACCCCTGGTCCACCACATGGCCGCTGATCGACAGCAGCTCGTCCACGGACTCCTCGTCCCAGATGTCGCCGTTCTCCGCGGCCAGCACCCGCCCGATGGCGGTCAGTTCCAGCGGCCGGTAGCTGGGGAAGTCGACGCGGCTGGTGAAGCGGGACGAGAGCCCCGGATTGGTGGCGAGCAGCCGGTCCATGCCCTCCGGATAGCCCGCCAGGATGACCACGAGATGGTCGCGGTTGTCCTCGGCGCGCTTGAGCAGGACCTGAAGCGCCTCGTCTCCGTACGCGTCGCCCTTGGTGTACCCGGAGTTGGAGAGGCTGTACGCCTCGTCCACGAAGAGCACCCCGCCGATCGCGGAGTCGATCAGCTCGTTCGCCTTGACCGCGGTCTGCCCCAGGAACTCGCCGACCAGATCCGCCCGCTGGGCCTCGACGAGATGATCGCCGCCGAGCAGCCCGAGCGCGTAGAAGATCCGCCCCAGAATGCGCGCGACGGTCGTCTTGCCGGTGCCGGAGGGGCCGGAGAAGACAAAGTGACGTTTCGGCGGCTGGACGGGCAGCCCCTGGCCGGCCCGGAGCCGGGCCATGTTGAGCTGCGCGGAGATCGCCTTGACCTGGCGCTTCACCGGCTCCAGCCCGACCATCCGCTCCAGCTCCGCCAGCGCCTCGGCGAGCAGCGCCGGATCGGTCGGGCCCTCGGGGAACCTCGGCTGGGCCGGCTGCGCGGGCGGTGACGGCACCTTCTCCCGTACGTCGTCGCGCGCGGGTCCCCCGCTCCCGCCGCCCTTCTGGGGCTGGGGATCCCGCCCGAGGAGTACGTCCGAGCCGGCCGGCCCCTCGCTCTCGCCCTGCGCGTCCGTCGCGTCCGCCGTGTCCTGACCGAGGCCCGCCAGCGCCACCGAGGCCAGCCCCACCGGGTCCTCGGGCCCTTCGTATCCGTCGAAGTCGGTGATCGCGGCCAGCCGGGCCGCGGTGTCCATGAACGCGGGATCGAGCCGGTGCACGGCCCGGTAGAGGGGTAAGGCCGCCGCGCTGCGCCCGGTGCCCTCATGGGCGCGCGCCAGCCAGTACCGCAGCTCCTTGCGCTGGGGCTGCTCGCTGCGGCAGCGCATCAGCGCGGTGGACAGCAGCGGCAGGGCCTGCCCGTACATCTCCAGCCGGACCCTGGCCATCCCGCCGAAGAGGCCCGCCTCTATACCCAGCAGCGGATCGTTGACGAGCGGCTCGGTGTGGCGCACCAGCTGGTCCCAGTCCTTGACCAGATAGGCGCGGCAGGCGTGCAGGAACCGCACCTGCGGATCGGCGTCCACGGGCGGCAGCCCGGCGAGGGCCCGGTCCAGCTCCGGTACGTGCCGGCCGTCCAGCCAGTGCGAGGCGTGGGCGAGCAGCAGATCGCGCCCGTTCTCCAGCACGGGCTGCACCCACCAGCCGAGCCAGTACCAGGAGTTGAGGGTGCGGCGGTGGCGGGCACGCTGTTCGCCGAAGCGGTCGCGGTGGCGGTACATGTGCAGCAGCGCGGCCGTGGTGTCCACGCGCAGCGCGTGCAGCCCGAGCCAGCCGTCGGCCATCCCGGGATCGAGGCGTACGGCGGTCCTGAACTCCTCCTCCGCCTGGGGGTAGGCCCCCATCGTGTACGCCTCCACACCGCGCACCCAGGCGAGATCGGCAGGGGCTCCGGTGCCGCCCTGCGTGCCGATGTCCATCAGGCCCCCCACAACAAACCGTGCCCCCGGATTGTCCCGCCGGGCGGGCGCCCGTCGGCAGCGTGCTGAACCACCCTCTGGCGGACGGGAATTGACCGTACCGAGAGGCATCGTACCTGCGCAGAGGGTGTGCGACTAAGGGCACCACTCAGAGGCCACAGTGGTGACCCAGGGTGAGCGGGCGGGGGCCCGGCGGAGGTGGACGACCTCCGGAAACCGGCGAAGAGGGCAGAACGAAGCCCCCGATCACGGGGGAACAACCGGGGGCTTCGCGTCCGCGGCGGCTCCGAAAAGCCGCACATTGAGAACGTAAGACCTGTCCGGTCCCTCGGTCAAGCGGAGTTGGGCACTCGGCCCGAGCCGAATTCCGACTGCTCAGTATGGAGG
Source organism: Streptomyces sp. NPDC002018 (assembly GCF_042890865.1). Lineage (NCBI taxonomy): Bacteria > Bacillati > Actinomycetota > Actinomycetes > Kitasatosporales > Streptomycetaceae > Streptomyces > Streptomyces sp. NPDC002018. The sequence continues at coordinate 155,515 of NZ_JBIASO010000021.1, forward strand.
CCGAAAGTGATCACCCTGGGTGATGGTCTGGTCGTGCATCGCGGTCGAAACGGGCCCCGGGAGCATCACGTACCCCTCCGGCACCTCCCGTACCAGGGTGTCCGCGAAGGGCCGGGAGGGGTCCGAGGAGAAATGGCGAGTCTCCGCCGTTGTCCAGCCGTCCCAGAAGGCGGACTGCTCCGGTCCGTCGCGCCGGCGGCCCCGTTCCCAGGAGGCCTCGGCGTCCCGGTCCATCCAGAGCAGCCGGGCCAGATACGGCCGCAGCGCCCGGCGCCCGGCCCCCACGCCCTCGATCAGCACCACGGGAGCGGCGGGCAGCTCGCGCGGCTCGTCGAAGCGCCGCAGGGTCCAGTCGTATGCCTCGTAGTGCGCGGTCGCGCCCCGCGTGAGCGGTTCGACGATCCGCCGCGCCACGCGCTCCGTCCACGCGAACAGCTCCTCGTGGGAGGCGAGATCGTCGAGACGCAGAACGGGCGCGCCGCCGAGCGCCGCCGCGAGCCGTGTCGCGAAGGTGCTCTTGCCGGAGCCCGCGTGGCCGTCGACCGCGATCAGCCGGACGGGCCCGCAGGACGGCGGCAGAGCGCGCAGAGCGGCTGCGGCCCCGGTCAGGTCGTTCATCCGCCCACCCTACGAGGTCCCAGGTCACGCCACTGGTGGGAGACCAATATTGATGGGGCGACGCGAGGCGAATCGCTGGCAGAAGCCCACCACGAACCGCGATAGTGGCGACTGCCGGGCAGCCGTCCTGTTTCTCCGTCCCTTTCCGTTGCCCTATCCGTTGCCCTTTCCGTTGCCCCTCCCGTTCCCCCGCAGCGCACCGCCCTCGACCGGAGGTCCCGTGACCAGTTCCACCTCGCGCCGAACCGTGCTCGCCGCCGCTCTCGCCGCCGCCGGCGCCGGGGCGGTGTCCGCCGTCCCGGCGGCAGCCGCCGTCTCCCCGGCCCCGACCGCCCCCGACCGCGCCAGGCCTCTCGTGGACAACGCCCACTGGACCTCGTACACCGACTGGCGCTCCGGCGAGCACCGCGGCACCCGCGCCGTGCCCGGCGCCAGGCCCGCGCTGGTGATCGGCGCCCCGGCCGGCCGCACCGACTACGCCGACCCGCACACCGGGCTGACCACCACCTGGGAGTACGCGACCTGGACCTCGCCCGTCCACCGCTCGCGGGTCCCCGCCACCGAGGTGATCGCCTCCTGGAACGCCACGGCCCCCGCCGGGACCTGGCTCCAGATCGAGCTGGGCGGCCGGTACTCCGACGGCACCGACACCCCCTGGTTCGTGATGGGCCGCTGGACGGCGGGGGACGGCGAGACCGACATCCGGCGCACCTCCGTGGACGACCAGGGCGACGGGCGCAGCAGCATCTGGACCGACACCTTCTCGGTGGACGACCCGGCGAGCGGGCTGCGGCTGGACTCGTACCGGCTGCGGCTCACCCTCTACCGCACCCCCGGCAGCCGGCTCACCCCCGTGGTCCACCGGGCCGGGGCGATGGCCTCGGACATCCCCGACCGGTTCACCGTCCCCGCCTCGGTCCCTGGGCTCGCGCGTGAGCTGGCGGTGCCGCGCTACTCGCAGAACATCCACACCGGGCAGTACCCCGAGTACGACAACGGCGGCGAGGCCTGGTGCAGCCCCACCTCCTCGCAGATGATCATCGAGTACTGGGGACGCCGGCCCACGGCCGAGGACCTCGCCTGGGTGAACCCGGAGTACGCCGACCCCCAGGTCTGCCACGCCGCCCGCTTCACCTACGACTACCAGTACGAGGGGTGCGGCAACTGGCCCTTCAACGCGGCGTACGCGGCCACCTACCCGGACATGAGTTCGGCCGTCACCCGGCTCGGCTCGCTCACGGACGTGGAGACCCTCGTCCGTGCGGGGATCCCCGTGATCACCTCGCAGTCCTTCCTGGAGAAGGAGCTGACGGGGGCCGGCTACGGCACCTCGGGCCATCTCATGACCGTGATCGGCTTCACGGCCGACGGCGATGTGATCGCCAACGACCCCGCCTCGCCGAGCAATCCCGCCGTACGCCGGATCTACCGGCGCGCGGAATGGGAGACGATCTGGCTCCGCACCAAGCGGTACAACGCCTCCGGCAATGTGGCGTCCGGCACCGGCGGTGTCTGTTACGTCTACTGGCCCGCCGCGCCGTCCGCGGCGCAGCGGCGCGCTCTGCGGGCGGTGGGCCTGCTCTGACGGGCCCAGGAACGACCGGGCCCGGGGGCGCCGGCCTGACGCTTCGCCCCCGGACCACCCGGAGCGGGCCGTTGCGCACACTCCACGGGCGGTTGTGGACACCCCGCGGGGCGTTGTGGTCCCTCTGCGATACTGCGGGAATTCTTGTGGGAATCCCGAGGCAGCCGGAGACCAGGACGCGAATGTGAACCGTAGTCAACAGCGTGGCGCCTCCGCACGATCACAGGTGCGGCGCTCCGAACTCATCGCGACGGGGAGGAAGCTGTTCGCCAACACCTCGTACGACGCGCTGTCGATGGACGACATCGCCCGGCACGCCGGGGTCGCCAAGGGCCTGATCTACTACTACTTCAAGAACAAGCGCGGCTACTACCTCGCCATCGTCGAGGACTCGGTGGCCGAACTGGTCACCCTCGCCGCCGCCGGCGGATCCGAACTGCCGCGTACGGAACGGGTCCAGCGCACGGTCGAGGCGTATCTGCGGTTCGCCCAGCAGAACGAGTCCGCCTACCGCACGATCATCACCGGTGGCGTCGGCTTCGACACCCAGGTCCAGGCCATCCGTGACGCCGTACGGACCGGGCTGGTCTCCACGATCGCCGAGGGCGCCTACGGCAGGCGGGACATCCCGGCGATCGCCCGGCTCGCGCTGCTCGGCTGGCTCTCCAGCGTCGAGTGGCTGACGCTGGAGTGGCTGGGCCACCAGGAACTGACGCTGGAGATCCCGCGCGACCTGCTGGTCCGCATGCTGCGCCACACCCTCAACACGATCGAGGAGTTCGCGCCGGAGTGCCCCGCGCCCCCGCCGGACCTCACCTGGCGCCCGTTCACCGGGGTGGAGCAGCGGTCGGACGTCCCGGGGACATGACGCCGGGGACGGGGGCCGATGAGGCACCCCGCCCCCGACGGGCTCTTCGCTTCCGCCCTGACGGACACCCGACGGAACCCGGACAGGCCCCCGACGGAACCTGGACAGGACCGGACAGGACCGGAACAGGCCCTAGGACTTGTCCGGCCGATCATGTTCGGAGCCAGATGGTGAGGGCTGCCGCTGTTGCGGTGCCGAGGAAGATGTAGCCGCGCTTGTCGTATCG